>CAZSIZ010000023.1:0-32903 GCA_964606645.1 uncultured bacterium
AGGGTGGCGCGGGACAGCGTCACTGCGAATGTCTGCCCGCCGATCGTTTGCTTGCAGCAAAACACTCCGTCCCCGATCTCAAGATTCCAAGACCGCAAAAACCAGAGCAGTCCCGTCAGCACGACAAAGAAGAGGATCGTTACGATATGTTTTTCACGTTTTCCGAGCATGATTTAAAAATTTCCGCTCCTGATTCCATCACACAAGAATTCATTGTTATTTCATTTACTCGTTTACTGAAGTGCCCCGTTTCCGAGTCCATGAAGTACATATATGATTGACAAAAGCGCTTTATCCGCGTAGGTTAGCTTTTTCAAAAGAATAATTTTCGCAAGCAGTATTATAATAGAATAATTTTTTTTCCGGGCAGGTGTTCCCCTCTCCACCCGTCCATACGTTATACGGGATAATCGGGAATTATTTGAGGGTATTCATTCTGGAGCACTGACATAGAAGGGTTTGCTGTTTTAAAAACGGCTTTCGGGCGTAAATATGAATCAATTGACTCTCTTTCGGATTTTTGCCATTTCAGGGATTCTAACCGCACTCTGCGTATTCCAGGCCTGTGATAAACCTCAATTCGGCGAGATTTCGGGTATTATCCAGCTGGAAGGCCAGCAAGACGTCGAAGGCGCTCAAATCGTGCTGCCCGGCACTCAATATCGCGCTATCGCGGACAAAGAAGGTCAATTCCTGATTTCGGGCATCCCCTTGGGAACGCAAACGGTCCTTATCCGAATGGAAAACTTTTCGGATTACCAGACCGATGTGGAGATCAAAGCGGGCGCCACGGTTTCTCTCGGAGCGATCGTTTTATCCCGGCAATTCATTCCCTCTGGAGGCATCGCGGGATTCATCACTTTGGAAGGTGAAAAAACACACGAAGACGTTTTTATCCTACTGGCGGATACGGTTTACCATACAAAAACCAACACCACCGGTCATTTTCTCCTGAATGACATTCCACCGGGAACCTACCGGTTTCTAGCCCTCAAGGATGGCTGGTTTCCCGCAACGCTGGATGAGATATCGATCGCCGATGGAAAAGAGACGGAAATTCCAAAGTTGGAATTGCGATCCGTAAAAAAAATCCCGACACCCGAACCCGAGCCGCCGACATTAGGCCAATACGTTCTTCGCGGCCATTCCTACCTTGAGGGAAATCAAACCCATCTTGGAATTAAGATCACGCTGGAAAGCATGCCCAAAAAATTCACCATTTCCTCGATGGACGGTTCTTTTCTCATAACCGGTTTGGATAAAAGACCGTACACATTAATCCTGTCTCATCCCGGTTATTTAAATGAAACGATTGCCGATGCCGTTCCCGTGGATGCCACCTCGACCAAAACCGCCGGAATTATAACCTTGCAAAGAGAATACGAAGCGGGTGGTCTGGGTGTGCTTCAAGGCCGTGTTTACCTCAGTGGATTGCAATCTCATGGAAATATTACGGTCAAACTGATGGGATTATCTCCACCGGTTTGGACCGACAGTGAAGGACGCTATAAATTCGTCGGGATTCCCACCGGGAATTATACGCTGTCCGCCGAACATCCAGGCTTTCAAACCCTCGCGCAGGAAAACGTGAACGTCTTAGCCAATCAAGTCTCCCAAGCCCCCGATCTCATCCTCGAGCCGGAAGACGATCTGGACGAAAGCGGGACGGGAAATCTGTTCGGAACCGTGGCGCTTCAGGGCGAGTTGGATTTTGGGGGAGTCACTGTCGCAATCGAAGGAACCCCATTCAACACCGTAAGCGGCCCAACCGGCGAATACGCTTTCGAGTCTCTGCCGGTCGGCGCTTACTTAGTGATCTTGGCCAAAGGCGGCTACAAAACCGCTTATCTGGAAGGGATCAACATACAACCCGGTCAAGACACCGATTTGGGTCTCTTTGAATTAGTCAAAGATGTCGAACCTCCCTATGTCATCGATATATTCCCTCCGCCGGGCGCGAGAAAGGTTCCCATCGACCGGTTTGTGGATGTGATGGTTCGTTTCAGCGAGCGGATGAACGGGGAATCCGCCAAACACTCGGTCATTATCGATCCCCCGGCCAGTTTCGACGCGTTTTTCGACCGTGAAAGCGAACTCTCCGACCTCGACGTGCTGCATCTGCGTCTCTATCAAAACGCACCCAATCCGGTTCTTTTCAACACACGCTACACGGTTGTGGTCACTCCGATCGCAGAGACTCCGAAAGGCGTTTCTCTCGCAGAAGAGTTTGTATTCAACTTTACGACCGGAGGCCCCCTGATTTTGTGGAGCAATCCAGACCGGCGGGAAACGCAGTTCGTTCTGACCTTCAACCCTCATCTCATTTTCGAGACGAATGCCCCCGTCGATCCAAGAACATTTGAGCGCGCACTTCGAATTCGTCCCCGTCCGGATTCGACACCAATGATCCAGTATCTTCCAGTCGAGACGGGAACCCGGATCATTATCAATGCGGATTTGCGGCCCAAAACCCGGTATCGGGTGCAACTCGACAACCAACTTCGCACGATCGACGGGATTCGTTTCAGCAATACACCCTACTCTCTCTCATTCCGAGTGATTGAAACCGAGCGATTCCCCGTCCCCGATCAACTGCCCCCGGTTGGGCGTCCATCCCGTTCGTCTAGCCGTAGAAGATAATCATAAGAAATATACTATATTTTGTATCACATTTTAGTGGAGTATCTATATGTTGTGGTATAAAAGGCAGCAAAAACAAGAATAAATCCACACAAATTCCCGATAAGAAGCATTGACTTCTGTAAGAATGCTGGCTATAATAACTCTATCCTTAGAAAAGGCCGGTTTTTTTATCCCCCAAATGGCTTCATGCCGTAACATACTCAAAAAGAAAAGGTTGTGATAGAATTGGTATCTGTTGAACTACGTGACGATGAAGACATTCAAGTTGCTTTAAAGCGTTTTAAGCGGAAATGTATCAAAGAAAGCATTCCCCAAGACATCCGCAAAAACGCCTACTATGAGAAACCCAGCGTCCGTAAACGCAAAAAACATCTCAAAGCAGTAAAGCGGTTGAAGAAAAATCGCATGAGACGATAAGTTTTCACAACCGGTCTCAAGTCAAGGAATAAAAGGAACGTTCTCGTTCCTTGATGGATTGTGAGGGGAGGGATACGATCTCTCCCCTCTTTCATTCAGGCTCAAACCTCTTTTCGATCGCGAATCTCTCCATATACTTTAACAAATTATTTTTAAATGAATTTTACTCCAAGGAATCAACTCGATCATGGAAATTGAAAAACGTTACGATCCCTCCTCATCCAGAGAAAAATGGTTTCAATTCTGGCAGAAACACGAATTATTCAAAGCCGATCCCCATTCGGAAAAACCGCCCTATTCAATCGTTATCCCCCCTCCCAACGTCACCGGCAAGCTGCACATCGGACACGCGCTGAATAACACACTTCAAGACATCCTGTGCCGCTGGAAACGGATGGAAGGCTTCGAAGTGTTATGGATGCCCGGAACGGACCACGCCGGCATCGCCACCCAGAACGTGGTGGAAAAAGAGATCGCCAAGGAAGGATTGAGCCGCCACGATCTCGGACGGGAAAAACTTCTCGAACGTATCTGGAAATGGAAGAAAGAATACGGCGACACGATCGTTCATCAATTGAAATACCTGGGTTCATCCTGCGACTGGGACCGGATACGTTTCACGATGGACGAAGGCTGCTCGCGGGCCGTGCGAGAAGTCTTCGTGCGGCTTTACAATGACGGATTTTTGTATCGGGGACAATACCTGGTCAACTGGTGTCCGCGCTGTCACACAACCCTGTCGGATGATGAAGTCGAATATTCCGATGCGAAAGGCGCTTTTTATCATATCCATTACCCGTTCGCAGACGGTTCGGGCCATATCACCGTCGCAACAACCCGGCCGGAAACCATGCTCGGAGACACGGCTGTGGCCGTTCACCCGGAAGACGAACGCTATACATCCCTTGTGGGCAAGACAGTCATTCTGCCTTTAATGGAACGTGAGATCCCCGTCATCGCCGATGACTACGTGGATCGGGAATTCGGAACCGGATCGCTGAAAATCACGCCCGCTCACGATGTGAACGACTTTGAAGTCGGCAAACGACACAATTTGGAACGGATCAATATCTTCAATCCCAACGCGGTGGTCAACGAAAACGGTGGTGTCTATGAAGGACTGGACCGCTACGACGCACGCAAGCGGGTGCTAGAAGACCTGAAAGCCAAAGGACTGCTGGAGAAAATCGAAGACTACGAAAACCGCATCGGCGAGTGTTACCGCTGCAATACGGTGATCGAGCCGTATCTCTCACTGCAATGGTTCATCAAAATGAAACCGTTGATGGAGGAACCCCTTGAAGCCGTCCGTAACGATCGCACCCGTTTTATCCCCAAGCAATGGGAAAACACCTATTTCGCATGGGTGGAAAACGTCCGCGACTGGCCCATTTCACGCCAAATCTGGTGGGGACACCGGATTCCGGTCTGGTATTGCGATAACTGCGATAAAATGACCGTTCCACGCGAAGACCCGACCGAATGCGCCCATTGCGGTAGCCAAAACATCCATCAGGACGGAGACGTGCTGGACACATGGTTTTCTTCGGCGCTATGGCCCTTTTCAACGATGGGCTGGCCGGACGAGACACCGGAACTGAAGAAATTCTACCCGACGGCGATTCTCGTAACCGGTCACGACATCATCTATTTCTGGGTCGCAAGAATGATTATGATGGGCCTGTATATCATGAAGGAAGTCCCCTTCCCAGACGTCTATATCACCGCACTGGTCCGCGACGCCCAGGGGCGGAAAATGTCCAAATCGCTGGGCAACGCCATCGATCCCATCGATGTCATCGACCAGTTCGGCGTCGATTCCGTCCGGTTCACGCTCGCCATCATGGCCGCGCAAGGCCGTACGATCAACCTGGCAGAAGAGCGAATCGAGGGATACCGGAATTTCACGAATAAAATCTGGAACGCCACTCGGCTCATTCTCGCGACAATCGATGAGGGTGAACGGTTTCCACAAACCGTCAATCCGGAAAAATTAGATTGGCCCGACCGCTGGATTCTTTCACGCCTCCAGCACACCGTCGCCGCCACAAGAAAAGGGATGGAGGAATCCAAGTTCAACGAAGCCTCGGAAGCCCTCTATCAGTTTATCTGGCACGAATACTGTGACTGGTATCTGGAACTGATTAAATCCAGACTTTACGGAAATGACGACGAAGCAAAAACCGCCGTGAAGAAGATCGCTTTCCAAGTTCTGGAATGCGCCCTGCGTATGCTTCATCCCTTCATGCCGTTTATCACGGAAGAGATCTGGCAAATCCTCAAAAAACTGGGAATCCCCGAAGAGAATGTGGACAGCATCATGCAAACGCATTACCCGCAGCCCGACACGTCATCGATCGACGACACCTTGGAAGCGGAAGCGGATAAATTTCAGCGCATGGTGTATACCATCCGAAACATTCGCGGTGAATTAAGCATTGCTCCATCGGCCACCACCACCGTCGAATTCAAGACGGGCAACGGCGGGGACGAAGCATTTCTTAAGGCGTACTACCCGGACATCGCTTCATTATGCAAAATCAACCCGGACTTACGTGCAGGAAGCGACTTGGAACCTCATCCGGCTTCGTCCGTCGGATTGGTGGACGGCTGTGAAATTCGCGTTCATTGGCCGTCCGAAGTGGAAGAAAAAGAGATCACCCGCTTAAAGAAACAGATTGCCCAGCTGGAGAAAAACATCACCGGCCGTGAAAAGAAACTCTCCAACGAAAAATTCACTGGCAAAGCCCCCCCCCACGTCGTCGAACAGGAACGCGCCCGCTACGACAGCGAAAAAGAAGAACACGACCGCCTAGCCAAACAATTAGACCTGCTAAATAGCGTATAGAGTAATTTCCCGCTGATTAACCCTCCCGAATTCGATTGAAAAATGTTATCTTCATGGTTAAGGAAAAATGGGAATTCGCATTTTTATCTGAGCGAATAGACCGACCGACATATTTTGACAGGGAACAAAAACGTGTAGGGGCAGGCCCCTGTGCCTGCCCTGGGCATCCAACCAGACACTTTTGGACAGTCAGAATACTAGGGGAAAATGCTGAATTCCCGCTGTCACAAGCGAATGTTATCGTGTAGAATAACGGTGTGATCGGTGTAACGCCCGGTGACGGGATGGATCCTTTCAAGTGTGGGAGGATTGGGGAATGAAACGCAGGATGAACCGGCGGATAGAATGTTCGGCCCAAGCAGCCGGGATGGCAAGCCTCTGTGCGTTGCCACGCCGTTTTTCTTCCGTTTTCTCGATCGTAGGAACGCGGCTATGCGTTTTATTGATCCCCGTTTTCCTTTTACACGCCTGCACGACAACTCAAACGCGATTGACGGACATCAATGAAGAACTGACCCGGATCGACGACCGGGTGAATACGTTTTCTCAGAACCTCTCGAAATCGAAAACGAGAAAGAAAAACCTTTTCAACCAAATCGACGATCTATTACCATCACAGCCTCTTATCACGGTGACTCAGCAAGGCACTCCGGCTCGATCCCCGAAATCGAAAACCACCCAGGAACCTGACCCGTCTTCATCCACTTTCAGCACGACATCGAAACCCGCAGCGCCCCCACCGACCAATACGGATGCGGATGCGCTGTTCCAGAACGCTTATTCGAGTTACACCAAAGGAAATTATTCCAAAGCGGCCGAAGAATTTCTTTTCTCGTATCAATATGCCAACCGGGAAGAATTGAAAGCGAAATCTCTTTATTGGGTGGGCGAATGCCATTACCGCAATCAGGAATGGCAAAAAGCCATTCATTGTTTCACTCAGTTGGAAAACCATCACGAAAACCATTCAATCCTGCCTGGCGCGCTCCTGAAAAAGGGTTACGCTTATCTCAATAGTGGAAACCTGCAAAAGGGAAAAGATACGCTCCAGCAGCTAATCGGGAAATTCCCCCTCTCCAACGAAGCGCCTCTGGCTCGTGAGCGATTGAGAGAACTTGGTGCGATATAATTTCCCCTATATTCCTGGAATCCATTCAAGTTACATTTTTTTACATTATTTCCCAGTCATTCTACGGTTTTCTTGATATGGTAGTTATGAGCCACTTATTTTTATCGGCAGGGGAGTGAAAAAATGGAATGGATGCACGTCCTATTCAATCGCATGGAAAATCAAGAATCAAAATTTTCCCGGTCCCTTTCAGCGATCCATAATTCTCTGATTTCAACCTGTTTATCCCTGTTTTTAGGGATAACAATTGTTTGTAACGCTTCATTTGCCGGTTCTCCGGAAAAAACAATTCAGGGCATGGGTAAGCTCAACGGTGCGGTTTTTTCTCCCGATGGAACTCACATAGCGACCGCCGGGGATATCGGTGCAATATCCTGGAACATCGAAAGCGATAACCCAGTCCCGGTTCAGTGGTTCAGCGAGCATCAGGACGAGGTAACGTCGATCGCTTATTCGCCGGATGGATTCTCGCTTTTAACGGGCAGCGCCGACCAAACCGCCATACTTTGGGATTTAAACAGCAGTGAAGTCATCCATACATTCGAGGGGCATCTCGCTTCAATCCGTTCCGTCGAATTCTCTCCGGACGGTAAAAAAGTCCTGACGTCGAGTTGGGACAGCACCGCGATCCTTTGGGACGCTGGAAGCGGTGATGAAATCCTTCGCTATTACGGACACCGGTCGTGGCTTTGGGATGCCGTCTTTTCTCCCGATGGAAAAAAGGTTCTCACCGGAAGCTCGGACGAAACCGCGATTCTCTGGAATGCGGAAACGGGCGTCATCGAACAAGTTCTGGAAGGCCATACCGGCTGGGTGCGCGCGGTGGGATTCATGCCGGATGGCTCTTTGGCGCTGACCGGCGGGGCGGATCATTCCGTGAGAGTGTGGGAAACCGGTTCGGGCGATGAATATCAAATCTATAACGTCCACCAGAGCCGCGTTCTCGTCGTCGACGCCACGGCCTCCGCAGAAGGTGTCTATGTCTTAACGGGCAGCGAAGACCTGAGCGCCAAACTGCTCGACGCGGATACGGGAGAGGTGATCCGCACGTTCGATGGCCATTCAGACCGCGTCGTCGCCGTCGATTTCTCCCCAGCGAGGCATCAAGTCCTGACCGGCAGCGAAGACGGAACGATACACCTATGGGACATCTCTGATTTATATCCGGAAGAAATCGAACAACTCGTGATGGGCGGCGGCCCGTTTGGCGGAGAACCGGGTGAAACCATTTATATGCCGATCGAAGTCGAAAACCTTCAACCCACGAAATCCATCACATTCGAAATCACGTTCGATCCGTCTTTATTCTCATGGGAAGGAACGGTTTTCAAAGACAATTCCCTGGTCGCTGCGTGGGAACTGGTCGACGCGAATGAAACCTTTCCGGGACGCTTAAGAATAATTGGCGTGGCACTGGGAAAACGCCCCGCCGAAGGTGACGGGATTCTCATCATTCTCCCGTTGAAGATTAAAGAAGATGTCACGCGGGGAGAGATTACCCAGTTGGAATTCAGAAACGTGATGGATGGGCTGCTATTCGCCAAAACCTCTCCGATCGTCGTTTCCATTGGAATCAAAGGCGACGCGGACGGCGACGGCGAGGTCTCCGCTTCGGACGTTCAGACGGCGTTTGACATTTCCCTCAGCCGAATCAATGCCAACACCTATCAGCGATGGGCCGCCGACGTCAATCGAGACCAGCGTGTGACGGCGATGGACGTCCAGCTCGTTTTCGAATTGGCGTTGGGACGCGACAGCGCGACTGCACTGACCGGCAAACGAATCGTCCTTCCCGCAGAACAAACGGCGGATCATTCACTCATCATCGAAACCTTGACCGGTATTCCCGGTGAAAGTGTCTCCGTACCGATCGTTCTTCAGCCCGGTAAACGCATTCGGGCCTTGACGATCGATGTGTTGTACCATCCCGCTTTTCTCTCTTTTACCCGGCTTCACACGCTGGACACACTTTTAAATGATTTTGGTTTGGCGGACGCTCATGAAATCGCTCCCGGTCACGTCCGTATTTCGGCGGCAGCCCTTTCGGCGGAACCGATCCGTTCTTCCGGAGTGTTAGCGAATCTGGTGTTTCAGATCGAGAGAACGAAATCAGGACATGCCCCCATCACTGTTCATTCCACCCACGACGACCTCGAAGACATTCAAGCGACTTCCGGCGGCATCGATCTCTCCACCCAAGTCAACTGGATGGTTCACTAACCCCGAACGCAATGTCATTAAGTCCCCTCTCCCTCTGGGAGAGGGCTAGGGTGAGGGTGATTATACAATTGCCTAACTTAATACTATTAACCCCGAACGCACCCGCATCCTGGATTTATCCACCCGAATTTTATATACTCGTTCCTGAATCCAAAATTCCGAATCCAGGAGATCCTCATGGGAAACGAGATCGCCATTTCCGATGTCCGTATCGAATACGAAGACCACGCTTACCGCACGCCCCTGAAATTCGGTGGGGTGATTACAGACAAAGTAACCCTGCTGAACGTCTACGTCCGCGTCAAGAACCGCCAGGGAGAAGAGCGGGAAGGTTTTGGCTCGATGTCTTTGGGAAACGTCTGGTCCTTCCCCACGCAAAAACACACCTACGACGAAACCCTGTCCGCAATGAAAGCGCTGGCGAACGAGATTCGATCCATCACCGCCGCTTACGATGAGTACGATCATCCCGTCGGGATCAACCACGCGCTGGAACCGCTCTACGAACGGGCGATCCCCAAAGTCGGCAAAGCCTGCGGCCTTCAGGAACCGATTCCCATTCTGTGCATGCTGGTCGTAGCCAGCCCCTTCGATGCCGCGATCCACGACGCCTACGCCAAACTCCACGGCCTCAATTGCTACTACACCTACGGAAACGATTTTCTGAGCCGCGATCTGGGTCATTTCCTCTCAGATGAATTTTCAGGAGAATACCTCGATCGATATATCACCCAAGAACCGAAACCCAGAATGCCCTTATATCATTTAATTGGAGCGGTCGATCCACTGACGGACGCCGATATTCCCAAACGCCTGAACGACGGGCTGCCCGAAACCCTGTCCGAATGGATTCTCGCCGATGGGCTGACCCATCTTAAAATTAAACTGAACGGCGATAACCTCGACTGGGACGTGCAGCGCGTCGTGACGATCGACCGAATTGCGGAAGAGACCCAGCAATCACGTGGACTGGATACATGGTATTATTCGCTGGATTTCAACGAACGCTGCGAAAGCGTCGAATACTTGCTGACATTCTTGAAGCAAGTGGAGGAACGCGCACCGAACGCAATGAGCCGCGTCCAGTACATCGAACAGCCGACCGCACGCGACCTCAAAGCCAATCCCGAAAATAAAATGCACGAAGTCGCGAAAATCAAGCCGGTCGTCATCGACGAATCCCTGGTGAATTTCGAAAGCCTGATGCTCGCGCGGGAACAGGGCTATACCGGGGTCGCCCTCAAAGCGTGTAAAAGCCAGAGCCAATCCCTGCTCATGGGAGCGGCCGCCCAGAAATTCAACATGTTCCTCTGCGTGCAGGATTTAACCTGTCCCGGCGCGTCGTTCCTCCATTCGGCTGGACTGGCAGCCCATATCCCCACCATCGCGGCGATCGAAGGAAATGGACGCCAATACTGCCCGTCCGCGAACGAAGGATGGAAAGACCGCTTTCCCACGATTTTCAACCTGTCCGACGGAACGATTGAAACCGCGTGTTTGAACGGCCCAGGTTTGGGAATCGTCGATTAACCGTATTTTCTTTGAAATGGGGCGTTGCGATTGACTGTCGATAATCAAGACTTTCTCGAACGTAATCTATCTTCGATCGAATCGGTTTATCCCGGATTGGCGAAGTATCTGCGCGCTCGATCAAATTCGCTTCCGACCGATCACCACGAACAAGCATCTTTCGAGTTGGATCAACAATGGAATCCCAACGCCGCGTTACACGTCGTTGACCGCTTCTCCTCCACACCGATGGCCCATCAACTCTTCGACCGAATCAATCTGGCCGAATTCTCCAATACCCTGGGACGCCGTCTTCTGCTCCTCGAAGACCGGCCCGAACGTTTTCTCGAATCGCTTCGGTGCGAGGATTGGCGTCCATTGATCGAATCGGAGAAATGCCTACTGGCCGTCGGTGAGGAGAAACACGATTCATTCAAACGTTTATTAGAGCGTTATCCGCATATCGCCTTTTCAGATTTTCAAATTTATTCGGGAGACGCATGCCAACCGCAAGATCGTTGCAGGACGATCGAAGAGAGTCTTATTCAATCCCGTGATACCGTTTGCCGAGCGTTGGAAGAATTGAATGCCGCCCGGCAGCGCACAACCAAACCGCCTTTCCCGAACACGCTGCGTTTCTTTGCGCCGGGACATAATTTTCTCCAGGACGCCTGTGTGAATTCCCTTCGAGACATGGGCTACGACGCCGGACGCCTGCAATGGAAAAACCCACTTTACCCCTTTATCCGGTCGTCCGCCTGGCTTCATGAAATCCACGACCGCTCAGTAGATACAGCCATTCTACTAAACGCAACGCCTGCCACTTTCACACGAAACCAATATTTATCTCAATTGCCGGTCCACCGTGTCTCGTGGTTTGTTGACAATCCGCTCCGGTATGCGTTGTCAGAACAAGATTATAAAGGATGCGATCTTATCGCGGTTTTCGATCCGACTTACATTCCGTATATCCCCGCGAAAGACGCAAAGGTCGTTGAAATCCGAACCGGCTTTGGCGTCGATGTCGGGAACGCAGTCAAAAACGACGACTTTTCAACGATCGATGTCGCGTTCGTCGGTGAATTCGGAATGCGGGGCGTCTCCGTTTTGGAGCAGGGATTCCTTCAGTTGAATCCGACAATCGTCGAAACCGCATCGGAATTATTACGCGAGTACGATATCACCCGCCCCGAAATAATGATCCCCGCAGCCCAATCCGCTTTTTCAAAAAACGGGATCGAATATCATGGCACGCTGGTTGAATATCTGGAAAACAAGGCCACATCGCTGCGTCGGCGGTATTTTTTGGAAGCGCTGGTTGACAGAGGCCTAGTCATTTTCGGCGATTCCGAATGGCAGGATACGAATTTCAGCGGCCCCCTGGCCTCCTGCTACAGTGGAAGGCGGCTTCAATACGCCACCGAACTTCCGGCGCTCTATGCCTCTACCAAGATCAACATCAACCTATTTCACGTTCAATGCGTCGCAGCGCCGAATCCCCGTGTTTACGATGTGCTTGCTTGCGGCGGGTTTTTGCTGACGACCGATAATCCAGGCCTTGATACGGAGTTCAAGATCGGGGATGATTTAGTGGTCTTTCGCAGTAAAGACGAACTTCGGGATCAAGTGAATTATTACCTCGCCCATCCCGAAGAGCGAGCGCGTATTGCGAAAAACGGACAAGCCCGCGCATTGGCCAATTGCGGGTATCATAATAGAATGCAACGCCTATTATCGCATCTTAGCCAAGACACAGGAGACAGATATGCCTATCTTTGCGGATAGAAATTCACGAGTTGTCGTTCAAGGAATTACGGGGACGGAAGGTTCGTTTCATACGGAACAGTGCATCGCTTACGGCACACAAATCGTCGCCGGGGTGACTCCCGGTAAAGGTGGGACCGCCCACCTGGGTGTACCGGTATTCAATACAGTTGCCGATGCCAAAGAAAATACCAACGCCAATACGTCGGTCATTTTCGTCCCGCCTCCCTTCGCCGGTGACGCCATTATGGAAGCGGCGGATGCCGGAATCGAATTGATTATTTGTATCACCGAAGGCATTCCAACGTTAGATATGGCCAAAGTCAAAGAGTACATCACAGCGAAAAAGTGCCGGTTGGTCGGTCCGAACTGTCCGGGTGTGATTACACCGGGGCAGTGCAAAATCGGCATCATGCCCGGCTTCGTTCATTTGGAAGGATGTGTGGGCGTGGTTTCCCGAAGCGGGACGCTGACTTACGAAGCCGTTCAGCAGATCACCGATCAAAAACTCGGACAATCCACCTGTATAGGAATCGGCGGAGACCCGATTGTCGGAACAACGTTTGTCGATTGCCTGAAAGCATTCAAAGACGACAATCAGACCAAAGGCGTCGTGATGATCGGCGAAATCGGCGGTTCGGCTGAAGAAGATGCGGCGGAATATATCAAAGCGGAATTCAACAAACCGGTCGTCGGTTTCATCGCCGGAAAAACCGCCCCTCCCGGCAAACGTATGGGTCACGCAGGCGCAATCATCGCCGGAGGCAAAGGAACCGCCCCCGAAAAAGAAGCAGCCTTGAAAGCCGCCGGAGTCATCGTCTGCGAAAGCCCCGCCGACATCGGCGAAAAAATGGCAGCCGCACTCAAATAAACCACCTTCCCAGTAGTTCCCTCTCCCTCTGGGAGAGGGTGTACATCGCGTCGCGTCGTAGGCGGACACGATGGCTTTTAGGGTGAGGGCGATTATGCATTACCTAACGTAATGACATTACCTCCAGCCCCCTTGAATTCATCCCAATCCAATCATTAAAAAAGCCCAAGCGGATGCCCCCGCTCTTGAAGCGGAAAATCAATACGCCCCTTCACTCGTTGCGAAAGATAGGTCGCGCAAATCATCTCGATCGCCCAACGAGCGTCTTCACCGCTGCATTGCGGTTTCCCTCCCGTCTCGATCGCGTAGATCAAATCTCGGATGGGATGGCTCAACCGCGGGGGCTTTTCATACGTCACCAATTCCTGAATCGGCTTCCATTTCACATCCTCGTTCCCTGCTGAAATGAAGGGAAAATCGGACACGAACATTCCGATACTTTCCTGATGGGAAAGAATCCGCTTGGACCCGAAAATGTCAAATCCCCATTTATTGATTCGTTTCCCGTTCCGTTCGTAATTCCGATTCCATTCCTTCCCCGCTTTGACGGATGTCCACCGGCATTGGAGGTTGTTAGAAAACCTGTATTCCGCCCGGATCGTATCTCCGGCAACAGTGTAAGGTTCGGAACCGGTGCGCACGCTGCTGCCGGAAATATCCTGTCCATTCGCGGTCACGGCGGCGAAACACCATTGGGGATCGCCGAAGAAGAAGCGCATGATATCCATGTCGTGCGAACCGAGTACAATCAAGTCTTCCCCTCCCACCCGGCGATCTTGTTTCCCTTGGAACCGGACGTCCAGGATGTCTCCAAGAATCCCGTCATTCAACGCCTGCTTCATCAACAGAAAGTGATCCGTAAACCGCCGCGTATGGGCCACGGCGATAAACAACCCTTTGGCGTTCGCCGCGTTCAGCATATCATCCGCGTCCTTAGGAAATTCGGAAATCGGTTTTTCCATATAGAGATGCGCCCCGGTGTCGATCGCCGCCAACGCCATGTCGCGATGGCAGTCCGGTTGCCGGGAGGCGATGCTCACCAAATCCGGTCTCTCTTTGTCCAGCATTTCGTGAAAATCCAAGTAGGATTTTTTCGCGCCGGACCGTTCCGCCGCTTTCTTCAAACCATCTGGATGAGCGTCCGCAACCGCCACGGTTTCCACATTTTCCAAGCCTTTGAAAATCGTATCCAAACCGTGCCCGTAATCCCCGCCGCCGGTTCGACCGATCACCGCCGCTTTATACGTCTTCTTCGACCTTCCAGCAGAAAAACTTTTCGATCCAGCCAATGGAGCCACTGCGGTCAGACACGTTGAAACTAAAAACGATCGTCGATTCGTCATCATCGTCTCCCCATATATTCACTGAAACAGAAATCAATTGATGTCGAACGATTCTCTCATAGACGATCGTGCGTCGTCAACTATTGTTCCCGGCTCGATCGATATAATATATTCAGGAAGCGTTTCGATTCTTAAACCCAAAAACGGATTCTGCTGTATGTCAAACGTGCCTCAATCATGGAAAGAAGCCATTGCCCGTCTGCCGGGAATCGCCTTGCAGGATCAGTATCCCGAAGGGGCAAGGCTGGCTATCAGTATCGAAGCATCCGGCGGACGCACCTGGCGCATTCATTCCGTTCACGAGAACAATGGCGCGTTCGATGCCACGCAGACTCGACCCTTGTCCGCCCCCGAATTGTATCGAACGCTGGAGAAATTCTTCGAAGCAGTCGGAGACCCGCCCGAACTGAGCGACCGTGAACGCTCGACGTTCGATCTGCCCCGAAAAGAGGACTGTTACCGGGAAAACCTCCTCCAAAAAATGCCGGGAACATGGCTGGGATCGTCCGAATCGATGGAGAGCGAGTTCGGTTGGACTTCAGTCTATTCGGTCAAGACGAACGAAGACGGTTCGTACACGCTGTACACCTGTACCGCCGGAGAAGAGGACGAAGACACTGCCGACGATTTGGACATCGAGAAGGCCGGAACCTACGATCTTTCGCAACTGTTAAATGAGCTAAACGTTCTCGGATTCGAGCGCAACCGTTATGCGTTTCTTCTCTCGATCGAAGCCGCTGGTTGGAATGAAGTTCAATCCCGATTGCCGGGCGTTGTCTTGCCCTGTCCCGATTTCGTCCGAACCGGTGTCGCGATTTCGATCGGTTCCAGCAACGAAGCGCAGTGGAATCTATACGTCACGGAACGAACGTCCGAAAACCAATACACCATCGCCGAGCATACCGACCTGGACGCCAAGCAAACCTACCGAACGTGTTATGAAATACTCGGTTCCATCCCCACCGGCAGCGTACGCGAACGCCTGAACCTGCCGTCGCTCGAAATCCTATTCTCCAAAACGCTTCGAAACAAGATGAAGGGGAACTGGCTGGGCGAGGTGTCAGGCGAGGATGAATCCGGGCGGCCACAGGTGCGGTTCGTTTCGATAAAAACGATCAAGCCGCCTCCGTCAGACAGTATCGTTCCCCAGGCCGATGTCACTTGGCAGCTCGACTACGTCAAATCCGAGGACATGCTTTCAGCCGGGCGTGGACACCGAAAATTCGAGGTGCATTCCACCGGATCGATTCACCCCCAGGAGATCCAATCATTCATCGACCGCTACGATCCCGAACTCGACCTGCTCGACCTCTGCGACGTCATGACGGAATCCTCGATCCCGGAAGCCTCCAATTTCGCCCACGCCATCCTCGACCGCCTCGAATCCAGCAGTTGATTGATATAAGGCAGGATTCAAATCATATTCCAAACATAACTTCCTGCTCGTGGCGGCGTTCGATATTCAAAGCGCCGATCAAATCGGAAGGAATTTCATTCTCTATGAATCGTTCGGTTTGTCCGTTTGTAAGACTTGAAACAATTTCGTCGCGGACGTCTTCGACAGGTATCGTTCCTGCAAGTTTTTCAATATCGATCCGTTTTAATACGGCTTTCGTCATAGGACGTTTTGAATCTTGAAAGGAAATACTCTTCAGGAATTGAATGGATTGACGATGGTTTAAGATCGCGGCTATTGCAGCGGCTTGAACGGCTGAATCGCAGGGAAGAAGGTAACACGTATCGTCGCACATCACGGGTTTCCCTTCCAAGGAATCGGCGAAGATAAACCGTGGCTCTTTATAAAGTCCAGAAACGATTACTTTGAATGGGGCAAAAGAATAATCGCCAATACCAAATATCGAAAAAGGCGCTTTATTGTTATAAATCGAGGACTTCCTTGCTTGGAATATTTCAGTGTATCGGCAGAGATACGACCACAATTCAGGTGCAAGAGTCTTTAATAAATTCGTGTCTTGATTCACTCGCCGTTGAGGGACGATCACTCGCCGAACGATCGAATCCGTTCCGGAAAAAGACTGAACGTCGGAACCTTTAATCAATGGGAAAATAAAATCGTCTTCAACCGTGACTTTCTCGCCGAAACCATTAGTCCATCCATCCTGCCGCAAGGTCAATTCCATCACTTTCGACGCATCGTGCTTAATCCCCTGCCGCCATTCAAGCGGACAAGAACCTTCAATGTGTGATACGGCCCGATATGCATTAATGTCGGAGACAAAATGCCCTCCGGCGAAACCAATCGTACGATCCGAAGTTTCCGCGTCGAGAGAACAAAATACATCCGCTTCGTAATTAGATTTACGGCTTCCCGTTTTCAAAGTGAATAAACAAGCGTCCACAGCGGCCCCGAACCATTTTTTGGCGTCGATTGCGTGAATCGTTGCTTGTGAAATATTCAAATGAGAATCACTTGCGTATCGCAGGACGTTTCGAGCGACTGACGTTTTGCACAACAGGGCGATGGCCGCCGTTCGATCTTCCAGTTCGGAAAGCAATTTGATCCAGATATATTCCGCGATATCGAAATTCGACCGGCCTGTGATGGCGTCGATCCCGCGAAGTTTTTTGAAGTTGCATTTTCGTGGCAAATTATTTCCATCCAGCGATCCAATTTCCGAATTCGTGACCCAGGGAGGATTTCCTATGACGAGAAGAGGATCACTGCTTTTCCATGTCAGGTCCTTTTGGAAATCGAGATCGAAAATACTGCCTTGCACGATTTCAATATCCGTTTTCTCTGTTGAGGCGATTTCTTTCGCTTGACGAACGTAAGAATCTTGAATCTCGATTCCTTTGATTTCCTTTGGGGGATTTTCAATACAAACCAGTTCCCGGATAAAACTGCCGTGGCCGCACGTCGGTTCGAGAATCCGTTTCCAGTTTTTCCCAATAGGGGACAGAACTCGTAATATTTCCCGAACCAATTCAGGAGGCGTTTGAAAATCGCCGTATTGCCGCATCTTCATCTTCACCACCTTAGTTTGAAGAAACTAACAGGTTTTCAACGCCATCGTTTCCACCCTCGGAAGCGATGGTAACAATACGACCGTATTGCAGCCGCCATTGAAGCGCGTTCGATACAGTGAGATAACCTTGCGTGGGAGGTTCCTGAAGAATTCGTTTCGCTAATCGTTCACGACCGATCTCATCAAGGGGTAAATTTCGTTCAAGAAGAAACGCATCGATATCGTCTAAGTTTGCATCTCTACCAAGAATATCGAGCAGCCCATGAGTGGTTTGGTAATCGGCGGTGTGTGTCTTGCCGATGAAAACGGCATGTTGAAAATTAAGTCGGGCTGCTTTTTTCCTACTATCATCCTTCTTTTCATAAACAAAAACGAGCAAATGGTATCCGAGACCAAATACTTTCTGATCGGCTGAACGAAATGGACATGATGATTGCGGCTGGCGAATGGACGTGACTTTTAAATCGACTCCCAAAGATGGGAAATCAATGCCGCTCGCCGAACTCCCCACTTCATAATTGAATCGTTTCTGCAAATCGTCATGAAAAGCGTGTTCGACATACGTACCGACTGCTTTTCCATCCGTCGTTCCAAAGAGTTCAGGCAAGTCTCGACTGCTTAAATCGCGCACAAAATTACCAGCGCAAATTTTAAGATCATTCAAACTCAATGTTTTCAAAGGAATCATCACCTCAACACAATTTCATATTAGTGAAATTATAGATTGATCTGTTGATTTCAAGTAGCGGTTCTTCAATAAATATCCGATTCTTTGTCATGTAAGACATCATCTCAAGTTTCTCGGTAGCGCTCTTTCACAATCGACAGAATTTCCTGAGCGCGGTGGGCGGGGGTGTGGTGTTCGAAAAATGTAGCGTGGCCATGTTCGCGCATGGATTCGCGGCGGTCCGGATCGTCCAGTAGTTCTTGAACGACATCGCGCAGTTCGTCCTCATTGCGATAGGTCAAACAATCCAGCCCCGGCTGGATCAGATCGCGATCCATATCCTCCACCCAATCGCTGACAAGGCATCCCCCGGCGGTGAGCACATCGAAATCGCGGGGATTCAGGCAGGTGGGACATTGCAGGCTGTGGACGTTCAGGCAGATGTCGGCGGATGCGTAAACGTCGGCGAGTGCCTCCCCTTTCAGCCACCCTTTAAATTGAGAAGCATACTGCGTTCCAAGCACCGACCGCCAGGAATCCGGCCCGTATACGACGATCCCAAATTCCAGTAATGCCTTCACCGTTCGCTCGCGTTTAACGCTGTTGGATAGCGAATACAGATAGTAATCGATCTGCTTCATATCCGAGGGAAAGCGGTTTTGGATATGTGCAGTGTAAATCTGGGCTTGCCGCTTAACGGCTTCAAGCGTCTCTTCGGATAGACCGGCGGCTTCGATGGCTTTCTGACAGGAGATTGTGGGGGATTGAATCCTTACGTCACAGAGTTCGAGAATTTCGTCTTTTTGTTTCGATGTGAATTCACTCAGTTGCAGGGAAACGTCTTGGTACGATCCAACGAAAAGAATGGGGACGGACAAATCGTCGCGGCGCACTCCGCTCCCGGTAAACGACGACGTGGCCGGCATAAACCGGCAGCACCCGGCGTTGGCTTCCTCAAACGCGGAGGCATAGTGGCGGTCGAGGTAGAACGCGAAATCGCGCGGGGAGAGATCGCGTTCCAGCGCATGAGAACCGTAATAATCAGGCCGGTCCAGAAACCAGCAGACGCGGGGCCGCCGAATCTCTTTTGAAAGAAACGAGCCGGAAGCGTCGTTACAGACCAGGATCAAATCGGGCGAAGCATCGATCAGACTTTCGGCAACCCGGAAGCTGGTTGAAAACCCGTCCTTGATTTCAAGCAGACGCTGTTTCCAGCCCAGCGTCTCGAATCCCCCCATCAGCGAGCGGATCAGAGGTGTATGAGCGTAGGCGTCCGGTTCGGCGACTCCCCAGACCGCCCCGCTATCGAGGTTGGCCGCTTCGGCCATGCGGGCGAAAAACGCAGTTTGTTTCTGCTGGACAAGCGGAACCGCTTGCTTCTGCCGTTCCGCGAACCACGATTCGATCGAGCGAAATTCCCGCCGTTCATCGCTGGTAAGAATCCGTTCGGGAAACGACACGAGTCCGCCTTCCCGCACCCTATACAAACATTCATCCATCACGACTCTTTCCAGCGCGGGCCGGAACGGCTCTCCAACCGCCCAGTAGACCTGAGTCGATTCGATCAGGGGAAGGCAATCGAACAGACACCATTGCGCCAGGATCAGTTCCGGGCGGTTTTCCACCAGGATCATTCCGAGGGCGTGATTCGGGCGGATCGCTTCTTCGAGGTGCGAGGCGGCGTACCCCAAACCCGCCCCGGCGATGGCAAGCAATTCCGCCCCGCGCTGGTATAGCGTCATCGCGTTCGAGAAAGCCGTTTCAAGGCGCTGTTTGAAATTGGCCGCATCGTAAAGCGGACGTTGATTCTCCCGCAAACGGCAGGCGTATCGATCCGGCCCGACCTGGAGAAATTCATAATCGGCCAGACCGGCCCCCTTCGCCTCGACGGCAACCGCCGCTTCGGGATGCCGTTCCCGAAACCGGTCGCGGTTGAATGGGTAGAATTGTGATTGCTCCGGATTCAGCCGGAACCAGCGTTCATTCAACACAAAACAGTCATCCTCCCCTGCGTAAATAGTCTCGTTGAAATCAATCGCCCGTCATATCTTGATAGGTAGCAAAAACGTGTAGGGGCAGGCCCCTGTGCCTGCCCATCTTCAAACCAGTGCGCTGTCACTTGTGCCTGCCCAAGGCAATCCAGCCCGGCAATTCATCATACCATGAAACAAACGCTTTCAGGAATCAGTGGAGGCTATGTTTTTCTTAAAGAATAAAGGTTTAAATGGATACTTGCGCCCGTTCAGGGTTGCGCCGATGAAGGTCGAGCGCGCCAGGTAGTGATAAGCCAAAAATAGAATGGAGAAAGAAATAAAAGTGATGAGCGGAAACTTAACGGTCCAATGCAGATTGAGGTATGCCAGTTTGACTTGCAGCCACACGATGACGGGAACGTGCAGGATATACATAAAATAGGAAGCGTCGGCGACGTAACGCCATGCCGGACTGAACGACGGGCAGAAACGCATGAAAAGCCCCGTCACACCGAAAATCCAGGACCACATCATCCAAGCGTAAATAATGGAAAAAACGATCCGAATTTGAGCGACCGGCAAGGTCAGCCCCAGTTTGGAGATCAGAAAACCAATTTCCAAGGACGGAAAGAGCAGCAGCAGCGCCATGATAAGATGAAACCGCCACGCGCGTTGAAAGACCTTGAGCAATTCCACCTGCCGATGAAGGAACCACCCGATTGAAAAGATCGAACCGTACAGCAGCGTCGTGGGGATGTGGGGATATAACGAGCGTTTGGGTGTATCGACACCCCAGGAATTCATCGTCAATAAAATGAAAACGGTCGGAATAGCCAGAAGAATAACGTTCAACCCGGATTGCATCACCCATTGAAAAATACGGTCGATGCGGAACCGCCATACTTCCCGCCGGTCGAGAGTCGTTACAACCACCGTCCGGGCAATTAAAACGATCGAGTAAATGACTAACAATTGATGAAGGAACCAGAGATGGGTCAAATCAAAATTGTTGATAAATTCTCCTGAAATAAAAAGAAACAGGGTGATTTTCCAAGCGGGAAATTGAAATGCCTCTTCCGGAAGGTTCAATAATCCGGGATTGCCTGATTTCAACGCGCCCGAAATCCAAACGTAAGCGAGTATAGGAAATATGACGAACCATCCAACGATCAAGGGAATCAAAATCCGCTTGGTCCGGTTACGGATAAATTCGGCACTGCCCCGTCGATGGGTGACCAAATGGGCGAAAAAACCCGCGATCAGAAAGAAAATCTCCATGCGAAAAGAGTGGCTGGCGTAACGGAAAACGGAGAGAACCGTGCTTGTCGAGCAGTCGACAATCGCCCACGTCGTATGACCGGCCATAAACGACTCGGCGGCATGATAGACAATGCCCAGCAATAACACAAAGGCACGCAAGGCGTCCAGCGAATGATAGCGTTCCGGCGGAATTATGTTCAACATTCAAAACCTTTGAATGGATAAAATTATCGCTTCTCGACAACCGCCACTTTACCCGGTCCAAAGAAAGGCCCGAGTGCAGGCGGTTTGCCGCTTTGGGGAAGGGCGTATACGGCGAACTCATATTTCTTATCGTGTGCGGGACCGAAAGAGAATTTTTTCGCCGTTCTCTCACCGTCTTGTTTCCAGAGAAACGAATGAGCATCCCCGCTTCGCGTTTGACCCAGAAAGACAAAATCTTCGGCGGGATCGTCCCGCATATAAACGTGATAGTCGGCAATGGTTTCCGACAGCCCAAGGTTCCAGCGGATTTCCAGCACCCGGTTCGTCCACAGGTGTTCGATCTCCATGCCCTCAGGAATCACCGTGGCCGGTGTACCGGCATCTCCTCCCTGCAGCGCCTTCCAGACCGCGCGGGCAAAGACGAACGCCTTGAGCCGATTGCCGCGCTCGTCCACATGGACGAGATCGAAAAACCGTTCGGTGTGGTTTTCGAGTAAAACGTCCGTGTCCGCCAATGAAACGTTTTCCGCCGCTGCCAGCCCACGCATACAATCGTTCTGCTCCTCGATCAGGGAACCGTAGCGCTGGATAGAAACGCTTTTGACGCGCCGGTTGTACGGCATGGGAGCGAGGACAAGGGTCGAACCAGAGGCGCGGGTCAAGTGGATTAGCGTCAGCAGATTTCTTCGGAAGGAAACCAATGTTTCCGGTGTCTGCTCTACCAGGTCTTCCTCCAATGGACTTTTGTATACGGTGAAATTTCTCAGCGCGGTCCGGCTCACACCGCGTTTCATCTGCAAGTAGGAGACAAACCAGCTGATTCCTGCCAGTTTCGTTTCGATGGGATTGCTGCGGTCGTTCCACCAGGAACGGTAATGGGTGTAATCGGGTTTGAATCCCGTCCAGCGCCGGGGAAAAGAGTCGTTCACCCCATGATGCACGAGTACCACATCCGGCTTGAATTCCACTACCCGAATCAGGTAGTTGATCGTGGACTCCATCAGGGTCCAGCCGTTGCACCCGAAATCCATAACCTCGATCTCGCGACCGCCGCTGACGCGAGTCAGTTCTTCCTGTAGCAGGGTGGAAAACTGGTTTTGAGTTGTCGATCCACCCAGGCAGGCGACGCGGATCGTCTCGGGATTCTTCTCCCGCCGGTAGAAAGTCTTCCAAATCCGGATGCCGTCTTGTTCGTAGTATGTATCGGTTCGCGCGTAGGAGAGATAGGGATGGGGTTTGTAGTTATACTTCGTGGCGTCCCGTCTTGTTTTCCGCGTATTGGCTTCGATCGTATCGGCCAGCTCCGGATACAACCAGGTCACCCCCAAGCGGAACCCCCATTCCCACACCAGCAAAGCAAAACACACCGCCACAACAGCCAAACAACTATTGGCCGTCTTGGGATAATGCCGAACAAATCGCCGCAACCGGTTGCTCGCCATAAAAAAACCTTCTCAATCGATACGGATGCTCAACCAGATACCAAACAACCAACAACTGAAAACTAATCAATATCGGAAAGGTTCTCCCATCGCAGCCCCAATTTCCGCGCCGCGTATCCAACTTCTTTCAGATGGCTTCCGTACGCCATCATCCAATGGGAATCCCTCGCTTCGCCGATCAGTTTCTTCCATTGCCCCTGGATGCGAACGTCTTGCTGGGAACGGCAGATCGGGTAGAAAGGATTCTCTTCGATGTTTCCACGAAATCCGATCCAGCGTCCTTTGGTGTATTCGGGATCGATGAACGTCACTTCCTTCCCAATCGGAATTTCAACTTTCGGCGCGGCCCCATAGTCGGATTCTTCATGCGTGAGAATCGTGGTTGGTTCGTAATGCGCCCCATCCATCCGCCGGGGAGCGGAACAATGCGCGCAGGTCACGACCCCCTTGTGAGGGAAAGTCGAGTTGTGCAGGAAAACGGGTTTTCCGGCGATATGACGCATCAGAATCCCGGCAGGGATAATAACAAAATCGGATTCGCAGAATGCCAGCAGTCCTTCATCATTCAACAGACCAAGCGAGAGGCAGGCCGTGGTTTTCGACATAGGAATGATCGCGCTCATGCAGTCCTTAATCGTGAAGGCCTTCGCGCGATTCTCCACCATCAGGTCCTTGAAGAGTCCGTAAAGCATGAACGCGTTCACGACAAATTTTCGTTCGGTTTTCAATGCCGTTCCGGGCAGAGAGAGATACGTTTTCGTCCACTGTTCGGCCAACGCCATTTTCTTCCGGTCGCCCAGGGTGCTTTTAATACGCTTTTCGATCTCGCCGTAACCGATTTCGATGAGGTTCATCCCATACTTTTCCCGCGCGATCTGCGGGGCGTCGGAAGCGTATTTGCCCCACACACCGCCCACGGCCACGATTCGGGTTCAGATCAAGTTGTGCATACCGTAAAGCGCCCGCAGACGCCAAAGCACGTCGCCGTAATCATCCACCACCACATCGTCCACATGCGTATTCCCCAGCCGGGTGGTTCGGTCGCCGTCTTGATCCTTCTCCGTTTTCAAGTACGCCGAACTGAGTGCCTCGTACCAGTAATAGAGCGGGCCGGACCGATGCCGAATAAAAATAATCGCGTCATCTTCCTTGGGAACGCAGGCCTGAAGCAGAGTGCCTGAGCCGGACGCCGGATAAACGATCGTCACTTCGCATTCGCTCTCACGCGCTTGTTTCGCCTCTTCGACGGTTTTCACTTTTTTAGCAGGCAGAATTTCTACTGGAAACTCGGCTTTCGCGGACAGCGTGCGAAGTTCATCGGACAGTCTCGCAAGTTCTTCCGCCGCCGTCGCCTCGCTCAACACCCCTCCCCACGACTTCCAAGATGACTCTTTTTTCGGTTTCGGCACTGCATACATGAGTATGGGCTGTACCCGCAGAGGTTTGCCCCAATTCAGAAAATCGTTGCCTGGATTCCATCGATCCCGATCCCATGCCACACCCTCGCTCCGTTCCGACCAAGCACTGGACGCGCTCAATCCACCGATCGCGGCAGCCAAACCGATGCAACTCCCGGCAAACGCCCTACGCGATAGCGGCTGGCAGCCACCTCCCGCCGTACAGTGACACCCGCAATGATTTTCCAGCTGCTTTCCCGGTTGGTTCTTTCCATCCATCGAATTTCCCATGATAGTACCTCCCCTGTTATTCAATCGCGCCGTTCATCCTTTATCTCCTGCAAACGGCTCTGGAATCAACGATCTCATCGAGTTAAGGAATAGTAACACATTCGCCTTTTCTTATTAATGGAAACCGAAAGAAAGCGATTCGATCAAAGAAAATTGGAGAAATAATATTTTTTTTGTAACAGTGTCTGTTGCAGGGCGTTAAAAGATTAGATATAGTAAATGCCGAGATGGGAGGCGGTAAAGAGCGGTTTTCATAAGTATCGTGATCTCAAACCGTTTGGCCTTTGAAAATTCCGGGCTTACCGGGATCGTCCAAACGCTGAAACGTGCGATTTTTTGAAATTCTCTCTAATTTCCAATTATGGTCGCTACCCTTGTTAACACGATGAATGCTGTGAACCCCCAGGCGGATTCAATCGAAGAGGATGCCCGTGTCATCGCGCAGGCATGTAACGATCCGTCTGCGTTCGCCCCGTTATACGAGCGCTATTACGACCGCATTTATCTCTTCCTTCTACGGCGAACGGGAAATCCCGACGTCGCCGAAGACTTGACGTCCGAAACATTCATCAAAGCCATGCGGGGCCTGTTCCGTTATCAATTCCGCAAAACACCCTTTCTAGCCTGGCTCTACCGGATCGCGCACAACACCTTCGTCTCTCACTGCCGCAAAGAGACGGTGCGAAGCCTGTTCAGAGTGGAAAAACAGCGTGCAGGCGTCTCCGGAGCCGACACCGTCCAGCCCAATCCATCCGAAGAAACCGAAAAAAAAATGCTCAAAGAGACAATCGTGCAACTCCTCCAGAGATTAAAACAGAAAGATCAACTGTTGGTGACGTTGCGATATTTCGAAGAGATGAGCGTACGGGAGATCGCCCAGATCGCCGGTTTGTCCGAACCGGCAGCGAGAACCCGGCTGCACCGCGCGTTGATTCGTTTGAGAAAAATTTTTGAAACCGAAGCGCCGGATGTGGCGATGTTCATTAAAGGAGAAGCGTGATGTGTGGGGAAAATGACTTAAAAGCGTTGAAATCGTTTCTCCGACAGCAAAAGATCGATGCACCGATCAACCCGGCGCACAAAGCCCGTTTGCGAGAAGAACTATTCGCCGCTTCCGCGAAACCTTCCTTTTTTCGGATGCACTACCTCTTCGCGGGATCGGCGGCGGCCGTCCTGATTTTAACCTTTGTCATCTATCCCCAGCTGACGACCAACATCGCCTGCACGGCCATTGAAAGCGCCAACGGCAACGGCACCCACGCGATGGATATCTTGACCGGCAAACGCTATCAACCCCAACAATCCATGACGATGACCCTCGATGATGGAAGCCAACTGGTTTTTGATCCGAACTCGGCCTTCAAAGTGCTTTCCTCCACAACGAATCGAGAGAAAGAAGATGCCGTCATTCTTCTCGAACGGGGCGTGTTAACAGCCGACATCACACCAAAGCGCCCTCATCTCTTTCTCGTCCGCACTCCCGACGTTGAGATCGAAGTGATCGGGACTCAGTTCAAAGTGTCTGTAACGGAAGAAAATACAGAACATCCAGGCGGAGAATAACACATAATCTCAACACGTTAACAATCACATCCCATAAATAAATCGTATCGAACGGTGAGGTGCAATGATGGACAAGCGCGTTATCTTAATGGGGCTTTTTGTGTTTATTTTAGTCGGCGGTCTGATTTCGATCACCCTTTTCGATAGAAATCATGACACCAAAACCAAGACCGAGGTATCGGTCTCCGAAGGCAAAGTAAAAGTCTCCGAGTTGGATGGTGATAATAGTCAAACACTCTCAAGCAACGAAAAGATTGCCGCCGAATCGGGTAATCTCGGGGAGAAATCCGCCTCGAATTCCCCGCCGATCAATTCCGCCACAACCGAAACCTCCATCCTCCCATCCTCCATCAGGGATGCCAGCTCCGCCCAATCTCAACCAGCCGATGAACGAATCCGTCCAGTCACGAAAGAATTCTACTGGATATCGGGTTTCGTCAAATCGGAAAGCGGCGAGCCGATCCCTCAAACGAAAGTGACTGCGAATGCGAAGATCGATGGAAAATGGAATAAGATTTCCTCCCAAACGAACCAAGAAGGTTATTACGCCGTTGAATTGAATCATCCCGGTGGATATCAGGTCAGCGTCCAACCGTTCGATGAGTATTTAGGAGGCAGTTCGAAAGTTGACGTGACCGATGAAGAAAAAAACGTCACCCAAAATATCACGTTGCTCCAAGCCGGTCTGGTCGTCCGGGGCCAGGTAATCGACAAAGTCTCATCCCAACCAATCACCGGAGCGAAAATCGAACTTCAAGGGCGGTACAACGAGACCAAACCCGGTCAGAGAACCGTCAAAGCCACTTCGGATGCGAATGGTGAATTTACGCTGCGCGGCATTGCGGAAGGGATGTTTAGTTTACTGGCAAAGGCTGAAAATTACGTAACGTTTAACCCCATTGACGATCACCGTTCACCCAATCCCCTGGCTCGATACACCATTAACGATCGTACTCAAAACAAAAAAATCCTGCTCAAATTGGAGCCGGGAAATGCCGTCACCGTTCGTGTTATGAATTCCGAAAAGCAGCCTCTTGAGAAAGCGACTGTTAATATTTTTATAGACAAAGTAGATTACCTGCGAGATAACAATGGGAAAACCGATGCGAATGGAGAGTTGACTCTTACACGCCTGCCCAAAGGAAACGCAGTCGCCCAGGTCAAAAAAACCGGTTACGGAGAAACGATCAGCGATATTTTCCAACCCGGTTCGATCGATTCCCCGACTCGACTCGACATTGTTATGGATGCCCCAACATCCGTTTCCGGGCGTGTCACCACAAAAGACGGCTCTCCCGTCACCGATCGCCGTGTGTTCGAGATCAATCAGACGATCAATCAACGCCTTGGCCGAACCGGGGGTGGATACAGAATCGTCGATGAGAAAACCGATATAAATGGAAACTATCAATTCACCGATCTGGGTTCGGCTGTCTATAAAATTTCCGTTCAGTCACCCGAAAACGAGAACAGGGGGTGGACCGAAATCGCCTCAAAGACGATCGAATTGAAGGCGGGTGAATCACGTGAAGGCGTGGACTTCGTGATCGATGATGAGGAGGAGGAAGCCAATGAGGAAGTGCAGGGAAAGATTGTCGATCAGGACAGTAATCCCATCGAAGGCGCAAGCGTCAGTATTTCCGTTCAAGTGAAAAACCGCTCTTCAAGTTTCGGCCTTTATTCCAGTTCAACAACGGATGCAAATGGAGCGTTTACGGTTAAAGGTTTAAAAAAAGGCCCAAAATTTCACCTCAGCGTCACTGCGAAAGGTTATGCGAATTATTCGAAATCTTATGACATGGATGGCCAATCCCTGATCGTCACGATGAAGCCCGCCGGTTCCATCCAAGGCCTCGTGATCGACAAGGATTCCAAAGGCCCGGTCGTCGGCGCGCAAGTCTCGATCGACCGATCGAGATCCTATAGACAAACCAAGTTTGCGATCACGGGAGAAGATGGATCCTTTTCCCTGGATAATTTGGATCCTGCGTCTTTTCGGATCTACGCCCAGGCCGAAGGATATGCAAAATCCGAATCCATCGACACGCAAGTACAATCCGGCGTAATGTCCGAGAATATCATCATCGAGTTGGAAGCGGGAATGATCTTTTCCGGACGCCTGGTCAACGAAAACCAGGAACCGCTTCCTGGAGCAGCGATCGCCTTCGTTTCAACGATGCGTAATCAGCTTAGAAATCCTGGATTCAATCCCTATCAAGAACCGGTTCCATTGGTTGATCCGGCCCTGTCCGGTGAGGACGGCTCATTCCAGATCAAAGATATCTCTCCACGCGGAGATGACCTCTTTATCGCTCATGAACGCTATGCGGACCGGTTATTCAAAGTTGAACCGGCCATGACTGATTCTTCGGATCCGATTATCGTCGTGCTGTCGTCCGGGGGGGGTGTTGAAGGTCTTGTGATCGATGCGGAAGGCAAACCGATCCCCAAAACTGCCATTGGCTGTTCCAGTTATCCTGACAACCTATTTACCTATCAAACCACAACGAACGAACAAGGTGAATATCGGCTGCCGCATCTCCCTACGGCGAAATATATCGTGATAAAAAAAGGCAATCCTGCCCAAGCCACCTCCAACTCGCCTATCAATGAACGGGAATACAAAAATGTGACGGTCAAAGATGGGAAAATCGCGCGAGTCGATTTCGGCCTGGGCGAGGGAGCGCGTGTCTTCGGTACGGTTTTCAAAGAAGGTGAACCGGTCGCAGAAGCAAGAGTCCTGATCGAATCCCCACCCATGACTGGACTCGGTTTGCGTCTGACAGCCATGACCGATGTCAATGGAAGCTACGAATTCAAAGGCGTCCCGGAAGGTGATTATTCCATTGCTTTCAGTCTTGATACCGAACAACGCTATCAAAACATCTACCAGTCCGAAGGCGGACAACAACTCCAAATCACGAAGGAACGTCAAGAATACCAAGTCGATTTATCGTCCAGGTCTTACGAAATTACCGGAATCGTGAAAGATGCCGATACGGGGGAAATTCTATCGGGCGCAAACATCGCGCCAATGCACGACATAACGGAAATCCCCGGTCCTGGGCAGTATCTTTCTCCAACCGTTACGGATGAAGAGGGTCTCTTTTCCATCAAACCCAAACAGGCAAAGAACTATCGTTTTGTCGTAGTAAAAGATGGCTTCACACGCCAGGAATTTGAAGTGACGATTTCGCCGGAGTCTCAACCCGTTCACATCGAATTGCTTCTTTCAAAAGCGGATACGACCCTCGAAGCGCATGTCTTCTACAACAATCAGCCGTATGACGCGGATCAAATGATGTTCGCTACGATCGAAAATAAATTCGTCCAGCAACTCAAACATGAAAAAGACCCTCAACAATCGGGTGTTTTTCTGCTCAAAGGACTGAGTGAGGGAGTGGTTGATTTAATGGGAGCCGGCATGTCTCCAAGTCAAATGCGGTATTCCTTCAGCCGGGGCGTTCAGATCGTGAAAGGACAAACCTCGAAAGTCATTTTAAACCTGATCGATGTCGCGGTCTATCAAGTGACCTTGAAACCGCCCGCAGATGAAAAAATCCAAGGCGCTTATACATACGAAGTTCCCGATTACCCCGATCTGTCGTACTACCCCACACCCCCGGTGATGCCAAACAACATGATCGTGATTCTCTCTCTCGCCGGACATCATAAGGTTCGTTTGAACGTACCAGGATACCGCCCGGTTGAATTCTTCCCCGATGAATTGGCCCAAACAGGTCAACAAAGCAACATGAAAATGTTCACGCTAGAACTGCAAAAAATGTAAAATCACTGACCCGTCATTCCGGTAGCTGAATAAGCCTTGTTATGCTGTTTCTCTGTAATCTTGCAACTCAGGATGCCCTTCAAGGCGTTCAATAATATCTGAAAGAATCTCATAAGCTTTTATTGGCGAAACAATGTCTGGTTTTCCTTTTTTGAGATTTCGGTGAACGATCCAATCTCTATACCTTTTTACCTGCTTTGCATTCCCTATTAGTTCTGGGTCAACAACAACCTTGAAAAGATCGAGGATGTCATTTAATTTCCAATACTCTATTTCATTCTCAATTTTGTTTTGTACTTTTTTGTTGAAATCCGATCCATTTTTTTCTGAAATCTCTTTGCTTAAACGCTGTAGATATTCAAGCAGTTTTCTTTCAAAAACAGCCCAAAGAGACAGGATCACATAGTCGTCAGCATCAGAACGTATTTTATCAATTAGTTTATCAGACTCCTCAAAAGGCTTGCTTTGGTAATTCGTCCCGCTTAATAGACGATGCTCCTTTCTTTTAACACTTCTGCCTGCAATTTTAAAACAGTCAACGGTTGCTTGATATGATTGCCATATATCATCCAGAATATTGCTAGAACTCATAATCGGAGACCTCCGATAAAAGTTCTAAAAATAACTCCTTGTCTAATAAATGGGCCTTCCCGTGCCGCCTATTTTCAATCCAATACCACCCAGTCTCCTCTATTCCTTTATAGAATTGTGTGGAGAAGGTCTCTTGACGATCTCCGTCTTTTATTGTCGTTGTCAGTGATGAACCCTCTTTTTCTATATAGACAATAATAGTACGATCGAATTTTCCTATTAAATCGACTCTTCCATTCGCTCCGATAACCCAAGCGCCAACGGGCATCATACGGGCAATCTTCTCTTCTTTATCATAAATTGCAAGCTGATTGACTTTGTAGATCCCAGAATTTTCTTCGTTTATTTCAAGTTCTTCGGTAAGTGCAGTCAGCCCATAAGAACTTAGCCATGAATCAATGTTGCTATAAAGTTCATCTATGCGTCTTGAAAATTCAGAAATGATTTCACTTATTTGTTCGTTCATAATACTGCCTCGTTTACAGAAAGTATTTTCGACTATATTCCGTTCCCTTATTATATAGCAAGACCCAGCAGCCGGTGAATCTGCTGCTGGATGTCATCGTTCTTCATAATCGACGTCCCCACTTGAATCGCGTCCACACCCGCTTCTTCCAACCTCAGCACTTCTTCGCGGTGAAAGATTCCGCTTTGGCTGACGACTACCCGATCCGAGGGAATCGAATCCCGGAGGCGAAGCGTCGTTTCGAGATCGACGGTCATCGTCTCGAAATCGCGGTTGTTGATCCCGATGGTTTTCGCACCGACGGAAACGAGAAACTCGATCTGTTCTTGCGTGTGCCCTTCCGCCAGCACGTGAAGGCCCAGTTCATCGGCTTTGTGCAGGAGTGTTTCATAGCGCTGGCGGTCGAGCACTTGCGCCATCAGCAGCACCGCGTCGGCCCCCATCGCCCGGCTTTCGAACAACTGGTATTCATCCAGCGTAAAATCCTTCCGCAGAACCGGCAGGGAAACCGCGTCTCTGGCCGCGATTAAATGATCCTCGCTGCCGGAAAAATATTTCGCATCCGTCAGAACCGAGACCGCCGCCGCCCCGCAGCGTTCGTACAGCGCGGCGATTCGGGCGGAATCGAAATCCTCACGAATCGTCCCGCTGGAGGGCGACGCGGCTTTAATCTCGGCCAGCAGTTTAACCGGCCCCCGGCCCCGGCGCAGGGAAACATGAAAATCGCGTGCAGTGGGTGCGCCGTCCGCCTTATCCATCAGCCTTTCGATGGGCGCGGATTGCTTGAGCGCTTCGATTTCCGTTTTTTTGTGTTCGATGATCTCTTGCAGAATCGTCATTATAGTTTTACAACGGTCCCCTCTCCCTCTGGGAGAGGGTTAGGGTGAGGGTTTGTTTTTCCTGCCTTTTGCTCGTTTTATGCCAACGATTATTCAAACCTTCAAGTTCAGGCAATAAATTCCGTCAATCATAAATTATCGGGCACGGGATAGAGTTCGTAATTCACCGATCGACCGTGGCCATAACCGGTCTCTTTGATAATCGGTTTTAAATGCTTCCGGAACGCCGCGTTCGGAATCAATGGACGCAATTTCGCCTTATCCTCACATTCAGGCGTAATCAATGTCACGAATTGAATGCTGTTTTCTTTCAAGTACGCTTTGGCTTCTTCCCAATTCGGAGTGGTATAGAATTTCAACGCGTCTTCTTTGCGCTTGGAAATAGCCGGTTCGTGAGCGCGCCACAGCCCTTCATGATTCACCCAGCCGATCATCGTCTGCCTGCCGGTGAATGCCGAAACGGCGCTTTCCGAAATCTTATACCCGCAACCCGGAAACTCCAGGATCACATCATCCGGCTCAGTGTGGTTGCGCACCCATTCGATGATCGCGTAATGATGGGGGCTGCCCTGCTGCATAAAAGCCAGCCCGTCCAAAGTAATAGCGCGGCCTTCGTTGGGAATCGCTCTCAGCGCGCTGAATGTGTAAATCGGCGTAACCAGCGAAACCAGAAACAATGGAACGAGTGG
>CAZSIZ010000024.1:0-14304 GCA_964606645.1 uncultured bacterium
TCATCCAATAGGGTTTTCATGTCGGCAAGCGACACAAAAACCCTTATCTATTGGATATCGAATCGCCTCGCTCTTATCCTGTTGATGGTATTAATGTTATATCCGATTCAACCGCCACAATCAATAGTCAGCCCTGTCACTATTATACACGCGATTCACCCCGCAGTTCCTCTCAATTTGAGACTTGGCAGGGGGGAAATGTTGAGAATTGTATTCGCAAACGTGTTCATAACCTAATATTAAATGGAATAAAAATGAATACTGGGGAGATTCGACCAAGCGTCACGTGAGGAAAAAAACGTTTCTTGAGTTATTACTATTAAGTTATGTTAGAGCCACAGCCGTAAACGAGAATTATCCGTCGCCATCAAGCAGGTCGCCAATGCCGCCCAGGATGGAGCCTTCGCCTTTTTTCTTGGTGGTGGCCGCAGACAGCATCCGGCCCGCCATACGTGAAAACGGAAGCGATTGCAGCCAGATTTTCCCCGGCCCTTGCAGCGTGGCGAAGAATAATCCCTCACCGCCGAAGAGAACCGTTTTGATGTTACCCGCCTGCTGAATGTCGAACGAAACCGTCGATTCCATCGCGACGACACAGCCGGTATCGGTGTGCAGCACTTCACCCGGTCCCAGCACACGCTCGACAATCGTTCCCCCGGCGTGCATGAAGACCATGCCGTCGCCTTCCAGTTTCTGCATAATGAAACCCTCGCCGCCGAACAGCCCGGTCAGGATTCGCTTCTGGAAGAATATCCCGATCGAAACCCCTTTGGCCGCGCAGAGAAAACTGTCCTTCTGGCAGATCAGCGTGCCGCCCACATTGGTCAGCGTGACGGGGATAATGTTGCCCGGATAGGGCGCGCCGAACGCGACGTGCGCCTTGCCTTGGCCGGTGTGAGTGAAGACGGTGATGAAGAGGCTTTCGCCGGTGAGCAACCGCTTTCCCGCCCCCAACAGTTTGCCCATGAAGCCGCCGTTGCCGGTCGTCGAGCCGTCGCCGAAAACGCTTTCCATCTGAATGCTGGGGTTCTTATACATCATCGCGCCCGCTTCGGCCACCGCGCTCTCGCCGGGATCGAGTTCGACCTCGACGAACTGCATCTCCGTCCCGAAAATCTTGAAATCGATTTCATCCGAACTGCGGGTGCTTTGAGGGGGAGGAGACACCTGAGTAGGAGCCTCCTGGTTCAGTTCCGCCACCTGGGAAATCGGAAGCCATTCCGCGAAACCTTCGTGCCAAGCGTGGCCGTCGGGATTGGACGCGGCCTGTTTGCGGGCTTGCGATAAATCCAGCGGTCCCGTCTGCTTGCCGTCGTAACTTAAGTACCATTGCACCATGATCGTCACTCCTTAATTTGTGGCTGACAGCGATCCGCCGCCAGTTGGGTCTCCATGATGATAAACGCTTCATGTCCGGATTTGTTACAATTCAGGCGCGCCCAATTGCCGATGCCACTTATCCAGCGTGTCGCGGTCCAGTCTCAGCCGCTTGGCCAGGTCGGACAGGTACTGCCGTTCGGAATCGGTATCCAGTTCGATCGCGAGCAGCGAAACCGCGTAGACCTGCTCACCCATCTCCGGTGTAAAGACAGACAGCAGCAGTTCATCGACGCTCTTGGGATGTTCCAATTCCCGTAAAATGAAATCGCGCTCTCCATCGCTGATCTCCTCATCGTTCAATTTATCGACGATTCGAGCGCGCTCCTCCTCATCGAGTTGGCCGTCGGCGTGGGCGGCGGCGATCATGGCACGGATCAGGAGCACCCCGTCGTAATACTGCCCCGTATCGGCACCGGGAGGCGGAGGCGGAACCGTTTCGTCAGAAGGTGGAGATGGAGCCGGAATCGTCTCTTCGGATTCTTCGGATGGCAGGGAAGGCGGCGTGTGTGACGAAGGCGGCGGTGAAGTGGGTGAAGACGGAGGAAGCGGCGGCGGGGAATAGGATGAACTCGGTGGCGATTGAACCGGTGACGATTTTTCGGTGAAATGCTCGAACGCGGCAATCGCAGCTCCAAGCAGCCCCATCCCGATCGCGGCCTTGTTGCCCATCAGCCCCCAGGCCAGCCCCCGACGTCCGGACCGGCGCAGGTTTCTGGACATGCCGCCCATGAGTAAGTTGCCTAACAGTCTTTCCGGATTCAGCATCGTCTGTTCCTTACTTGCGAATCAGCGATAGATCAGTTCGCGTTTTTTGAAATCGTATTTCACCCGGCTGCCGGTGCGGATCGATTCGGCGCACATGATCCCGGCCGCCGCATGGGCGTAACCCATATCGACGCTGGAACGCGGGTCTTTGCGGGTGCGGATGCAGTCGAAGAAATCCCAGAAGTGGCTGGTGATTTTCACGGCAGCGACATCGGTTTCTTCCTTGATTTGTTTGTCACCGGCTCCGCCATCCCCGGAAAGTTTCCGCTTCCATATATCCAGTTTTCCATTCGTTCCATAGAGAATGCAGTGCGTGTCGGCGGAGTTGCAGAGGCTCATGGAAAAGTTGAGTTGGAAGCCGGAGGGGTAATCGTAGATGGAACTGAGGGTGTCGGAGGTTTGTCGCCCATCGTCCCCCCAGAGATAGACCTTCCCGCTCGCGGCGGCGGCGGCGGGGATGGGGTCATTCATCACCCACGCGACCAGGTTCAGATAGTGGGACATCCACAATCCCGGCAGGCCGTTCGTATAGGCGTTGTACAAGTACCATCGTTTGAACTGCTTGGCGCTGAAGGGATCTTTCGTCCGTTTCATCTGGAAGAGGTCCCATTCAACATCATTTTTCTTGACGGAGGCATAATCTTTCCGCCAGCGGGGTGCATGAAAATTCTGCGAGATGGCGACGCGGGTGATCTTACCCAGCACGCCGGAATGAGCCACCTCGGCGCACCCCACGAAATTGGGATCGCTGCGCCATTGAGTCCCGCATTGCACGACCCGTTTATTGGCGCGCACGGCATCGACGGCGTCATTGGCTTCGGGCAGATCGATCGCAAAAGGTTTTTCGTTATAGGCGTCCTTGCCCGCTTCGGCGGCTTCCTTGAGGATTTGTGCGTGGCCCAGGTCCGGCGTGGCGATGGTCACGGCATCCACGTTCGGATTCTTGAGAATGTCCTGATAATCGACAACGGCTTCCGGCCGGTTGCCCATCACCTTTTCCACACGCGCGGCGGCCTGTTCGCGAGCGTCTTTCCAGACATCGCAGACATGGGTAATTTCAACACCAAGTTTCTTGCAGGGAACGATTTCATTGATATGCTGCATTCCCCGCACGCCGCATCCCAAAATAGCAACACGGATCTTATCGCTCGCAGCAACGGACGGCATCACCTGGATCGCTGGAAAGGCGGCGGCCCCAAGCGCTATAGCGGATTTGTTAAATTCTCTTCGCTTCACGGTTTTTCTCCTTTAATGACAGGTTTGACTGATTATTTCAAACACTTCCCACAACCGATAGTGAGATCGACTGATTTTTTGTAGAAATATACTATAATAGAGAAAATATCATTGTGCGAGGAGCGGTTATCGTGAACGGCAAACGGATCATTCGACGAGAGTTCGTCATCAAAGCAGGCCTTGGAATGGCAGCCGCTGTGATGGGAATCCCTATCATAAGTTCGAGCGCGGCGATTCCACCTGAAGACGCTTTGGCACTGCTGGGAGGATTCACCTGGATCAAACAGGCGGGTTTTAGGATTCAGGATCGAGACAAGATCATCTATCTCGATCCATACCAAGTCCAAGGCAGTCCTCACGATGCCGATCTGATCTTCGTCACCCACGCTCACGGTGACCATTGCGACACCTCCAGCATCAGCGCCGTCGTAAACGAGGAAACGCAAATCGTGACCGAACCGGAATCGGAGAATAAACTGAAAAACCTCAGTTCGAATATAACAACGGTTAAACCGGGCGATAGGATTGCGATCGATGATGTGGGAATCAAAGCCGTTCCCGCATACAACATTTCAAAATCTTTTCATCCGAAGTCGAAAAACTGGCTGGGTTTCGTGTTGACACTGAGTGACGGCCGCCGGGTCTATCACGCGGGCGACACCGACCACATTCCCGAAATGGTGGACATCGAAACGGATATCGCACTGCTGCCCGTGGGCGGAACCTATACGATGACCTCGGCGGAAGCCGTCGAGGCAGCGAAGGTCATTCAACCGAAAGTAGCCGTCCCCATGCACTATGGGGCGGTTGTGGGCAGTGTCATAGACGCGGAAAGTTTCAAGGAAAACCTCGAAGCAACGATCGCATCCGTCATATTTGATGAAGGACAAACCATCCTCCCGGCCGTCCTGAATGCCAAGCATTGGAAATTGCAGTAAATCCTGCGAGAACAACGATAATGACATTAAAACTAAAAAAACAGGAAAAATTGGATGCAATGGCGATGGTGTTTACCATGAAATACCGGGGGGCGGTGACCGCTGAAAAGACCGGGCGATTTGCGGAAAAAACAAAGCGTAAAATTGGCGGGGTGAACCAGCGCGACATCGACAGCGCATTGAAAACGGCTCAAGAATGTTATTTGAATGGCCGAATTCATCTTTTTATATGCAACGGTTCTTCGTGTAAAAAGAAAGCGGGAAAAAAGACCGTCAAAAAGAGAATCAAAGATTTGAAAGCGCGCCTCGATCTAAAAGTCTCAAAAACGAAATGCCAGGGAGCGTGCAGCCGCGCTCCAATCACCACGATACGAGTTGGAAAACGCTGCAAGGTCTTCCTCAACGTCTCGAAAAAGAAAAACTGGCGCGCCCTGGAAGACTTTACCGGATAAATTATCAAATTCTCGATCCTCCCCTACTACACGAATCTTACTGACCATTCGCCACCGGTTTCTTGGCGATGACGATAGCAGAAAGGCCGCAGGGTGTTTTGAAAAAGCGCTCCATGCGCACGAGGGGGTGAAGGAGGGTGAAGAAATAGAGTTGGAATTTAGGAAGTACTTTGCGGCGTAGAATCCGGCTGTTGATGAACCAGCCCGGTATGCCCCACATATTGAAGTAAAACGATTGCTCGATCTCGAATCCGGTTTCCAGCACACGCTTTTTCAACGCCGGTTTGGAATATCGCCGAAAATGGTCCAGCCCGATATCCAGACTCCCGTACAGCGCCTGGTAGGCGGGAACCAGGAGGATCAGCCGCCCGCCCGGAATCAACAGCGATTTCATGCTCTCCAACGCAGCCAGATCGTCTTCGATATGCTCCAGCACGTTCAGGCAGATGACGGTATCGACCCCGTAGTCCATCATCTCCTGAGTGGGCGGCTCGGAGGCGTCGAATTGGTGAATCCTGAATCGCTTATTCTCGACAAAACGCTGTCGCAGGGTGTGCAGGTGGTTGGTTGAATAATCCGTGGCCACGACCAATTCCCGCCCCATCAGAAAACGGGTGAAGTTCCCCGTTCCGGAACCGATTTCCAGCACCCGGTCACCGACCAGGTGAGCAATTCGTTCGTGGAAGATTTCGTAATAACGGTTGACGGAGGAGAGGCGGAACAGGGTTTCCTCGCCGATGTCCAGCGTCGTCACCCGGCACTTCAACAGCCAGTACAGCATCACGAACGCATCCGTCCAGCGCAGTTTCTTCCCGTCTTCGTACGTCCGCCCGTTGTATGAGATCGGCACTTCGTACACTCGGAATTTTTTGCGGAACACCTGCGCCGTGACGACGGCCTCGAAACCGAAACCGTTCGCTTTCAGGGAGAGCGATTTCAGGATTTCAGTGCGGAACATTTTGTAACCGGTAGCCATGTCCGAGAGAATCGTGTTGTAGAGGATATTACACAGCCCGGTCAGCACCTTATTCGCGACATAGTGGGTGAAGTAGAAAACCCGGTGAGCGCCCCTGAAACGAGTTCCGTAAACCACGTCCGCCTTATCCGTTTCGATCGGTTCCAGCAGGCGGTTGAATTCTTCGGGAAAGTATTCGAGATCGGCGTCCTGGATCACCGTCACATCGCCGGTGAGGTGAGGGATGGCTTCGCGGATCGCTGCCCCTTTGCCTTCATTCTCTTCTTTGAAAAGCACGCGGACGTGAGGTTTCGCAGCAATAAATTCCTGCAGCCGTTCCGAAGTCCCATCGGTGGAACCATCATCGACGACAATGATTTCGGTATCGATATCGGTCACTTCGACACGTCGGATAATTTCCTCGATCGTGTTGATTTCGTTGTAGACGGGGATAATGACCGAAAGGCGCATCGTGATGGTAAACTCCTGAACGAAACAGTTGTATCGTTAAACGCATCATATTAGACGCGAGAGCGACAGTGGTGAAGGCCGTACAATTCAAAGAAAACGAATGCAGAGAGGATATCGGAACGCTTTACCATCGTTGGTGCGAATCGAAGCGTAAATGACGGTAAAAAACCAAAATACGAAAAGCGCCAGTAATAGCGGGATTCCGATCGCGAAGAAAACCAGAATGAAACACGGAATCCCGTAAAGTGTCACACTAATTTGAAAATTGACGGCTTCGGTTCCGTGTTCGTCGATGAACGGCGAGTCGTGCCGTTTCAGCAACCACAAAACCAGTGGGGCGATGATTTGCCCGACGGGAGGAACGAGAAAAAGCGCGAACGCGGCGAGATGACAGAACGTCGCCCAAACCCGTTCTTCGTGGGTGATTTCCGGGGTGGTTCCAAAGGCGGTATCCATAATAGAATGCTCCTCGCTGGGGAATGAATTCGATCCATTTCGGCGTGCCGGATAAAAGGATGCCTGCGATTCCCCGATACATCTGCTAAGATGATCTTAGAAGGGCGTGAGGCATTCGCCAAGAGGTCTCTGAATTATAAAACCTTATGACCGATACCATCCCCCCCGGAACCGTTCTTCAGGAAATTCACCGTCAAAGCGGCGCGCAGAGAACCGCCCTCTATTATTTGGTCTACCCCAGTTTTAACAGCTTCGTTTTACACGCCACTGCGGGTGAACGGGACGAGAATGTTCGCTATTGGCGTTCGCAGTGTACGGATTTCGATTCCGTGAGTCAGATCCGGAACGCCGATAAACCATTCTCCCTTCCCAGCCAACCCATCACTGGGGCCAGGGAATTTATCGTGGCGGCCCCGGTTCTCAACGGCAGTCAAGTCATCGGGGCCGTCGTCCATTGTTACCCGGACGAATTGCAGGACATTCCCGCTTCTCTCCAGGAAACGATCGACTCCCGTTCCAGGGAACTGTTCGAAGCCTGGATCGATTTCACCGCTGCCGAACGCTCCCGTCCTCTTCCCGCATTGTTGAAGATCGCCGGAGCCATTTCCTCGTCGCTCGATCTCGACCGGGTTCTATTAAGCGTCGTCGAACAGGCCACCCCGCTATTTCGAGCCAAAATGAGTTCCTTGATGATGATCGACAGCGAGACGAAAGAACTCGAACTGATCACGGCTTACGGATGCAGTTTGGACTATCTCGAAAAATCCAATCTCCCACTGGACCGTTCGATCTTGGGGCGGGTCGTTCAGGAAAATCGTATCGTTCAAGTGGAAGATATTTTTAACGAACCGATGTACATGGACAAAAACCTCGCGTCGCGGGAAGGCGTGGTTTCATTGCTGGCCGCGCCGATTGCCTTTCAGCAGGATGTGCTGGGTGTACTCAATATCTATTCCGCCTCGCCACGCCGATGGCAGCGCACGGAAGAGGAATTATTGCAGACCTTCGCGGATCATGCGGCGGTCGCGATCACGAACGCGCGGGTTCACCGGCAAAACATGGCGATGGAAGAGGAACTGCAGGTCTCTGCCAAACTGGCCACATTGGGCGAACTGGCCGCCGGACTCGCGCACGAAATCCGTAATCCTCTGGCGGTCATCAACATGCTCGTCCATTCCTGGAAATCCTCCCCGCCCGAATCCGGGGATTTCGAGCGTGACGTTGGCGTTATCGCGCAGAAAATCGGCGACCTGGACCGATTGCTCTCCGGACTTCTCGATCTGGCCAAAACCCGCCCCCTCGAATGCAAGCGTCATAGCCTGGAAGCCTTGATCGACCGCCTCCTCCGGCTGCTCCGCCACCGAATCACCCAACAGCAGGTGACGGTTAAAAAAGAGATCGATACAGACGACACGGTTGCGTTCGTCGATCGGGAACGAATCGAACAGGCCATATTAAACCTGCTTCTCAACGCCCTCGACGCCACCCCGCCCAAAGGAACGATTACCATCGGCATCCGCCGGGAGGAAGACAATCTGGCCATCGACGTGTCGGATAGCGGCCCCGGCATTCCTCAATCCATCGTGCCCCGGTTATTCAAAGCATTCCAAACGGCCAAGCGTCACGGGACGGGTTTGGGATTATCGTTGACCCACCGAATCGTCGAAGAGCACAAGGGCCGGATTTTCGTCAGTCGAAACGAACCGGATGGAGCCACTTTCACGATCGTCTTACCGGTGGGTGAACCGAAATAAGCCGGACGCAGGCAAGTCGAAGTCGTTCGGTCGATGGGTGGAACGGAAAGATTTACATCACGGGAATTTCTTTGTAATCCTTGCAAGTCTGCTTCCAAACCTTATAATCTCTGAAACACTTTTAGGGCTTCTTTTTTAGATGAGGATGGCTTCATGTTATTATCCGTAATTATGCCCGTCTTTAACGAACGGGAAACGATCCATGAAATTATCGACAAAGTTCTGGCCGAATCCACGCCGAAGGAACTGATCGTCGTCGACGATTGTTCTGAAGATGGCACACGGGAGATTCTGAAAGACTATCACAACGAGAAAGTGAGAATCTTTTTCCACGATATCAACCAGGGCAAAGGCGCCGCCATCCGCACGGCCCTTGAGCATATCTCCGGCGACGTCGTCATCGTTCAGGACGCCGATCTGGAATACAATCCCGAAGAGTACGCGCGAATCATCAAGCCCATCCAGGCCGATGTGGCGGACGTCGTTTTCGGCTCACGCTTCCGGGGGGATGAGCAGCGGGTTCTCTTCTTCTGGCATTACCTCGCCAATAAGTTCCTGACCCTGTTGTCCAACATGCTGACCAACCTGAACCTGACGGATATGGAAACGTGCTATAAAGCATTTCGGGCGAGTGTCATCAATCAAATTCAAATCGAATCCGAGCGCTTCGGTGTCGAACCCGAACTGACCGCCAAGGTCGCCAAAATGGGCTGCCGTGTTTACGAAGTTCCGATCTCGTATTACGGACGAGATTATACCGAGGGTAAAAAAATCACCTGGAAAGACGGTTTCTCCGCCGTATGGTGCATTATCAAGTTCAACCTATTCCGATAAATGACGGCGGCAGCGTTCGTCGCGGTATCCCATGTCCAAACGTTTCACCCATCTTCTTTTCATTGCCCTCATCGTCCGGTTATGCTGGATTTTTGTGCTTCTTCCCTGCCTGGATTCTCAATTATACGGCAATCTCGACGGCGACGGGTATCTCGTCAAATGGAGTGAAGATTTCCAAAACGGTTTATTCCTCGACAACCCTGGAAGTGTCTTGCGGATGCCGCTGTACCCCGGCCTGATCGCCTCGATCTCGTCTCTCGTCTCGTTTTTTACGGACGATCGAGAATCCCTGATGACGGTCTTGCAAATCTGGAACGTTCTGCTGGACCTGTCGGCATTGATCGCGGTCTATCTTCTCGTGCGAAAACTCGCCGATGAACGGACGGCACTAATCGCCGGTGCGCTCTATGTGTTCTATCCATTCGCATTGTACCGCCTGCCCATGCTCGGAACGGAAATCCCTCAAACGGCAGCGCTGGCGTTTTGGGTGTTGGGCGCGGTGACGGTGCTGGAGAAGAAGCGGTTGCGCGACGCGGCGTTTCTTTCGCTGCTGTCGGCGGTTTTGGTGTTCATCAGCCCCGCGACTCAACTCATGCCGGTCTGCCTGGTCATTTATCTCTTTATCTCCATCCCATTCCGCCAGGCCGGCAAACTCTCGGCGGCTTATCTGATACCTGTCGTAATACTCTCGCTGGGCTGGGGCGCTCGAAACGCAGCCTTGACCGGCGAGTTCTTTCTATTCGACGTTCGCGGCGGAAAGGAATTCTGGCTGGGCAACTTCCAGGAAGCCGAGGGCCGATGGGAAGGAGAGCATCGGGAACTCTGGGAAAAGAAATTGCGGCAGTTCCGGTGGGAAGCCCGTACTCAAGGCGCTTCGCAAAATCAGGTCAATGCCACTCTCTACCGAAAAGGGATCGAGGAAATTATTTCCAATCCGCCTGGAGCGATGATTCTTTTCGTCAAAAAATTTTTCCGCTTCTGGACCGTCCCCGCGTCGGAACGGCTGCTCTGGGCGACCATCCCGATTCAGTCGTTCTATCTCCTGTTCGCGCTGATGGGAATCTATTTCAGAGGGATTGCGGACCGAAAGCTATGGATCCCGCTTTTCGTCATCATCTATTTTTGTGGAATTTACACTCTCTCTTACGCCTGTATCCGTTTCAGCCACCCCATCATGCCGTGGGTCTGCGCCTTGGCTGGAGTGGGTGTATACGAAACCGTGAAGCGACTGAAGCCGAACGCTATTTCCTGAGCGTTTTTATGTGTATGATACCATTATGTACTCTATAAGGTTTTGTGGAGAGCGGCGGTGTTAGAGAAAAAGCGGATTCATGCATTCGTCAACGGGCGCGTCCAGGGCGTGGGATTCCGCTATTTCGCCCAACGGGCGGCCGATTATTATAACCTCACCGGCTGGGTGAAAAACTGCGGTGACAACCGTGTCAAAATCGTCGCGGAAGGGGAAGTACGAATACTGAATGAGTTTATCCAAACGCTGGAGAAGGGGCCTTCACTCTCGAATGTAACCTCGCTCGACGTTGAATGGATGGAACCGCAGGGCCAATACACCAGTTTCAATATCACCATCTGAACCCCAACTCAACCTACCCAACGATCCCCAACCGTGAAATCGCACCGTCAGAAATGTTTTCGGCCAGCCATTAGAAAATATCCGCCTTGCCATCTTGTAGAACAATTGAACGACCGGGTATGGATGGATTAAGAAAGCGCGCGGTGAGCGGAGCGTTTCATGAGGATTTTATGGCAGGAGCGTTCTTCTTCCCCCTCGGCGGGTTGTCGTTGAGTGTAGGTTTTGTCCTCGTGAAGGGTCCACGCATTCCGATTGTCGGACAACATGATGTCCAGGATTTCCTTGATCTCCTTCTGGCTGACTTCGTCTTCGATCGGCGTACATGCTTCGACCCGGAAATCGAGATTCCGCCGCATCCAGTCCGCCGACCCGATGTAGTATTCGGGTTTCCCGTTATTATGAAAATAGTAAATACGGGAATGTTCCAGAAAACGCCCGATAATGCTGATCACACGGATATTCTCGCTGACACCGGGCAGTCCGGGCCGCAGACAGCAGATTCCCCGGACGATCAAATCGATTTGAACCCCCGCCTTGGAGGCTTCGTAGAGCGCCGCGATCATTTCCGTGTCTTCGAGGGAATTCATCTTGGCGATAATGCGGCCTTTTTTGCTCTCGTTTTGGTATTTGATCTCACGGCGGATCAGTTGGAGAAAGCGGCGGCGCATGTTGACCGGCGCAACCAACAATTTCCGGTATTTTCTCTGCTGTGAATGACCAGTCAGGAAATTGAAAAGGTCCGTCAGGTCCGCCCCCAGTTTGTCGCTGCAACTCAGAACGCCGAGGTCGGTATAGAGGTTGGCGGTTTCGGAGTGGTAGTTCCCGGTGCCGATGTGGAAATACCGCCGCACACCGTCGGGTTCCTCCCGGACCACCAACAACGTTTTCGTATGGGTTTTCAGTCCCACGAATCCGTAGGTCACATGAATCCCCGCCCGTTCCAGTGTGCGAACCCACTGAATGTTGTTGGCTTCGTCGAAGCGGGCCTTGATTTCAACCAGCACCGCCACCTGCTTCCCATTCTCCGCCGCCCGGACCAACGATCCGATGATGGGGGAATCGTCAGCAGTCCGGTAGAGCGTCTGTTTGATCGCCAAGACATTCGGATCGACGGACGCTTCTTTCAGAAAGCGTTCGACACTGGTGGCGAAAGAGTCGTAGGGATGATGGAGGAAGAGATCCTTTTTGTTCATCAAGGCGATCATCCTGATCGGCGCTTCGTTTTCATCCAATTCCTTGATCTGAGAATTAGTCACCGGCTTCCAGGGCTGGTCTTTCAAGTGGGGAATATCAAGCTGGCTGATTTTCATGATATCACGCAGTCCTAAAAACGTGTCCGACAGATAGACATCGTTTGAACTGAGTTCCATGGCATTCGTCAGCCAATCGAGAATCGGCTCCGAGACTTGGCGATTGATTTCCAGACGCACGACCGGCGCGAACCGGCGGTCGCGCAATTCTTCCTCGATCAGTTCCAGTAAGTCTTCCGCTTCTTCCTCATTGCGCTCGATGTCCGCGTTTCGAGTGACGCGGAACGAACAACTTTCGAGGATCTCCATACCCGGAAACAGCGTATCCAGATGCGCGGAGATCAATTGTTCGATGGGAAGAAACTGATTGGGCACTCCCGTCTCCACCCAACGCGGGCGGTTCTGAGGGATTTTAAGACGAGCGAGCGCTGTGGTGTCCGATTTGGGTTTTTGTAATAGTACGGCCAGGGATAAACTCAAATTGCTGATGAATGGAAACGGCTGTGCCGGTCCGACGCCCAGAGGCGTGAGGATGGGGAAAACCGAGCGGTTAAAATAACCATCGACGTTTTTTCTCTGTTTGACAGACAAATCCGAGTAGGAAAGAATGTCGATATCGTTTTCACGCAACCCCGGAAATATATCTTTTTCCAAACATTTCTGCTGTTGGTCCAGCATTTTCAACACAAGTGGGCGGACGATTTCCAGTTGTTGGCTCGGGGTCAATCCGTCACTCGATTTCCGATTCACTCCGGCCCCGATCAGGCGCTTGAGACCTCCGACGCGTTTCATGAAAAACTCGTCCAGGTTGTTATTGAAGATGGCGAAAAACTTGATTCGTTCCAATAAATGGTTTCGTGGGTCCAGTCCTTCGCTCAACACCCGGCGGTTGAATTCGAGCCAGCTGGTTTCCTGATTGATATACAGTTCCGGTTTTTTAAATTCTTTCTTTGTCACAGTTCTAGCACTCCGGTAGGATCGAATAAAAAATCGATCGTTTCATTTGTACAGAGTATACCGAATATAAGAAAAAGTTTCCAGATAGGTCTCCTTATTGTAAAGGTCTTTGAATGCAAATAAGCGAATGAGGCATTCATTGTCCGCATCTTTTTCATCATTTATACTGGAGGTCCGGTAAAAAGTCAGACCTTGCAGACGAAACGGCAAGATATAGGAATTCATAAGTTAATCTTGATACGATAGTTTGTGGTCACTGAAAGTGTTTTCGACTTTTTGCCGTTTCGTTTTGGATGGGCCAGAAAAGGAGTCAAGAAATGAACGGGGAATCACATCGCAGCATGAATACGTCTTCAACCGAAAACATCGGGAAACCCACTTCACGGACGTGGGTTTTTATGGATGCGGGCGATACGTTCATCTACGCCTATCCCACCTTTTACGAAGCGTTGCGGGATTGTTGGCGGTGTGAGGGAGAAGACCTGAGTCTGATGCGAATCCGTGAGGCCGTCGTTCGTTACTCCAGTAACCATCCCCGCTTCGATCAAACCACGCAAGACCGTTTCCGGGATTATTTCCGGGGGATGTACCGGGGGGTGTTGGAGGCCCTCTCCTTTCCAGGTGATATCGATCGTTCCGTCGATTGGCTTTGGGACGAGTGGCTGAGCGGAGAGCGCCTGCGTCTGTTCGACGACGCTCATCCGGCGTTGCGGATGCTGCGGCAAGCGGGATTCGGGTTGGGTGTCATTTCCAACTGGGATCGAACATTCAAGGCCGTACTCAACCGTTTGGGGGTAGCGGATGATTTCGAGGTTCAAATCGGTTCGTGCGATGTGGGATTGGCCAAACCGGACCCTCGAATCTTCCGGCATGCCCTATCGATGGTTCAAGCCGTTCCGGGACAGTCATGGTATTTGGGGGACCGTCTGGAGCCGGATATTCAACCGGCAAAGGCATTAGGAATGAGAACGATCTACGTCGATTACTACGAAAACGGGGGCGGAGACGAAATCGCGGATTATACTGCTCCCAGCCTGAGCGTTGCCGCCACGATCGTCTGCCAGGAAGAGAAAAGGAATAACCGGGAATTAGATTCAAATCGTAAAAAGTCGAAGTGAATGGGATCGTCGGCCGAGAGGTCAACGCCCACGGCGAGTGGCCGTGTGCATTCTCCGAATCGATGCCTTGGATTTTTCTTCGACAACTTCCGGTTCGGGTTCCGGGGGGGTGGATTCAGGAGGAGCGGCGGGTTTTTCTTGAACCGG
>CAZSIZ010000024.1:14314-32699 GCA_964606645.1 uncultured bacterium
CGCTCTGAACGGTTGTTTCCATCTTGGTAATAAGCGCCTCGGTTTCTTTCTCTTTGATCTCCAGAATCGTGCGTTCTTTCTGGACGACGTTCAGCTCGGTTTCGTTTTTATCTAATTGAGTTTCACTGTGATTCAGCGTCACTTCGTACCGCTCTTTTTCGTGATCCGCGCTTTTCGCCAGCACCGCTTTCAAACTCTTTACGCTTTCCCGAAGGTCCTGAATCTCGGTCTGCAAAACACCTTCCCGCTGGGCGGCTAGATATTTATGACAGCTGATGATGGACTTTTTCTGGCGTTGTAAGTCTATCCGGTGAGAGGTCGACTCGTTCGTATCGGATGTCAATCCCCGGCTGATTCGCACATACGTGTTTTTAATCGCCGCGAGTTCTTTCGCGACGACGATTGCTTTGTTGGAATCACCATTTTTCTGAAACTTGAGGAGCAATCCCATCTTCTTTTCGAACTCGGCCAGCACGGGATGCTTTTGCCGCACTTCTTTCATCCGGTCTTCGACTTCGCGGAGGGCACCCAACTCGAACGAGACTTGCCGGCTCAGGCGTGTCAGCAGTGGCTCGGTCCGCTGAACTTCCCCGATCGGAATCAACTTTTGGTCCCGGTATTTATTCAGTGTGCTGTTGGCAAGGAGAAAAACGATCCGAAGTTCCTGAGCCAGAACGCGGGAATCACTCCGCATGGCGTGATGAAGGTTTTGTTTCAGCGTTTCGTCCTGATTTTCACTCGACGACCGGGCGTAGGCTTCGGCTTCCTCCGCCGTCATCCATTGGATTCCGTTCTGGCCCACAACTCGTACCAACTCATCAGGCGACGCCGCCGAATCCTTGAAACTGTCGGAAACTACTTCTTCCAGGAAGGATTCTAATTTTTCGATGGAAACATCTTCCGGCGAAGAGCCGAAGATTTCGTCGAAGGAAATATTCGTGGTTTCTGAAAAATCCATAGTTTGATCCTGTCATTGAAACCATCGACACGAAAACACTGACGTAAAATTCAACGCCGTTTCCGGGAGACGTGCATCCCCGATCCGGTCGATTTCTGTTTGGCCACGCTGGATTGATGACCTTTGGACGGGCGCATTTTCATGGCTTCCTTTTTCATGGCTTCCTGAACGTTTGGTTTTGAATCCGCTTCCTGTAACACGTGCTCGGAAATGGTGTTAATAACCGAGTCGACTTCGCGTTCCTGTTTTTCAATGATCGCCCCTTCCTTGTTCAGAGCGTTCAGTTCATTGTTTTTGAGGTTGAGTTCATCTTGGATAAGTTCTTCATTTCCATCGTAGAGCGACTCACGCTTGATGGAAGATTGGGCGGTATCCAGGCCTTCTTCCTCGGCGTCTCCAACGTGCTCGCGGACATCGCTGAGATTGTTTTTCAATTCGTCGAGTTCGAATTCCAACGTGTCTTTCCGAGACGAGCAGAGTTCGTTTTGCGTGGTCAATATCCGCTTTTTGGTTTTTTGAAGGTTGAGCCGGTGATAGTAAATACTCCGAATATCCGGTTCGATGCTTCGGGTTAGGAGCAGATAGTATTTTTTCTTTTCATTCAGTTGCTGCGCCAACTCCATGGCCCGCTGCATATTGCCCTGCGACTTTTCGGTGAGAAATTCACCCATCATCTTTTCGTATTCACCCAGCAACGGGTTGCGACGCCGTTTGGATTCCACGATCGCCTCGCTTTCGGACGATTGCGCGATCCCTTCGCCGATCTCGGCTTTCCGGCGATTCAATCCCGGTTTGATCCGTTCGATCGCGTCCTTGTCGATCGCCTTTGCATTTTTACATTTTTCGAACGTGTATAAAGCGACCGCCAGCATCACTTCCAGTTCCCGGCGAACGAATTTCAATTCGCCTTTCAACGCACGCTCCACGTCTCGGCGCACATCGGGATTTTCACTTTGTTTCAGGAAATCGGCGGCTTGCTGCTGCGTCATCCAGGTGACACGGTTATTGTGTACGACTCGAACGAGTTCGTTTGGAGAGACTTTGGCGGTTTCCGATGCGAATTCAGAGGCTTGGTTTAAGAACGCCCCAACCGGCTCCATTGAAATTTCACCTTCTTCAGAACCGAACAGGTCTGAAAAAGAGACACCGGCAACATCTTGAAATTCAAATTCCGACATGACGTGGCTTCCTCGAATGTCTTAAAATCCACCCATTACCTCCTGGCGTGCATTCCCGATCCTTTTTTCTTCACCGGAGCGGCCGTTTTCTTGACTGGTTTTTTCATCTTCATCGTGTCTTTTTTCATCGCAGCCTGCACGTCGACTTTCGCATCGGTTTCCCCCAGCACATTTTCGGAAATGGTTTGGATTACTGAATCGACATCGCGTTCCTGTTTTTCGATGATCGAACTCTCTTCGTTTAAAGCACCCATTTCGCTGCTTTTCTCGCTTAATTTCTCTTCGGCGTATAGCTGTTCTTTTTGAAGCGCCATAAACGCCGTGTCCTGGCCTTCCTCCTCGGCGTTCTGAATCTGAGATTGGACTTTTTTCATATTGTGCTGCAACTCGTTGAGTTCGAGTTGCAACGTGTCTTTACGGGACGAGCAGAGTTCGTTTTGTGTCGTCAATATCCGCTTCTTGGATTTTTGGAGGTTGAGCCGGTGGTAGTATATCGTTCGCACGTCCGGTTCGATGCTGCGGGTTAACAGAACGTAATTTTTCTTTTTTTCATTCAGTTCCTTCGCGAGTGCGGTGGCCTGTTCCATATTGCCTTTGGACTTTTCGTTGAGAAATTCCCCCATCAATCTTTCGTATTCGCCAAGCAGAGGATTCCGCTTTCGCTTGTCCTCTACCACCATTTCGCTTTCGGACGTTTCAGAGATCCCATCGGAGACTTCCTGGCTCCGCCGTTTCAATCCCGGTTCGATCCGTTCGGCGGCTTTCTTGCTGATCGTCTGAGCTTCGACACATTTCTTAAACGTGTACATCGCGACCGCCAGGAGAATCTCCAACTCACGGCGGATAAAACCCAACTCGCCTTTCAGTGCGCGTTCCACATCCCGCCGCACATCCGCTTTACTTGATTGTGCGAGATAATCGGAGGCCTGCTCCTGCGACATCCACATGACGCGGCCATCATGCACGACTCTCACCAGCTCGTTGGGCGAGGTTTTCGCGTTATCAGAGGCAAAATCGACAACCTGGTCTAAGAATTTCTCCACCCTCGCCATAGAGATTTCCCCATCTTCAGATCCAAACAGATCCGAAAACGAAACCCCTGCCATTTCTGAAAAATCGAATTCGGCCATGGTCAGCTTCCCAAACCTATAATTTATTGAGTCGATTGAACAATAAAATTCAGTATAATCAACTTTCGTAATAATGTGAAGCATTATATTGCATTTATTACGGTTCTTCAGAGAATCCCGGGATCGTTCGCGTATCGATTTGATGCAAACCGAATTCAATTCTGCTTTTCACAAACATCTGCTGGTCAAAATTTTCGATAAATTGGCATTTAATAATTGCCAAAAGTGATATACCTTTATAATAGAGTGATACAAGAGGGATTTCATGATTCGGATCGAAAACCTATCCAAAAACTATGGAAACGTTCAAGCTCTGTCCGGTTTGGATCTGGAAATCCCCCGTGGAGAATGCTTTGGATTTCTCGGCGAAAACGGCGCGGGCAAAACCACAACCATGAAGATCACGGCGGGATTGCTGCGTCCTTCATCCGGCCGGGTGATCCTGGGAGGGGACAGCGTGGGTGAATTCGATCTCTCCTCCGATCCCGAAAAAGCGAAAGCTATTACTGGCTATATCCCTGACAGCCCTTATCTGTACGAAAAACTGACCGGTTACGAATACATCCATTTCGTCGGCGGATTGTACGGTGTTTCACAGAAAAAAATTGATGAACACATCCGGGAATTTTTCACTCTCTTTCATCTGTTAGATACCGCCCATTATCTGATCGAATCCTACTCGCACGGCATGAGGCAAAAAGTAGTCATTACCGGCGCGTTGGTCCACGATCCCCACGTCTTGATCGTCGATGAACCCATGGTCGGACTCGATCCACGCAGCGCCCGCTTGATCAAGGATTTATTGAAACGAAGAACCCGCGAGGGCATGACCGTCTTTCTCTCCACCCATTCCCTCGATGTAGCAGAAGAGTTGTGCGACCGGATCGGAATCATCCAGCGGGGCAAACTGATCGCGCTCGGCTCAATCGAAGAACTTCGCCGGCAAGCAAAAAAAGACGCTTCCGACTTGCGTCTTGAGTCCGTATTCCTTAAACTAACGGAAGAAGACAATATTCAATACTCGAATTGAAGGGGATCATGCAGCCCGGCCAAACCGAAGTCACCGTTAAATTCGACACTGCCCGGTTCGGAGAAGTCGAAATTGCCGAATCGGAAGTGCTGACGCTTCCGGAAGGGTTGCTGGGGTTTCAGCCCATCCGCCGCTATGCCATCCTGAAAGACCCGGAGGAAGAGCCTTTTCTCTGGTTGCAGTCGATGGATGAAGCCAGTCTTTCTTTCGTCGTCGTCGATCCTTTTATTTTTTTTCCGGGCTATGAGATTCAGATCAAATCCCAGGAACTGAGTTCCATTCAGCTGGACGATCTTTCCAACGCGACCGTTTTGGTCATTGTCACCGTCCCGGAGGAACCCATGGATTTGACGGCGAATCTGCGGGGGCCATTGGTCATCAATACCCATGTGAACCAAGCCAAGCAGTTGGTGCTGATCGACGACAAGTATCATACGAAACATTATTTGTTGAAAGATATTCCGCCGTTTTTAGCGGACCCCGCTTCCCCCGAAAATTTCGGGGCGGGCAAATCCGTGAATGAATAGCTGCCCCCGGACGGGCGTCGGAGCCATTGGATAAAATGGTTCAACAGTCAATGAGACTCTATCCTCAGGGCAGGAGGCCCGAATGCTTGTACTGAGTCGAAAACGAGATGAAAGTATCATCATCGGAGATGATGTCGTCATTACGGTGGTTGATATCAAGGGAGAGCAGGTGAAACTCGGTGTCACCGCCCCGAAAACCGTCTCCATTCACCGAAAAGAAGTCTATGAGGCCATCCAGCGTGAAAACGTCGAGGCCGCCAAACCCAAAATCCAAAAACTGAGCGGCCTGGTGAAAGTCCTGAAAAAAAGTCGTCCTCCCTCGCAAGAATAACAACTTTTATTCCGATTTATTATCTATGAATGCATGGAAAGGGCGCTTCCCGAAAGAAGCGCCCTTTCTTGAAATGATATCGAATCCAGAGAACTTCGATGTGTCGACGAAATCTAAAAATCAGTTCCAAACGTCGTCTCTCCCACCGTGATGGAGAATTTCGTGCCGCGTTTAAGCAGACCGGGCTTCAGGATTTCAATGATCCCCGATGAATAATCCACGGAATAATCTCGATCTTTGACCAGTTTTTTCCCTTTCACCGTCAATTCGATCGAATCGCTTGGTTTCATATCGTGGAAAACGAACCGATCGTATCTCGGAACGGCCTGGACATAGAGGTAGTGAGTCTCACGATCGATCTCGATTTTTTTCAACAGATGGATCTTTGACGTCTCGGTATCGTAGATAAAATCGACGCCTTTCTTCAGCCAGTTCAGATTGCCCGGCTCTCCCATCTTACTGACCGCCACCCCGATCGATTTTTCATCGACAAACTGCGCGAGATTGTAAACCATCGGATCGTCCGTCGGCGTTCCGTTCAAACCCACCGAAACAGCGGATGAATTGCGTACTTCAGGATCGGGCGAAAAACTCACTGGACGCGGTGAATAATTCCCATAAGCGCAATTCCTCGCCGAGATATAGTATTGCGTTCCGCGCTGAATCAGGTTGGGATCGATCAATTGGATTTTCCCGGTTGAATAATCCACCGTGAAATCCCGGTCCTGCTTCAGTGTGGTCCCATCGACGATAAACTCGATAGGATCGCTGGGTGTCAGGTCATGGAAGATAAATATATCGTTTCTCGGAACGGCCATCAGGAAGAGAAAATGAGTCGCTTGATCGATTTCGATCTCTATCAACAGGATGATTTGGCATTTTTCCGAATCGTATTTGTAATCCACGCCTTTTTTCAGCCAGTTGACATTACCCGGTTCGCTTCGGTGTGCGATTCCCACTCTCATGGTTTTCTCTTCGACGAACTGGGAAAGATTGTAAACCATCGGATCGTCAGTTGGCGTTCCGTTCATCCCGACGGATTGTCCGATGGCGGCGCGTATTTCGGGGTCTTCGGGAATACCCATCAGCCGCCGCACGGTTTTTCGATCGCGGTGGTTCCCGATAGCGCCGCCTATAGAGACGTTGCTTGGCTGGGTTGGTTCCGGTTTATAGCCATAGGCAATGTAATGATTGAGCGAACGGTCGCAAAATTCTTCTTTCAGGAAGTAAATCAAACCTTCGGCTTCCTCGACCTCGAAATCGACCCCCCGCTCGCCAAGACGGTCGCCGAGAATCACTTTCACTGAATTGGTTTCGAGCGGTTTAGACGTTCGCCACGCCCAGGGTATTCTCAACGTGCCGTAGACGATAAGCATTTCGTTGTCGTCGTCGACAGGCGCGGTGACGGTTAGCTGGTTGGTCTTTTCGTTGAAGGTCCAGTCTTCCGGTTTCAAAACTCGCGAATCACCCGGCTGGGCTTTTTCGATCGCACGAACTTCTTGGATGGATTCAAAGTTCGGCATGATATGATACAAACCCGTGTTCCCGATCCGGCCCAGGTTTTCCGCGTTGATATGATCCAGGGCCGGTCCGGAACCGTCCGCATCCCCTTGCTGGATACCGGGTTGCGGAATGGATTGCGCTTGAGGCGAGTATGTCATCGCCAGCATCGCCGCGCACGTCATCACGATAATTGAAACGAGACAGGTGTCCCGTATTTTCGCAAACATGGTCGTTTTCCTTTCTTGGATAATTTCATGAACGCGCCGCGCGACCGATGAGGTTTTCGAAATCAGAGGGATCGCGAGGGCACGTTCGCCGCGTTGTCCCGATTCCCACACTTCGTTCAGCAGGAAATCGGCGTAAGAGGCTTTCTTATTCGTCGATTGGACAACGAACCGGTCGCAGAGATATTCCCTTTCGCGGTCGATTCGACGCCGCACCCAATGCACGGCCGGGTGGAAGAAATAGAGCGTGCCGATCGCGTTTTCGATGGGCAGCCACAGCGTATCTTTGCGCCGAAGATGGGCGAGTTCGTGCAGCAGGGTAAACCGCAGACCGTCTCGCTTCTCCGGTTTCAGTAAATGTTCGGGCAGAATGATCCAGGGTTTGAATAATCCCACGATCATGGGGATGCAGGGATAATCCATTACTGCTAATCGCGGAACGATTCCCGGTTTGACCATCATCACACAGTCGGAAAACAGGCGAAGACAATCCGGATCGTGAACCGGTTTGGAAAACTGAAGCAGCTTCCGGTAATTCCAAAATCCCAGACCGATCCGAATAAGCAGCAAAACAACCCCGGCAAGCCACAGTCCCGTCAGAATGGATTTCCAATTAACGGTTCGGTACCACGGTGGAACCAGGGGTGTAGTGGTGTTCATTATCGACGATACCTTGATCGAATCGGTTGGGACGGAGGCGGGCGAACCGATGTTTCCCCATATCCCCCTCGTCTCCGTCCACGTCCGAAACACAGGAGCCGAATGAACGGCAGGCAGTAACAATTCGACTTTCGATGTCGAAGGAATGACATAGCTCAGCGTGGAGAGACAGGGATAAAGCAGAACCATCCCGAAAATCCACATCGCCGCATGTCCCCTGATCCGGCTCAAAACGGTCAGCGTCAATGCGAGCGCTCCCAAAACCAACATCTGCCATGATGAAAAAACGAGAAAAGAAAAGATCGTTTCCATCCAATCACTCATGATGTTCCTCCGGGTCGCGTAATTCGAGAATCTTCTTTCTCAGCTTCTCGAACTCGGTTTCGGAAAGCGATTCGTCCTCGAACAGCGCGTTGACCAGCCGGACTTTCGAACCGTCGAACAGGCCGTCGAGCATAAGACGCACAGTACTGCGTTCGACCGTTTTTTCATCCACCTTCGGGATGTAGACATGGCTGCGCCCGTCCATCTCGTGATCGAGAAATCCTTTCTTCTCCAGATTTCTCATCGTGGTCAAAATGGTGGTATACGCCAATTTGCGCCGATCCTTCAGCGCATCGCGCACATCGTGCACAGTGGCGCGACTGCGCTTCCACACTTCTTTCATCACTAACGTTTCGAGTTCTGCCAAGACTAATTTTTTTTGACGGCCGGTCATGAATCTTCCTCCGGAATTGTTTCGATCCGTTCCCATCCGCTTGCCAAAACGAAACGGCAAAAAGTCGAAACTACTTTCAGTGACCACAAGATATAGCATGAAGGATACCTTATGAATAACAATATCTTGCCGTTTCGTCTGCAAGGTCTGACTTTTACCGGATCGTGTTGCATGGTTCCGGGACGTCTCCCACAAGCGAACTGTGAACGATTCTGCGCGCATCACGATAAATCTTTCGTTATTATTATGATAATACTAATGTGTTAGTAGTGTCAAGTACTTTTTCCATTTTTTTCATTTTTTTTATTTCGGGAATTTCCCTTGGAGCGAAACATCTCCTCTTTTCTATACCATCGGAGCATGCTTCAATAAAGAAAAAACGTTTGACAGGGAGGAAAGTCATGCCGTTGTCGCGGGAAGAAGCCTGGGAAAAACTCTGCGAATGGACCGAAAGTGAGGCGCTGCGCATCCACGCGCGTTCGGTGGAGATCGTCATGCGGGCCGCAGCGCTTAAGTACGGTGCGGGCGAAAGCGATGTGGAGACATTCGGCGTCACCGGCCTTTTGCACGACGCCGACTATGAGAAATGGCCGGATGAACACCCCAACCGAACCGTTCAATGGCTGCGCGAACGGGGTGAGGACGAAATCGCGCACGCCGTCTCCGCACACTACACCCAGTGGAACACGCCCTACGAAACGCTATTGGATAAAGCCATTCTCGCCTGCGACGAGATCACCGGTTTTATCGGGGCGTGCTGTTTAGTGCGTCCCGACGGGATTTATTCGCTGAAGCCCAAAAGTGTGAAGAAGAAACTGAAGGATAAAAGTTTCGCCGCCAAGGTGGATCGGGAGGAAGTGCGAGCGGGGGCGGAAATGCTCGGCGCAGACATCGGCGAACACATCCAGTTCGTCATCGAAGCCCTCACTCCCCACGCCGCCGAACTCGGCCTGGAAGGCCAAGGGTAGACAACGCAATTTCCCCCATATCGACTCGTCATTCAATGGACGCCGTGTCCTGGTCGAATCAAGTCCCTTCCAAATCGCTCAAGGCATGGCGAAATCCACTTTCGGCTTGCCGGGAACGTAACGGCGGATGATGCCGATACTGTAAAGGCCGTTCGATAGCCGGTAGGGATGCCAATCGTTCGTGCTGGCCCCCTTATAAGTCGTCGTCGGCCCCAATCCGATCAAGACACCTATCGCCTGTTGACGAAGCCCGAAATCAGGATTGATATTACCGTCGAAGTAATTGGGAGCGAGACCTCCCCAATACCGTTGATCGTACGGATCCCAATGATGTTGCTGTTTGGTTAATGACATTCGGCCGAAATCGCTGAACAGGTTTTGGGCATCGGGAATTTGTTGAAAGGGATCATAGAGAAAACTATTCAAGTAAGCCACGGGCGTCGTCAGCCACCAATTCTGATTGATCTCATGGGAGTGCGGTGGATTATCGTTGTAATCCATCGAGTATTGAAGAATCGCCAATTCCAGCGTCTTTTGATCGGCCAGGGACCTTGCGACTTTGGCGCGCACTTGAGCGTTGAGAAAATTCGGAACGGCGATCGCCGCCAATATACCGATGATGGCAACGACGATCAACAATTCGATCAAGGTAAAACTTTTCGCCGATTTTTTCAATCGCATCACCTTGCTCCCCCTGTAATGGTTTGGATTGTTTAATTTTTATAACATGGATACTCTGGGAGGGCAAGAAAAATCGAACGAAAATTCATCCAGTCATCAGCTAACCGAATTTCTACTCCGCAATGACTCAACAATAACTTACGAATCCAACTTTCGAGATGGATAGGAACAATACTCAATCCCCATTTTCAATCAAAAAAATGAGGATTGAGCACAGTAAGATGATAAGCGTTCAATGGGAATTAGAAATACGTGTCGAACAGGCCAATTTCCTGCATGAACTGGCTGGAGCCACCCATTTTGAGCGGATGCGCTCTCCAGATATCCCCGTTGGAAACGGTTCCATTGGAGGGATTGTATGCTTTCGCACTTCGACCATCGAGCCAATCGCCGTGATCGCCGTCCGGCCCCGCCGCGAACATAAGCCAGTGGCTTCCCCGTGGGGAATTGGCACACTCACGGTCTTCGTAGCCGTAGAACAATCCACCACCAAACGGATCGAGCGGGGGTGAACTTATGTATGATACCGGCGTGGTCAGCAGCGCCCAAATCTGGCCGTTGAAAAAGTTATCGCCTAATCCACCGCATTTAACCTTCGCCCGGCTGCATGGAACACCGAAAAAGTTGAGGCCGCCCGGATAACTGCATTTCTCCGGAGGTCCGTGGCTCGTGTCGTTGCCGTCGATCAGCCACAGGCCGGTATCCATGTGGCGGATGAAGGTTTGATCCCATAAACCTTTAACATCCGCAAACGTTCTCGCCGCTTTGGCCCGCACCTGTGCTTGCAGAAAGTTCGGAACGGCGATCGCCGCCAAGATTCCGATGATGGCAACAACAATCAATAATTCGATGAGTGTAAAACTTTTCGCAGATTTTTTTAGCTGCATCTTCCTGTCTCCCCTTTGAATAACTTGGATTTATGAATTTATATAACATCTATTGTGTCGAAGGTCAAGGAAAAACGGTCAGAAAAAGCCCCCTTGGCCAACACGGCCGAGAGGGCTTAAAAATCAATGGTGCATTCGGGTTACAAACTGCCCTTATCGGAAGCGCTTTCGTTGGTGGTTCCGCCGCTAGTGAGGAAGATTTCGCCGACACTGCTCAAACCGTTGGTCGGATTGTAAGGAATACCGAGGTGCAACGTCGTTTGATTATTGGCTGACGGACCATAAGCGATCAGAACAAAGCTCCAGGGTTTCAGGCGGGGAATGTATCGGCCCAACGCGCCGAGGTTCCAGTCCTGGTGGTTGTTGCCAGCCGGTTCTGCAATTTCGGGATCGTTGTCCCAATAGCCGTAGGCGTCGTTTCCGAGGCGCCCGAATCCTTCGTTGTTCCCGCTGGTACTGGTAAACATTCGGGCCGGGAAGAATGGGGATTTGGGGACCGAGGACATATACGAGATGGGTGAAGTCAACGGGGCGAGAACGGCCTGATTGTTCCGATTGCCAGCACCGCCGCACCAACCGACACCATTAAAATCTTCCTGAATGCGTGTCGTGCCGATCGTGGTATCGTCGTCGCGGATGTCCACCAGCATTTTGTTTTTTTCGGTTCCAAAGATTTGGATCGAAGTCGAAGTGGATTTCATATCCGCGTAGCATCGGGAGACTTTCGCGCGTATCTGGGCATTCAGAAAATTCGGGACGGCAATCGCCGCCAGAATCCCGATAATCGCCACAACAATGAGTAGTTCAATGAGGGTAAATGCTTTGGATGACTTTCTCTTAAAATGAATCATACATAACTCCCTTATCTGAGTATAGAATTTATATAAAAAGAAGAAAGATCATTCTCTCCTATTCCGTTCTGTCGTCAAGTAAGACAAAACTGTAAATCCCATATTCAATCCTAATTGCTTTTCATAAAATGATAATATTGTTGAAGTAAAAAGTTGTCATCGATCTCAATTCTGGGGAGGAAAGGGGGAAATCAGGGGCCTTTGCGCAGAAGATCGCCGCCTGAAACGATGCCGTTGGAGGGATTGTAGACCACGAAATCTTCCGGCAGGGTGGAATCGTTATCGAAATCCAGATCGGGTCCCAGGCTGAAGATGAAATAAGCCCGGGCCGATCCCCGGTTGAGCATCCAGTTGTCTTTCGTCATATAAATATAAGGGTAAGGCGGCCGGGTTTGAAAATGTCGCCGGATCACGGGGTCTTCCGCGCGGTGGGTCATCTTACGATGAAAGATATCGCCGGGAATCTCCGACACGTAGGCCGTCGGGGTAGTCATCACATGCTGGATGAACCTTTGATCGAACAGGTCTTCGCGTTTCTCGAAATAATCATTCCCGTCCAGGGGATACGTATTGTTGTCGAGCCGGTAAGCTTCCACGGCGGTGGAGAGCGTTTGCATCTCGGCTTGGGCAGCGGAGACTTTCGCTTTCACCTGCGCGTGCTGGTAGTTGGGCAGGGCGATGGATGCCAGAATGCTGATGATCGCCACCACCACCAGCAGTTCGATCAGGGTAAAACCTTTCTTCATCAACCGCTTTCGTTTCATCTCAAAAATTCCTTCGATCTGATTCTCTCTTTAGAGCCTCATGCAAAATGAACGATCCTAAAATCCCCTCGCCCTCTGGGAGAGGGTTAGGGTGAGGGAAAAGACTTAAATAATTAATTTTGCAAGAGGCTCTATATATAGTGTATATAAAAAATGTCAAAATGAAAACTTATATTGGAAACAGGGAACGATGTCCGATATCTTTCAAAATATCTTCATCACAGGGATAATGGACCGCGACCAACGTCAACGCATGGGCGGGAAGGGACGGCCCGGCCTGGCAGCGGTCTTTGGCGGCCAGAACGTCCGGGATGGAATCGGCGGTCATTTTCCCCATGCCCACGTGGAAGAGCGTCCCGGCGATGGTTCGCACCTGATGCCGCAAGAACGCCTGACCCCGCACGCGAAGATGGATCAAAGGCTTCACATCACGCAGCGAGGCCTCCAGCAGAGTGCGCACGGGATTCTTCGCGTCGCAGTTAATACTCCGAAACGAGGTGAAGTCGTGGCGGCCCTCAAAATATTTCGCCGCCACGCGCATCGCATCGAGGTCTAACGGATATCGAACCCAGTAAGTCCGGTGCCGCAGCAGGGCGCTGGGAGACGGATGGTTGTAGAATGTGTAACGGTACTCACGTTCGAAGGCGTCGAAACGCGCGTTCCATTCCTGCGGCATATCCAGCAGCCGGTATATCGTGATATCTTTCGGCAGCAGCGAATTGATCCCGCGCAGCAGATTGAATACCGGAAGCGTCGTCTCCGAGCGAAATTGGGCCACGTGCTGCTCCGCGTGAACCCCGGAGTCCGTGCGCCCGGACGAATTGAGCGTGACCGGATGATGAACGATCCCTTCAACGGCGTTTTTCAACGTCGCTTCGACCGTCACTCCATTCGGCTGGCATTGCCACCCGCAGTAGTTTCGTCCATCATATTCAAGATCGAGCCGAATATTTCTCATGGTGTGATTCCGGAGTGGTTCTCGAAAACATCGTTACTAGAGCGGTTTTCGAAAGTATCGTCGGATTGAATGCGTTACGACTTGTTAAATCCCGTGCTTTGTCGGGATTTAACAAACGCCATTACGAACGTATCTTTCAATATCAGTCTAAAACACAACGATTGATTCACCTGAATCGTTATACGATAATAACCCTTCCCGATTTCGATTCGGATACACGAGAGTTATTCTACCCAAAAGGATTGAATCATCTTATGGCCGTACTGAGAAAAACTATTTATTTACAGTTGTTCCTGCTTCTTGCCTCGATAGCCACGGCGAAGGCTGAAGACTCCTTCTTCGCACCGGCCGCTTCCCTGCGTTATCCCGAAACGTGTTCGAGCGTCAGTTTTCACCAATCCAGGCAGGAATACCTCATGACCTTCCAGGACGGGGATGACCGGATAGAGTACCGAATCGCCAACATGGACCCACAGGTGAAAAGAGGCCTGTTCGGTTTTCGAGCGATCGTGGGGCCTCGAGTCCGTTCGATCCCCATCTACCAAGGCGGTCTGATCGTCAAAAGCGCCACCGGTCAGCCAATTTATACGCCCGACATCCTGGCGGCATCCAGCAAATGTAAAATGGTGACTCATTCGCTGTCTGGAAACACGGTCCGTTACTTATACGAAGAAAACCTCCACGGCCAAGTCCTGAAAAAAGAGTACCGCTATACACTGAAAGGAAAAACCGTCGTGCTGGAAGCCAGCGCTTCCATGACCCATTCCGCGACTGCTTTCTACACCGGTTTCGATTTCAACCGCTCCCGATTCACCAACAGACCGGAGATTCTGGACGTTCCGCCTATTCCATTCCCCGTAATTCACGCCAACAAGGAATATTATCTAACGACGTACGTCGATCCCATGCTGAGCACCACCGGGCGTTACGAAAACACTCGCAAAATAATCAACGAGCGATCGGTTCAAGTCACGAATACACCGGCTTGGCTGATCCCCGGTCCCGATGGCAAACAGCCGCCCATGAAGATCACAGCTTACGTCACCATCAGCCCCCGCATAACGGACGTTCTCCCGGCGGGATACCACACGCCCAATACGAATTCCAAAAAAATCGCTAGCCGCGTCGTGCTCGATCTGGGCGAATTTCCGCTTGCGCGGCGTCCTCTTCAGCCGGTGGACATCATTCGCCGCTGGGAGTCGCCGGTCTCGAACGATGTGCGTTTGAATGGAACGTTTGCGTTGCTGAGCGGTGAATCCAGCCTGTGCGAAGTACATCTGGTCGAAGCCTCGACCGGCGAGGGGCACGTGCTCTATTCGCAGAACCTCGATCCCGTGACGAAACCGTCGGCGGGTATCGAAGGCGAGTTCCCCCTCTCGAAAGGCGATCAGCTTCTGTTCGTCTGTACCGGCCCTGCGGTGCTGACCGGCGGAGCCACCGTGCTCGAAATCGCGCTCCAGCAAGGCGAGACGTATTACCATTCCGCCGACGATTTTTCCAACCGGCAAGGAGACCGAAACTGGTACTACGAACAGCGTGTCGGCCCCAATCGCACGCTGATGCTCTGGAATCCCGACCGGAACGTCTGGGAAAGCCCCATCGACCGGTCGTACCAATCGGTGGAATTATCGGTCTGCCGGACCGCCCGTCTTGGGGATGCTTTTCTGGATGCGGAAGCGTTTTTCGATGAACTGCGGCGTTTGGGATTGAGCGGTTTCAGTTTTCTCATCCGGGATTGGAGCGAACACGCCCGCTTTGCCCTGCCCAACGATTTCGTTCGGGATAAAAAGATTTGGGGTTCCGCAAAAACGTTGAAACGAATGACCGGCAAGGAGACGAAGGCAGGAAACTTAATCGTCGATGTGATCCCTTCCGAACTGCTCAACCTGCCGCAGGCTCCCGTTCGTTCCGCGACACCGATGGTTGCCCCGCCGAAGAATACGGTCAAGGATTTTCTCTTTGCTCTGAGCGAACGCGCCGCCACGACCCACAAAAAAATGACCGCGAACGCCGCGATGCTGGAATCGCCTACTTTTATGGCCATGATCCGAGACGGCTCGATGGCATATTACCATCTCTTGAACGATACGCCTTCGGCTTCCAGCGAGGCATATCGAATTGGAAAAGAAATCGCCACTGGAATCCGCTCCACGATCGGTGGCCCCATTCTGCTTCGATGGAACGACCGGAGAGAACGCCTCGACCGATTCCTCGCGCCGCTCTTCGATGGGGTGATGGCTCCCAATCCGCCTTCCGAATCGTTTCATGGTTTGGTTGACATCGATGTGGAACTGGCGAGACTGGGCGTGCCGAAAATCGGCTTCGGTTCGTATCGGGATTACGACCAGACTGCAAAAGCGGCCGACGCAATCGATCCACGCCTCTTCCCCTTCGATCATTACTTAACATCGACCGTCGCGTTCGCACGGACACCGTATCTGTCCACTCGAATCTGGTATCCCGGTTTCAATGCCCGTGATGTGCGGCGTCATCTGACGGAGACAGTCTCCCTGATTCAGCCCGCCGCCCGTGAATACCTCGATCCTCATAACCAGACCGTCGATATCCGCTACGATCTGAAAGATAAAAAATCGGTTAAAGCACAAGACATGATCCTCAGTGGGAAAGACGATGAGATCGAACACATCACCATCCAGTATTCCAACGGGCTGAATATTTTCGCCAACCTCAGCGACAAACCCTGGAGGGTGAGCCGGGAAACGACTCCCAAAGTTCAAATCGAAGGTAACGGATTTTTCGCATGGAATCCTCAAACGAAACTGACGGTTCTGATCGGGCGAAGCGCCGACCGCTCGTTCAGCGTTCAGCAGACACCCGACACGTTCTTCCTCCACAGCCGGGGCGGCGGACTGATGACCTACCAGACACTGGCCACGGATGGAATGGTGCATCTTTGGACCGGGACGAATCCATCGTATCGGAACCTGGTGTGTCTGATGGCGACCGAAATCACCCGAATGAATCCCATGACGCCGGTTCTTCGCTCGAACGCCCGAATCGATTGCAGCGTTCAGTGGGCCTCGAAAGACCGGGTGACGATCGAAATCATGGAAGCGGGTTCGGATCATACGATGCTGGAGTATTTCGATCTGTCGCCGAATTGGCTCGAAGCGGATGCACCACCTCTCACCGTCCAACGTCAACGCGAAGGCGAAGCGGAGACGGATTTCGCTCATTCCTGGTCGAAAACATCTTCGGGCGCTCATCGAGGCCTTCGCTTCACCGATGTCTGGACAGGAGATATCTATACGATTTCGCATCAATCGGAATAACGCGCCCCCCTCGAATCAATCGTAAAATAGTTACAGAATCAAACATCGGCAATCCCCTCTCCCACTGGGAGAGGGCATACATCGCGTCGCGCCGACTGGCGGACACGATGGTTTATAGGGTGAGGGTAATTTCTTCTATGAAACGAATATGTGTTTATTGCGGATCGAGTCCCGGCGAGCTGCCGGATTACCTCGAAACAGCGCGTGAGCTGGGGCGTTTGCTTGCGCGGCGCGGGATCGGTCTGGTCTACGGCGGCGCGAATGTAGGCTTGATGGGGGCGCTTGCCGATGCCGTTCTCAAGGACGGTGGTGATGTGATCGGCGTCATCACGAAAACCCTGGCCAAGCGGGTGGTTCATCCCGCGCTGCCGATGCTGCACGTCGTCGAGACCATGCACGAACGAAAAGCGATGATGTTCGATCTGAGCGACGCCTTCATCGCTCTGCCCGGCGGGATCGGCACGCTCGAAGAATATCTGGAGGTGCTGACCTGGGCACAATTGGGCCTGCACGAAAAACCATGCGGATTGCTGGATGTGCGAGGCTATTTCCAGGGACTTTTAACATTCCTAGACCACGCCGTCGAACAGCGTTTCATCAAACCAAAACACCGCGCGATGATACTCACCGGCCATTCCCCACAAGAGTTGCTGGAAACAATGGAATCGTATCGCGCTCCAACCGGTGATAAATGGATCGACCGGGAGGCAGGCGCGGAATGAATGGAATCGTCGTGAAATTCGATCCCGTGTGTTCGTCCCGTGTTTATGTTTCATTGTTCCAGCACAAAAGTACTTTTTGAGGGTCTAAAAGTTTTAGCGGCTGAGTTTAGCGGAATCGATCTTTTTTCAATGAAGGAAGGTATCATCGTCCCCCCAACATTGACATAATCACTGTAGGACGTCTTCTTGTTCATCGTATTATTCCGCGATTCATAATAGGTAGGAACGATCGTTCCTTCTATGTCAGTTAAGATAAGCGTTTCCGTCCCTTTATTATCTGAAAGAACATTTTCAAGAACACAATTACCTGATTCATCGAAAACGTAGGTAAGATTTCCAGCCTTGGCGTTGGATAGAAATATCTTCCACCTATAAAAACATAGACTTTTTTCTAGATATTCATTACTCTGAATATCCCTTTCAATGAAGAACGGTTTGGTTGAACCAGGAGATGTTCTCATAAAATCAGTCATTCTATACAAACCATCCTCAGATGTTACAACCTGAATGGTTTCACCATTTTCAATTCCTGAAATACGAAATGTCATTTGTGAATTTGGAAGTAATTTGATATGATGCTTATAAAAATTAGGCTCGGCTGTCTGAATAAGTTCTTTATTCAATTTAATCATTTCCAGATATCCCGAATAAAATTCCTCATCTTTTTCTAAAGCTTCCATTGTGATATCCGGTTTCACGTCCTTAATTGCTTGGAAAGAAAGACCAATCGCCAATTGGGTAATTTGTTCTTCAGTTAACTCGGGATATTCAACCGCCTTCACGTATACGATATCGAAGTTAGCTCTTTCTTCTATGGATTTTGAGTATTGCAGCACCCCATCCATAAAATCTTCAATTTGTGCATAAGAACTATTTGCCAAAAACACAAAAGTACATAATCCAATAATTTTACAATAGGCGTTTTTCATTTTAATCTCCTAAAATAATTTTGGCTCCTCACAAGAATCTGTGCACGAGTTTGGGTTCGGGAAGGTCACCCAT
>CAZSIZ010000025.1:0-31928 GCA_964606645.1 uncultured bacterium
TTCAAGATGTCCAAAAAAATGGGTCGATTTAGGAGTGGATTTGCGAGGTCTGTAGATTGGACTGGGACGTTATTTCATCTTGTTTTTTACGATCGATTGGCTCATTTAACGCCCCAGTTTCATCATGATATTATTCGGGAGATTGTGTGACGATGGCTCGCGCCAAAAAGAAAGCATCTAATTTCGACTACGATGAGTTCTTATTCGATATCCAGGAAATTCAACGGCGAGGGGGAGAATACAAGGATATCCCCCTGGACCGGATTACGCCGAATCCAAACCAACCCCGGAAAAAATTTGATCGAAACACCTTGAAAGAGCTCTCCGATTCCATTCGACAAAACGGAGTGCTGCAGCCCATCCTCGTTCGATCAGGCAAAGAAAACGGAGAATACGTTATTATTGCGGGAGAACGGCGGTTCCGCGCCTCGAAAAATGCGAAACTCGATACGATCCCCACCATCGTCTGGAACGGTGATGAAAACCTGGACCTCGAACTGGCGATCACCGAAAATCTGCTGCGCGAAGACCTCAGCCCCATCGAAGAATCGGAAGCGATCGGGAAACTGAAAAAGTTGAAACACTATTCCGATCGACAGATCGCGGATTTCCTCGGAAAATCCCGCAGCAGTATTTCGGAAATCATAAAATTGAACGATCTCCCCAAGGAAATCAAAGACGCATGTCGAAACGCCGACACCCCCCCGGCCAAATCACTTTTACTTCACATCGTACGGCAAGGCAGCAAGAAAGCGATGCTGAAAGCTTGGCAGCAATACCTGAAAGGCCAATTCTCCATCATCAAGGCAAGGGAAAAAAGCCAGAAGAAATCAGCCGGGAAAACAAAATCCTTTCGCTGGGAACATAAAACCAAAGAATTTTCCTTCACCTTGAAAATAAATAATGGAGAAGACAATAAATCTTATATTATCAGCACTTTAGAGAAGATACTCGACGAATTGCGGAATCAGGAAGAGTCAGAAAAACCGGTTACGCCAGTGAATTAAATCGAAATATCTCAACATTCTATTTAAAACGGTCGAAATTTAGAATATAATTCTTCTTTTCAACGAAATGAGGGGATCCTGAATAAACTTCTATGAATATCGTTTATCAAGATGCTTAATCCAAAAACAATGCTGAACTCGGGCGACTTGATTCAAGTCGATACGGGGACCGTTCTGATGAAGCAAGGCGCTATCGGGCATTGCGCGTATCTGTTATTACAGGGCAAACTGCTTGTCGAAAAAGAACTGGAAAATGGAGAAAAAATCGTCATCGCTCAAATCACTCCGATCAACCTTGTCGGCGAGTTCGCCATTTTCGATGAGATGCCACGATCGGCCACCGTTACCGTTCTCGAAGACGCCAAACTGATCGAACTGAAAAAACACCGCCTGAAAAACATGATCCGCAAAAGCCCCGAAATCGCCGAGGTTGTCATCAAACTCCTCTGCAACAAACTCAGAAGAATGTAATCCATCCCCACCCATATACGCATCCGAAAAATCACAAATTCGACGTGCGCTTCCGATGTATTGAGATACAATATAAGTTCGCGTCCGTTGTAGAAAACAAGCAATCCGGATGAGGGGCCACCGTGGACACATTCCGATTTCTCATAGAACGATGGAAACGGACCGAACCGTTCGTGTTCCACCATCGCCTGGAGATTTTCACGGCATTTATCCTTCTCATCATCCTGACAGTCTCACTGATCCCCGGATACCAAGCCGGACGGAACCGCACCCAGTTGACCGGTGTCTATCGCGAGCTTTCGACGCTTGTCGGTTCGCTGCTTCTCTATTCCAGCGAAAATCCCCGGAACCGGGTGTTTTCCCCCGATCCCGGATGGCTCAATCCGGGGATCGTCCTCTGTCCGCTTCAGCCTCCCGAACCGGCGCGTCTCTCATTCCTGACAACACCCGCCGCCTTCATTCCCCGCCCCCCACGCGATCCCTTCGTAACCGAAGCCATGAAACGGAGCGATTGCACTCCCTTTATTCTCCACTGGGTGAAATCCAACTGCCAATCGCCGGGCTACACCCATATCGCCTGGGGAGCGTTCAGCGTCGGCCCCTCGCTCTCCGTCCCGCCGAAATACGATTTCTCGGTCATGCGCCGCACCCCTTACGAAGCCCGTCCCCTGCGATTCAACCTATTCAATCTCAGCAACGGCCTGCTCAGTTCTGGTTTTCTGTACCACGACAGTTTTGGAAACACCACCCCGATTTGATCCCGGCGATCTGACAAACGGTTCGATCTATGCTACTTTATTGCCAACTATCGGGGTAGCAGTCGTTGAGACGATGTCGATGCACGAAAGAATGTGAGGGATGATGCCGCTTAGACAAAAGGCTATTCACACCGCAGCCGTTGCCTGGAGGGAAAGGCCGCGTTTCTTTAACAATCCCATTATCCTCCGCGAACTGGTGACGCAGTTACGGAAAACGCAGTCGTTTCTCTGTCTCTTTCTTTTTATGTTTATCAGCACACTGCTCTTAACGTCTTGGTGGAATCAGCTCACTTGGCGCGCATCCATGAATTACCAAAACCCCGCTCGTGATTTTTTCATGATGTTCTCGATGACCGTGGGCGCAATCGTTGTGTTGATCGTGCCTCTTTTCAGCGCCACCAGCGTCAATGTCGAAATCGAACGTGAGACGTGGGATCTCATCAAAACAACCCCCATCAGTTTATCCAGTATCCTCCTGGGGAAATTCCTCTCCTCGATTTTTCTCCTATGGCTTATCCTGCTTTCGCTCATCCCGATTTTCAGCATCATATTTCCCCTGGGCGGCGTCTCGCCCCAGGAAATCCTCGTCTTTTACCTGATCGCGTCCGAAGGCCTGGTGATCGCCGCGTTGATCGGCCTGATCTGTTCGATTCGCTTTAAGCGGGCCATCACCTCGATCTCGATGACTTACGTGTTCTGCCTGCTCTATTTCCTCGTTCTCCCCTTTGGACGTACGTTTCTGATCGGCCGTGTTTTTCTTGTTGAATGGCTATTCTCTCCATTCATGGTTTCGACCGCGTTCTTCTCATCCCAATCGATTGGTTCCGTTCTTCCGTCCCAAAGAATGTTCACACCATCCCGAACATTGAGGGGTTGGACCAACATTGAACTTATTTTCGCCCATTACCTGGTCGTATCCGCCGTTATTGTTCTGTTGCTGCTGATCTGCGCCTGGCTCTACTTCCCCAGCATGAAAGGAAACATCGACAAGGTGTTGATCCGCATCTACCGATGGATCAACCGCTTCACTCAATTGAAACCCATACTGATTTTTCTATTATTTCTCGGAGGCGTATTGACGTTATTGTCGCTCCAATATGACTATTCTGGACTGATCGTCGCTTTCTTCCAAAACCTCGACCAATCGTTTGCGAGTGTGTCCTCTCTTTTCTACTTCTTTTTCGTTCTCTTTTTCTGGTTCTACGTTCCGGCGAGATATGGGCAGGAATGGCGTGAACAAAATTGGAATGAATTGGAAACCACTCCACAAAATTTGCGCCGTTTTCTGTTCGGGAAGTTCGTTCCCCCATTAAAGAAACTCGCCACCTTAGGCTTATTATTCGTGCCGTATTACATCTGTTTACTTTTCCATTCGCCTTCGCACTTCTTCGATATCGGTTTTACATGGTTTCTGTTCGCCCAGGAGGTTTTGATTATCACCGCCATCGGTTTGTACTGTTCGTTAAAATGGGACAATCTGCTCCTCGGCAGTATCTACACATCGATCCAGACCGTTGTGCTTCACGTCGTTTTCATTCTGTTTTCCCCCCTGACGATTTTCGTTCTCTTCGTAACTAATTTTAACCTTGACTATTATTCATCCTGGTTTGCGAGATATTTTTATCTTATCATCGCGGGCGTCATCGCTACGATCGTTATCCTGGTGTTTTTGATTCTTCTCTGTCAGCGGGAAATCCTGATTCGCTCGAAACAATTCGAGCGGGAATCCCTCTGGAAATGGTTCAAGCGCACCCTGATGAATGTCATCCCCGAACGGAAACACACGCCCGATCCCAAGCCCACCGAGTTTTATCCCGACGATAAAAATCCGCTTTGGATCAAAGGACTCAGGACGTTCTACACCTACAACCGCTCTCGATTCTGCTGGACACTCGGTTATCTCTTTCTAGGCAGTCTGTTTATTTACTTTTTTATTGGAAGTAACAACCAATTTCAAATCAACCAATTCCGACACGCTATTTACCCGGAATGGCGCATGTTTTCCATTCTTCTACTCTATTTAATCCCCTTCATCATCCTGCCGTATACCACCGATAGTTTCCGGGGCGAGAAAGACCGCTCCACCTGGGATCTTCTCCGCACGACTACCCTGACCCCGGCCAAACTGCTGAATGGGAAACTTTGGGTGGGCTTATGGCTGTTCAGCTGCCGATTCTGGGCGTTCTTCGGCTTGGCGTTCTTGCTGGGACACTGTTTCCGATTCGTCTGCGAGCCGGAACACACCGAAGCGATCCCCTGGCTGGATGGTTATGTCTGGAATACGGTTTTGATCGGTTATTCTTATGGGATTCTGCTGTTGATCGCAGGAGTGTATTTCTCGATCCGCCTGAAGAAATCCACGACGGTCTTTACGGCTTCGGTGGGAGCGGCTTTATTCATCCTTTGGGGCGGTTATCTGGCTAATTTTCTCGGAATTTATCGTGGGATGAGCACAGGACTTTTTTCTCCTTTATTTCTTCTGTCAAACCACGGAGCGATTTCCACTCGTTATATCCAAAGCCATGACTGGTGGCAATCCATGCGCACCTGCTACGTCGCTCTGTCGCTGCTGGCCGCTTATCTGATTTACCGCCTGACTCTCTCCCGCATCCGGGTTTATGACAAGTAATCCCCAACCCCAGCTACTGAAGTGACAAAATGACCTATCATACGTTATAATTCAATCATGTACTCTTTCGTTGGAATCAAGTACCCCAGGAAAACAAGCCTGTTAATCTACGATTCACAAGAAAAGGAAATATCCAATGACGAGAAGTCGTTATCGAATGCTTTATTTGACCTTCACACTGGCAATCGTCTGCTTGATCGCCCCGCTCGCCGCCTTGGGTGGCGTCGTTATCAACGAACTCAACTACGATCCCACCGATCGGGACCAAGACGCCGGGGCGTTTCGCGAATTTCTCGAACTTTACAATCCCGGCCCCAACACGGTCGATCTCTCCGGCTACCGGTTCGTCGATGGAATCCGATATACCTTTCCGAATGGAACCCAACTCTCCCCGGACGCCTATCTCATTCTCGCCCGTGTTCCCACTCATCGAGATTGGAGAAACAAGTCTTATCCGGTTCTCGGCCCTTACGAAGGGAAACTCTCCAACGGCGGCGAACGCATCACCTTGCAGCGCCCCGACGGCACGATTGTCGAACGCTTCACTTACGATGACGATTTTCCCTGGCCGCAGGGATCGGACGGCTACGGTCCGTCGCTGGAGCGCATCGCCTGGGACCTGCCTGCCGACGATTTCCATTCCTGGCGCGCCTCGCTCAATGAGAACGGCACACCGGGACGCCAAAATTCCGTCATCGGAACGATCCCCCGTCCTGTTATCCTTTCGCATAAAATTTCACCGGAACACCCCACCCCGTCCGATGAGGTCAAGGTTCAAATCGAACTCGACGCACCCCATCTCATTGCTTCCGCGTTCCTTCAATGGGAGACCGGCAGCGATTCCACTCCCGACGGCCTCGTTAACGCCACGGACCAATGGCGTATTTGGAAAGGCGTATCCGCCCCCTCGGATAGCCTGGAATGGACGGCGCTCGATTTCGACGATGCCGCCTGGGAGACCGCTTCGGGCGGTTTCGGCTACGGCGATCTGGACCAAGTCACGACCGAATTGACCGATATGAGGACTTCGTATTCAACGCTCTACATCCGCCGCCGTTTCCAGATCGGCGATCCCGATTCGCTCGGTTCGCTGTCGCTGCATATTCACTACGACGACGGCTTTATTGCGTACATCAATGGAGTTGAAGCGGCCCGTGCCTACGCGCCCGATTCATACACACATCGATCGGTCTCAACCGGTCTCCACGAATCCACCGAACCTGAAACCATTCAACTCGGACACGCCGCCGAGCTGCTTCTCGAAGGCGAAAACGTCATCTCTTTTGTTGGATTCAACAGAGATAAAAGTTCCAGTACCGATTTCGTCCTAAGCCCTACGCTTTACGCCTCGGCCCAGACAACAGGCAGCGGCAACCGCCGTCCCATGACCGTCACTTCTCAGTTGAGCGAAGCCGCGATGTTTCAAGCCACCATTCCCGCCCAGCAAAATCAGACCCTAGTCCGTTTCAATATCTCGCTCGAACTGACTACCGGCAAGACGCTTCTTCTGCCCCACGTTTCGGAACGGCGTCCGTTCGAGTCCTACTTCGTTTACGATAACGCCATCCCGGCGAAACTGCCCATTCTCTGGCTCTTTTCCAACCGGAACACAGACTTGCCCGAACAAAGCAGCCGCTTTTCCGGGATCGCCGTGAAACCGTTGGGTGACGAGCCGGTTCAGGTTTTCGATGGAGCCAGTATCACCAATTCCCGCAACGGGCAGAAAGTTAAATTTCTTAAAGGAGAAGAATATCGCGGCGACCGCACGATCAACATCAATCCCGAATCGCCGCCGGAAGGGACGACCGCCGGGGCGCAATCACCTCACGTCGAACAACTCTCCTATCGGATTTTCCGCGATTTTGGCGTGTTGGCCGGCCGGTGCGACTGGTATCGCGTTATCGAAAAAAATAAGCACACTCAGCGAATCGCCTATCAACAGCCCAACGAGAATTTCCTGGAAATCAACGACCGCGATTCGGACGGTAACATCTATAAAATCGCCTACAACGAACCGGGAGGATACTCGAAAAAAACCAACCTCGATGAAGACGACAGTGACTACCGCGAACTCTTCCGAAAAGTGAATACCAGCAACCGAACCGATCTGGAGGAATCCATCCGCAAGTATTTCGTTTTCGAGGAAATCATGGGTTACGAAGTGGCCCTGTTTCTCATGAGTCATTGGGATGGCATCAAAAACAACATCTTTCTCTATCACGATCCCGCTCCCGGTGGTAAGTGGGAAATTATTCCCTGGGACATCGATAAAACTTTCGGCTACACCGATTCCAATCCGATGTACTGGAAAATGCCGATCGATTTTCTCATCACCGGCAACGCTCCCGGTTCCGGCGAACTGACGGGTCGAAATCTGAACGGTCCGTTCACCCGCCCGTTTCATTCCGTTCCAGCGCTTCAACAGGAATTCGTCACCCGCGTGACTGACGCCCTGGACGGTCTCTTTTCGCTGAGCCGGGTCGGCGGCATGATCGACGACGCGGAAACGCTGCTGCTGGATGACTTGAAACTCGCCGAACAGTACACCGGCAGCACGAATAGCCGCCGCCGCAGTCAGATCAACACTTCCTACGATACGATGCGCTTTTTTCTCATCAACCGCCACCAGTTCCTGCGCGCTCAACTGCCTACGACGTTCAGCGTCTCCCGTTCATTGCCCACGCGGGATTATTATACGGGTACGACAATCGAAGGAATTCAAGTCGAGATCACGGTCGATGAGGGAGAAACCATTACGGGTCAGGTCACCGAAAGCATTCCAGACCGCTTCACTGCCTCCAACATCCGCGCCACTCACGGCGAGGTGACGCTTTCGGGAAACACTATCCGATGGACGTTTGCCGACGCAACCGATACGCTCGGACTGACTTACGATCTTACCGCACCGAACGAGAATCCTCCCATGTCCGCGGCGATTAACGGTATGATGACCGTTGGCGAACTGGACTATCCAATCGCTGGATCGAAGCTGCAATATATGCCGGAAAACACCCGCAGCCTGGGGAACGATTGGATCATCGGAACCGGAGGCAATTGGATCATCGCCGATGGCGTTCTGACCGGTTTTGCGGAGACAGGCGACGATCCCAAACACGTCTGGATCGAGAAGGATTTCGGGACCGGCGATTACACCGTCAAAGCCGACGTTCGGATGCTGGATTGGGTGGATGGCGATCTCGCCCGCGCTGGAATTGCGATTCGACTCAATCCCGACGACGGCGAACGCGCGCTCAATCTTCTCTACCACGACGATAACGGCAGTGTCGATCTGCTCAACGATCTGGTCGCCTGGGGAACGCGCAGCGCCTACAACTGGCAAGTGGGCGAGTGGTACACCATGACGCTGACGGCCAAGGGATCGCTTCTCACCGGGACAATCGTTAGAACCGGCTCGAACAGGATACCATCCGTCTTCACGTGGGACGATCCACGGAACGCTGCCCGTTCACCGGGTTACCCCGGCCTGACCGGAAGTACGCTCCAAGGCCTGAGCGCCCAGTTCGATAATTTCGAGGTCATCGTTAACGGCAAGGTCGTCTTCTCGGACAATTTCGATGAGGTTGGAGTCAAGGATTGGGCAGTCTATTAAATCGGTTTTTATGTGTCCTTCCTTCGGTACAGTGCATCTTGCCGTGAAGCACCGAATCGGTTAATACTATGTCTAACCGAGTATGGAAGGAGCACGTAAACCATGAGCCAGGGAAAAGTTCTGATTATAATCGGAGACGCGGCTGAAGCGCTGGATACGATGTATCCCCTGTTCCGCGTTCAGGAAGACGGGTACGAAGCCGTCGTCGCCGCTCCGGAAGCGAGAGTCTACCATCTCGTCATGCACGAAATCCCGCCTGGGTGGGAAGTGACGCGGGAAGGCCCCAGTTATCACCTCAAAGCCGATATCGCCTTTCGCGACGTGAAACTGGAGGAATACGACGGTATGTTCATCACCGGCGGGCGCGCCCCGGAATACCTCCGTTACGACCCGGATTTAATGAAAATCGTCAAACACTTTTTCGACGAGCAGAAACCCGTCGCCGTTGTCTGTCACGGGGCGGAGATCGTCGCCACGGCCGATGTCATTCGCGGAAAGTCGATGGCAACCGTCCCCAAGTGCCAGTTCGATATCGAAATCTGCGGCGCGACGTTTGTCAATGAAGCCTGCGTGCGTGACGGCAATATGGTCAGCGGCCGCACCTGGCACGACAACCCGTTCTTCATGGGCGAGTTTATGAAAATGCTCAAAGGGGAAGCCTGAAAACTATAATCAGGGTTTAGGTTCTAGGGTTTAGTCTTTTATCAGTATAATTGATTGCAAAACCGTCACAAAATAATCATTATTAATCCAACAGAAAACTGACAACAGATAACTTAAATGGAGAAAAGATCATGACGAAAGAAAACCGCCGGGATTTCATTAAGAAAACCGGGGCCGTTTCAACGTTGGCCGCCGGGGGGCTGGTCAATCTCAATCCGAAAGCGATGGGCGCGAACGAACGAATCACGCTCGGCATCATCGGCGCGCGAAGCCGGGGAAAACAAGTGGGCATGGAGATGATTGCGAAAGGCGGCGTCTTCAAAACCATCTGCGATATCGACCAGAACGTCTGCCGCGAGATCGGGGCGATGTTCGAGGAGAAACAAGGGTCCAAACTGGGACATTGCAACCGCTTCGAGGACGTGCTGAGCGACAAGGCAATCGACGCCGTGCTGATCGCCACACCCGATCACTGGCACGCCATCCCCATGCTTCTGGCCTGCCAGGCCGGGAAAGATGTCTACATCGAAAAGCCGATGTCGCAAACCATCGAGGAGGGCCAGCTCATGCGCGACGCCGCGCGAAAGTACAAGCGTGTCGTCCAGGTAGGTCTGCAACGGCGCAGCGCGAAGCATTTCAAGTCGGCAATCGATTATGTCGCGTCGGGAAAACTCGGTGATGTGTGCATGGTGAAGGCATGGATGTGCCAAGTGCGCGGCACCATCGGCAACCCCCCCGACTCCAAACCGCCGGAAGGCGTGGACTACGACCGCTGGCTCGGCCCCGCGCCCGAACGGCCCTTCAACAAGAACCGCTTCCACTACAATTGGCGTTTCTTCTGGGATTACGGCAACACCGAACTGGGCAACCAGGGCATCCACATGCTGGACATCGCCTTGTGGGGCATCCACCGCCTTCTGAAAGACGAATCGAAACGCCTTCCTTCCCGCGTCTCCAGCCAGGCGGGGATCTACTGGGAACTGGACGACGCCAAGGAAGTGCCGGACACCCAGATCGTGACCTACGATTTCAAAGACTTGATGCTGGTCTGGGAACTGCGCAGTTTCCAGAAACACAATCCCATCGAAGGAGACCAGGCAGGAACCGGCTTCTACGGTGTCGACGGCACGCTGATCGTCGACGGGGGGGGCTGGAAAGTTATCAATAAGGATGGGAAAGTTGAAAAACAGGTCAAAGCCAGCGGCGGCTCGCATTCTCAAAATTTCTTCGAGTGCATCAAAAGCCGCAAACGCCCCAATTCCGACATCGAACTCGGTCGCCAAAGCACGACGCTCTGCCATTTAGGGAACCTGTCTCACCATCTTGGAAGAAGCGTCCGTTTCGATCCGGTCACGGAAAATTTCGGAAAAAATCGCCGGGCAAACGCGCTGCTGACGAAGGAATACCGCGATCCCTATACGCTGCCGAAGGTTTAACGGCGGCTTGAATTCAACAATTCTCAACAAGCGGTCGACGCTGCCACACGAATACTCCGACCACCATAAAGTGTCGAATGAACTAATCCCCTCTCCCTCTGGGAGAGGGCTAGGGTGAGGGCGATTAAGCAATAACTTATCGATAAATTGATAGGTCACACAACGAGGAACCTCCCATGATACGACATTTAGCGGAATTCGGATTAAACATCATTGCATTCGGATTAATTTTTCCACTGCATACTGCTCAGAGCAGTGATTTGATCCCCTTGCCTCCATCGGCATCGATCGAGCTCGGTCCCGGATGGGCGAACAACACCGTCAACACCGTCATCTTCCGCCACCACGGGATTCTGACACGCGACACGTATCAATTTACCTCGTACTACGACGACCAAAGCCGCATGGTGTTCGTGCGGCGCGATCTGGACGGCGACAGTCTGGACGTGTTTCGGATACCGGGAAAATACAACACCCGCGACGCTCACAACTCCATCAGTCTCGGCATCGATCCGGACGGCTACCTACATTTGTCTTATGACCACCACGGCTCGCCCCTCCACTACCGCCGCTCCCTCCAATCCCTCAGCGTCCGGCAATGGAGCGAACCGCTCTCGATGGGCGGTCAATACGAGAACCGCGTTACGTATCCCTACTTCGTTATGTCCCCCAAAGACAAAAACGACCGCGATGGACAGGGTCCGTTCTACTTTCTTTACCGCCACGGTTCGTCGGGAAACGGGGATGTCTGCCTGAAGGTCTACGACTCGAAAAAACAGACGTGGTCGGACCGGGCGATGCGCTTTCTCAAAGGGATGGACCAGAAACCCTGGACCAGCAACGCCTATTGGAATCACCCCGCTTTCGACTCACAGGGGCGGCTCCATCTGACCTGGGTCTGGCGCGTCAACCGGGGCGGTCCGCCGGGGCTGGTGAACAACCATTGCGTGGGATACGCCTGCACGCCGGACGGAGGGGAAACCTGGCTTACCTCACGTGGATTACCGCTCACCCTGCCGATGACGCCAGTCAACAGCGAAGTGATCCAGGCGATTCCTCCGGGAAGCAACTTGATCAACCAATGCAGCAGCGCAATGGATTCACGCGACCGCCTGCATGTGGTTTTCTACGCCGACGATCCAGATGGAATTCCGCAATATCACCACTTATGGAACACCGGTAAGAGATGGCAACTCGATCTCATCAGCCAGCGGAAAACCGACTTCAAATTGAGTGGCGGGGGGGCGCTGAGGCTGCCTATATGTCGTCCCGAAATCGTCATCGATAAGCGGAACCGTGTCTACGTCATCTACCGGGGCGATCTGACTGGTGACCGGCTCGTGGCCCAGCGCCTTGATCCCCCCGATTATTCCGCGCCGGGAACGATGTTTCTCTTATGGGACGACGACCTTCTTCGCGCCGAGCCGGTAATCGACCGTTTCCGCTGGGAGCGCGACGGCATTCTGAGTATGCTCATTCAGAAAAACCACCAGCCCGACCACGACCGCCCCGAAGATCATCCCCCCGAACCGGTGTGGATCGCCGATTGGGCATTTCCCCAATAATCGGTAATATTTTTATAAAGTAATACTATTTTAACTCTTTTTTAATTGCACTTCAAAGTTGAATCCGCCATCACTCATTCACCCAGTGTGCCATAAAAAAAGGGATACCCGATTATGGATATCCCTGTTTTCTTTCACGATATTCGTATCGAAAAACGAATACGATTGTTCTTCGTTCGGTTATTCTTGTCCCGCGTTCTCTTTGGGTTTATCGAATACGCGTTTGATAATGCCTTGAATCTCTTTGCCGCGTGGAGAATCGGGATCGAGTTTGACGCAGGCTTCCAGATCGGCTCTCGCGCCTTCCATGTCCTTATTCTGGAATTTGATATAGGAACGCGAAAAAAGAATTTCAACCGCAACGGCGCCCGTGGGTTTCAATTCGTCATAGAGTTTATTGATGGCTTCCAGAGCGGTTGTTTTATCTCCGCGATTGGCAGTCATAATTGCAGTGATTTTTTTCTTGACATCCTGTGCCTGAATCAGCGCTTCATATTTCTGTTTCAGCCCGGCGGCGTTGTTTTTATCCGCATCGATAATGCCATCGATTTCATCGCGGTAGTGGGCCAAAGCCAATTCGTTATCGAACAGAGAGACGGCTTCATCCAGCAGTTTGGCTTTCTCTGCCCCTTGAGCGGCTGCCGCTTTTGTCAGCAGTTGGTCGCGTTTGGTTTTCGACTTTTTCATCTCGAGTAAATCGTCGACGTATTTCTCGGCGGGATCGCCGTTATATCCAGACGTCTGGGCGAATGGACGCCCTTTCGCATCGGCTAACAGAATCGTGGGATAGCCGGAGATCGAATATTTTTTGTTCAACTTCTTGTTCTGTTCGATCTCTTTTTTGGTTTGTTTCGATTTGTCCTTTGGATAATCGAGTTTAAGCAGCACGAATTGTTTGGGGATTTTATTCTTAAATTCGTCTTTGCTGAAAACGTTTTTGTCCAACTTGATACAGAATCCACACCAGTCGGAACCGGTGAAGTCCATCAAGATATCCTTATTTTCCTTGGCGGCGATTTTTTGCGCGGCATCGTAATCCACGATCCAGCCTTCATCCCCTGCGTAGGCGAACGATGAAGCGAACAGTAGCACAAACAGTAAAGCGAGGTGACGGATAGGTTTTTCTAACATTTGATCGATCCTTTCTCAGAGACAGCCGGTTTCACAGACTGACGACTGTCGAGTGACATATAATGCGTGTATCGCGGTGACTATTCAAGTGTCGATTTCCCGGCGCTGGCCCCAGGCCACCCATTTCCAGATCGCCTCGCCGCCTGGTGTCCGAATAACTTTCAGCGGCTGAACGAGTTGCAACTCGCGGGGACGCGCTAAAAAGAAATACCGCCCTTCAACCTTCCCAAGAGACGAAGCCAGTGGAGATCCAAGCGGCATGAACTCCACGCCGTCGATCCGCTGTTCGTCGATCCAGCGTTGAGGCGGGTAGCGGTCAACCATCAGGAAAAACACGTAGGGATACTCCGCCAAGCCGGACACGACGGTTCCATCCGCTTCGTCCCGATGGTTCTGCCACCATTCGATGGCCTCACGGTAGCCGCATTCCCAGGAGGCAGCCGAATAACGGGGATAGCGAACCGTGAGATCATACAGATGAATCCCCGCACAGAGCGGGATCGACACCACCCACAAGAGCGGGATCGCTTTGATGAGATCAGGGGATAATTTCTCTTGCAGATACGGTTTCCATTGCCGCAAAGCGCAAATCCCGTTGACGGCCATCAATTGAATCACGGGTATCGCGAAGACGCTGCGCAGTGCATGGGGGACGCTCTCCCATGTGCAGGCGGCAGCGATAGGAAAACAGAAAAACCAAGCCAGCAATATCCGATCCGTACGCGAACGGTTGACAAACGCCCGAACGATTCCAACAATCACCAACGGTGCGAGATACCAATGCGCCTGACCGAACACCCACGTGTTATGCCGCAAGTTCCCGTCACCGCGAACGAACAGGAAATCCGGGGATAAATGGTACCAATAATATCGCAGCCAATCCTGCAGCACGGACACTGCCGGGCGTCCATCGAAGATCGTAATCCGGGTAAACCGCGCGCTGCTCTCTGCGGTTTGATAGAAAATATGATGCAGCAAGGGAAGCATCCCGACCGCGAATAAGACCCAGAAAGCGGCGAATGAACGAAGAAAGGCCCAACGGTGTTCGGAACGAAACGATTCCCGCGATAGAGAAACCATCCACATTAAACCCACCAGCACCGGCACGACCAGATGCGCGGGGCGGTATGTATAAAACGCGAGCAGAAAACAAAAAGCCGACAGCAAGGCATTTGTCACTGAAGGAAAACCACGCCCGGAATCCCGCTGATGAAAGAACACGCCGAGCGGAATAAACAGGGTAAGAAGAATCGACTGGTTGGCCCAGCGGCTCAAAAGCAGACTCCAGGGCGACAGACAGACAAACAAACCCGCCCACAACGCCGCACTCTCCCCCCACCAGCGACGAGCCAGCAGAAACACCGCCAGCACCGACAGGGTTCCCGCCAGACACGCGGGCAGCCGGATCGCCAACTCGTTCAACCCCAACGCGGCGATAAACGGTAAATCGATGTACTGATAGACGGCCGAGGTCGTCACGTTCAGCGCCCGCACGAATAGCGGCCACCGATGCCCGGCTTGATCCATTCCCGTCTGAAGCAGTGAATACGACGTGTAGCCTTTATCCGCCTCATCCCGAAACAGCCCCGCCGGATTGTCGGCCAGTTGAAAGAAACGCAGCCAAAACGCCGCCACGATGAGAACGAAAAGAAGCGTTTTCGCGCGAATGCTCACGGTCGGATTCCCTTTACGTTTTCCCATAGAAATTATCAGCGTGAATCAATCCATCATGCCACGGCCAAGGCGTGAATTCCAGGTATGGCGGTGAACCGGAGATCGGCGGAATGGTGTATTCTTCCCGCGATTGGAAGAGACGATCTTGACGGGAGAAAAAAAAACCTCACAATCTGGAATCACGATCCGGTCAAAAAGGAGCCGCTATGCCAACCAAAGAAGAATATTACGATAAAGGTCTGACGCTTTATGGAGAACAGAAATACGCCGAGGCGATCGACGAATACAACAAAGCGCTCGAACTCGATCCCAAGGACGGAGAAATCCATCTGGCCGTCTCCATCTCCTATCAGCATCTTGGAAAGTTAGACGAGTCCATCGACGCCGGGCGCAAAGCGGTCGAATTCTGTCCCCAGGACGCCCTGGTGTATACCAATCTCTCCCGTGTCTATCAGAAAAAGGATATGTTCCAGGAAGCGGAAGAAGCGATGGGGATCGCCCGCCGTATTTCAATGGGTTTCTAGTTATTTGTCAGACTCATCATGTCGGGCAATCAAGCCCCCTCTCCCTCTGGGTGAAGGTGATAATACAAAAGCGTATCGATCATACGAATACTTTTTTGTAGGGTGGGTCGCGCTTTATCGACCCACCATCGTCAAACAGTGTGTGCAAAAAAACAAAACGCAGCCCCCCATTCCCCCTAGAAAGGTAACAGAACGATGACCACGAAAATCCTAAGAATGATAACCGTAGTAATTCTGATTTCAGGCCTGACCGCCGCACCGGGATTCGCATCCGAAACGGCCAAAAAAACGGTCGAACTCATCAACGGGAAAAACATGGATGGCTGGCATGCCCGTCGTGGCACCGAACACAAATGGCTTGCTGCCAAAGATGTCAAAGTCGATAAAAAGGATAACAAGCGTTTCAGCATCGTTGAGGGAGAGGGGATCATCGTCAACGGAAAAGATGGAAAGACCGACGATATCCTCACCGATTACAAACACGGAGACTGCATTCTGCACGTCGAGTTCAACGTCCCGTTCGGTTCCAATTCCGGTGTCTATTTTCAGGGTCTCTACGAAATTCAGGTCTTCGACAGTTATAAGAAAGAGAAAGTCGATTATGGAGATTGCGGTGGAATTTACGCGCGTTACGATTCCAAAGCCAAAAAAACCTTCGAAGGCCATCCCCCGCGTGTCAACGTCAGTAAAGCACCGGGCGAGTGGCAGTCGTTCGACGCCGTTTTCCGCGCGCCTCGTTTCGATCGAGACGGAAAGAAAACCGAAAACGCCAAATTTGTCAAGGTGAAGCACAATGGAACGCTCGTTCACGAAAACGTCGAAGTGACCGGCGGAACCCGTGCCTGTTTGAATAAAAAGGAAGAACCGACCGGCCCGCTCATGCTCCAAGGCGATCACGGACCCGTCGCTTATCGCAACATGGTTCTTGTCCCCGTCCAACTGCCCTAATCGAACGAGTACTCTGACCGACCATAAGTTCCGGGTAGCCAAGTTCCCTCTCCCTCTGGGAGAGGGTTAGGGTGAGGGAAAACTGGAAACACGACCCGGCAAAATGAATTAGACAGACTTCTAACGATAGTGTTTATTATCCGGCCAAATTTCCTGCAGTGTCTTTTTCGGTTCGCGACAGAGATAAACCGGCAGGTTGCTTTCGTAGGGCATCGCCAAATCGTGAACGTGTAGTGCGACTTGCTGCACGTCATCGAAAAAATTCTCCAAGTCGTCTCGTGAATGGCCGACGGCAATGGCAATTTCTTCTTTCGACTCGCCCGGCCCCCAGAGAAAATAACTGTTGTGGCCGCAAATCGCTTTAGGCAGGTCGTACTGATTCCCGAAGTAATCGATGGCTCCCGCTTCACCGTAATTCTTCGCGACGATGACGCACTTCGTACGCTCGTCCGAGGGTAAATCCAGATAAACGTTCACGACGGTTTCGACCATCTCCTCCCAGCCGTGGCGGTCGGCGAATAGTTGGGGCAGCGCTCCTTGCTTGTGTCGTTCACCGGATCCAGCTTCGATTCCCAATGTGCGGGAATAGGTAATGAACGCATCAGGGGAAAGGATGGGTAACGCTATTGGGGCGATAAGAATCCCTCCACCTGCGATGATAATGATAAGTACCGGTTTCAGCCAATTCCACCCGATGCGTTGAATCGCACTGTCGATACAGACTCCCCCCGCCGCGAACAACATGGAATAGACCGGAATCAAATAATAGGCTTTTCCTTTCATCGTAATCAACAGAGCAAGAACGATGATGTATATCCAGCCCAGAAGACGAAAACGTTTCCCCACCGGATTGAAGAGATACCAATACACGCCAGCCAGCCAGACTGGCAGCAAAAAAGGATGAGCCATAAAGAACTGTTCTTTCATAAATTCAAGGGGACTCAGCGGCAGGTTTTTGTATAACCGCGCGTTGTTCATAAACTCCAGCGTGGGCCAACCGTGCCCAATCTGCCACAGGATATAGGGCAGAAAAATAGCGAAAGAGATCGCACCCGTGATCCATAACCACTTCTTCTGAAACCAGCGCCGCTGAGGTGTCAGGATGAGGGCCGCGAACAATCCAAAACCGAAAAACAGCATGGAGATTTTATTCATCAGCCCGATCCCCAGCACCACGCCCAACAGAATCCACAACAGGGGAATTTCGTCCTTCACGATTAATACCAGAAGATAGGCGCTCAATAGCCAGAACAGATTGTCGAAAACGTTCATTGAAAAAATACCGGTCATGGCCAGACAGCCGGGCATGACCAGCATCGCCAGAGCCGCCAGCCCCTGAGCGAATAAGCCGCCGCCCAGCTCGCGCGCCAACCGTCCTGTCAAAAACACGATCAGCCCTCCCGCCAACACGGCGGGCAATCGCAGCGCGAACAGCGAATCTCCAAACAACGCTTGCGTAACCGCAGCAACCAGTGCGACGAACGGCGGATGGTCCACATACCCATAACTCAGATGCTGTCCGCAGGCGATGTAATAGAATTCATCCCGGAATAGATTGTCGTGAAGGTTCACCCAGAAATGGAGTACGACTTTAAGAATAGCCAAAGAAATCAATACGATCGTGGCTTTTTGGAGAGTGGCATCCGATGAGTCGTCCATATTGTTCTTCTTCTGAATCAACATTGAAAGATTGAATTTAGCCGTTCTTTATAAGAACGCATCATTAATCATTACGAGTGATTCGTTTTTTTATTTCGTTGAAACGCACCCAGCAAACCCATCACGGTGTGATATTCGTCAGAGGTAAGGCTCAGACGCTGAACCAGATTGCGGATCGTTTCGATTTGTCGATCCCGCCGCCCGGCTTTGAAAAAATTCGTCTCACTGAGAATCGAAGTCAATCGTTCGACCGCGCGCTGAACGTCGGCATGTGAGGCGGGAACCGGTCCCGTATTCGGTGAAGCCGGTTGTTGCGTTCGAGTCAATTCGTACAACACGACCGTCACCGCATGGGCGAGATTCAAACTGAGCGTCTCTTCCTGCATTGGGATCGTAACGAGCGAATGACATAACTGCTTCTCCGCATTGAAAAGCCCGAAATCCTCGGCCCCGAAAACCAGCGCCGTCCGTCGGCTGCTGTCCACTGTCTCCGCCCAGGAAACCAGTTCGAACCGGGGCCGGTCGAAATCGTGTGTTCGCCGGGAGAAGCCCACGACGTGATGACACGCCGCTACCGCTTCTTCCACGCTTTCGCACACGCGCGCCCCATCGAGAATCGCTGCCGCCCCGCTCGCGGTTTTATACGCGGGAGACTGCGGTCCCCACTCAAACTCGGGAGCCACCAACGTCAGTTCCCGGAATCCGAAAGCCTTCATCGATCGCGCCACAAAGCCTGTGTTTTCAGGGATTTGAGGATGCGATAAAACGATTTCGATCGTCATTTTCTATAACGCTTTCACTGATTCGGCCAAGACGAACAAGGTGTGTTATATTTCGAAAGCGGCATCCATTATAACGCCGGATCGGCTATAATGAACGAAGGTTCACAATTCAGAAAAACGAAACGGCTAAAAGTCGAAAACGCTTTCGGTAACCACAAGATATAATAAAAAAATAGCGGATGAAACATAATATCTTGCCGTTTCGTCTGCAAGGACTGACTTTTTGCCAGCCTGTACAGAAAGGAAGCGGTATCCCGTGTCCAAACCGATTCTCGCTGTCACAATGGGCGATCCCGCCGGGATCGGTCCCGAAATCATCGCCAAAGCTTTGAGCCATCCAAACGTGGTCGCTCGGTGCTCACCGTTGATCGTCGGTTCTGATCGTTATCTCCGCCGCGCTTTTGAATTCACCCAAACATCGTTTTCCTATCGGACGTGGACCTCTGTAGACGAATTACCCGATACGTTCAATGGAATCGGTTTGCTCAACGACGAGACCTATCTGGGAGAACATCTCCCACGGGCGGTGGTGGACCCGCACTGTGGCGCGTCGGCGTTCGCTTGGTTGGATAGCGCCATTCAACTGGCTAAGCAAAAACGGGTGGCAGCCATCGTCACCGCCCCGCTCAACAAGGAAGCGCTCAACAAAGCCGGACACCATTACGCCGGACACACGGAAATCTTAGCGGAAAAGACCGGCATGAAGAATTATTCCCTGATGCTGATCGCGGATCGTTTCCGCGTCGTCCACGTCACCTGTCATGCCGCCATCCGCGACGTGCCCGGCCTGTTAACGAAGGAACGGGTGATGACCGCGATCCGCCTGTTCGACCGCGCGCTGATCCGGTTGGATGGTGAACCGCCCCGAATCGCCGTCTGTGCGCTCAATCCGCATGGCGGTGAAGGCGGGTTGTTTGGCGATGAAGAAATCCTTGTGATCGAACCGGCGGTGGAAGCCTGCGTGGGCGAGGGAATCCAGGTTGAAGGTCCGATGCCCTCCGATTCCATCTATCCACAGCACCTCGGCGGGCGTTACGACGGTGTCGTCGCCATGTATCACGACCAGGGACACATCGCCTTCAAACTCTCCAATTTCATCTTCGATTCCGACACACGGGAATGGAGCACGGTCACCGGTGTCAACGTGACGCTGGGTCTGCCGATCGTCCGTACCTCGGTCGATCACGGTACGGCCTTCGATCTCGTCGCGACCGGCAAAGCTTCCGAACAATCCCTCCTCGACGCCATCGATACCGCGCTCCGCCTGATTGTATAATGATCCTAACCCAGCGCAGCCGGAATCAAAGAGGTTTTTCAGTTGTTTTTTTAGTTGTTTTGTGGTGCAGGCTTCCAGCCTGCACCACAATTAATGACCGTTTTGCAATCATTTTTACTGATAAGGGACTAATCATTCTGAACTTTTCCTACCACCCAAGCCTTTGCCAATACCTCCCGCCGCGCCTATGATAAGTGATTATGAGTGAAGACATCGCCAAACGTATTATCGATCCCATTGCCGAACCGGACGATTCGGCCGAGCCGCAATCGATCCGTCCCTTGCGGATGATCGATTTCGTGGGTCAGCGGGAGGTCAAAACCAAACTGGCGATCAGCATCGAAGCGGCCCTCAAACGCGGCGAGGCGCTGGATCACGTGCTCTTGTCCGGCCCCCCCGGTTTGGGTAAAACCACGCTCGCTAACATTATCGCCAACGAAATGGGCAGCCACGTGCGCGCGACATCCGGTCCGATCATCGAACGCAAAGCCGATCTCGCCGGACTGCTGACGGAACTTCAACAGGGTGACGTGCTCTTCATCGACGAAATCCACCGCCTCAACCGCGTCGTAGAGGAATGTCTCTACCCCGCGATGGAAGACTTTTTCATCGACATCCTCATCGGTGAAGGCCCGCACGCCAAATCGGTCCGAATCGATCTGCCCCACTTCACCCTGATCGGCGCCACCACCCGGTCGGGCATGTTGACGGGACCGATGCGCGACCGCTTTGGGATTCAATGCCGCCTCAACTTCTACGAACCGGAGGATATCAACACTATCCTGCTGCGCTCGGCAAGGATACTCGGCATTCCCTTCGAGCCTGAAGGCATTCAGGTTTTGGCCACCCGTTCGCGGCGCACGCCACGGGTCGCCAATCGATTGTTACGCCGTGTGCGGGATTACGCCCAGGTTCGGGCCGACGGCAGGATTACGCCTGGAACCGCCCGTGAAGCGCTGGAACTCCTGGAAATCGACGAGCATGGTCTGGACCAGATGGACCGCCGTATTCTTACGACATTGGTCGAAAAATTCGGCGGCAGGCCGGTGGGCATCCGCACGCTCTCCATCGCCATCGGTGAAGATGAGGGCACGATGGAAGAGGTCTACGAGCCGTTTCTGATTCAGGAAGGATTCCTCAATCGCACGCCCGGCGGCCGTCTGCTGACTCCGAAAGGCTACGCCCATCTCGGCCTAACCATCCCGGACACCGGCCCCGGACAAACGCCGCTGTTTGAATCAAACGGATAGGTTGTATTGTTCTTTTGTTTTTTAGATGTATTTGTATGATAGGGATTTGAATAAGTTGAAAACGATTCACTATTCTTTTCTGTATCAAAACCACTATAATTAAATACATGAAGGAACTTTGCCGATGGCGAAAGACAAATCTTGTTTTCAAGTTTTCATCTCCCATACCTCTACGGATACTTGGGTGGCGAAACAAATCGCCTGTATCTTATATGGACTGACAAAAAGTGAATTAATGACGAACGAAGGGCCCCCCATTTTTATCAAGCGTACTGTTATTGAGGACATCAATCAAATCGGCAATTATTTTAAACAATTGAAAAAACGAATCAAGGCAATGAGGAAAACGAAATGAACGATACGTACGATGTCTTTATTTCCTATTCACATAAGGATCTCTATTTCGCTCAATCTCTGACTCAACTTCTTAGGGAGAAGGGAATCAATGTTTGGTTCGATAAGGGTCAGTTAAGAATTGGAGATTCCATGTTGAGTCAAATAGAGAGTGCATTGGAGAATAGCCGATTTTATTTATTGCTTATCTCTCCCGACTTTCCTACCGATCAATGGCAGAGTTTTGAAATGGGAGTTTCGTTAAGCCGTTCGTTCTCAGGAGATAGTCGTATTCTTCCGCTTTATATCCGGGGAGGAGTCAATAAATCCGCCTTGCCTTCAGGAATATCCAATTTACAAGGAATGGATGTCGAGAAACTATCGATGGAGTATCTTGTTTCGAAAATCACGGAGATTGTCCAGAAAGATAAAAAAGGAAAACTCGTATGCAATTAGATTGTTAAGGTATCCGTAAGAATAACTGAACGTTTTTTTGTAAAATGATCGTCATTCCAAGCGATAAAGCGTCTGTTTTCTCTGATTGACTGAATAATAAACCTATGACCGACCAGCCAACTTCACATGACCGGCAGCCTGTTAAAATGGGCTATTTCGACGGTGCCGACGTTCCCAGTTACGATGCGATTCTCAATTGCGTTCGGTGCGGGATGTGTCTGCCTCACTGCCCGACCTACCGGGAAATGAAAGTCGAGCGCGCGTCCCCCCGGGGAAGGGCCGCCCTGGTCCGCGCCGTGGCTGACGGACATTTGGACCTGACACGCAATTTCGCCAAACAGATGTTTTTGTGCCTTGATTGCCGGGCCTGCGAAACTGTCTGTCCCTCAAACACTCGCATCGGTTATATGATCGAAGCGGCGCGGTCGCAATCCGAGCAGCACATCCCCAAAAACTTTGTCGTGAGACTGTTCCGCCATTTTATCTTCAATTGGCTCTTTCTCCGTCACGAACGGTTGGAACTGGCGGCCCTGCCTTTGAGGATTTATCAGAAGACCGGCCTACGCACTTTAGCCCGAAAAATTGGATTACTGAAATTATTGCCCAAACGCCTTCGTTTCATGGAAGCGCTCGCGCCAGATGGCCTGACGACTCCGTTCCGAAAAGTTATTCCGGAAACGATCCCCGCGCGGGGTGAGGAAAAGGCGCGGGTGGGTTATTTCCTCGGCTGCATGATGAGCATTATGTTCAACAAGACGACCAACGCGACGGTCAACATCCTCACCCGAAGCGGCTGCACAGTCGTCACCTCGAAGGAAATCCGCTGCTGCGGCGCACCATTGCTGACGGCGGGTTTCAAACATAAATCCTACGATCTGATGAAAGCCAACATCGACCTCTTCGATAAGATGAATGTAGACTTCATCGTAACCGATTGCGCCGCCTGTGGAGCGGCCATCAAGGAATACGAAGAGATTCTCGAAAACGATCCCGACTACGCGGAAAAAGCCAAATGTTTCAGCCGCAAGGCGCGCGACATCAGCGAATTCCTCGCCGACTGGCAGCACACCGCGCCGACTGAAAAATCACCGTTCGATCGCGAGATCAAAGTGACTTACGACGAACCCTGCCACCTCGGCCACGCGCAAGGCGTGCGCGAACAACCCCTCAACCTGATTCGCCGTATGCCCGGTGTCGAACTCGTCGGTCTGCCCGAATCGGATTGGTGCTGCGGCAGCGCCGGTGTCTACAACATCACTCATTACTACATGGCCATGGACGTCCTCAAGAAGAAAATCGATTGCGTCGAGAAAACCGGTGCGGACGTTCTCCTCACCGCCAATCCCGGCTGCCTGCTCCAACTCAATTACGGTGTCAAAGAACGCGGCCTGCCGATGGAGGTCAAGCACGTCATCGAACTCCTCGACGATGGCTCCGGCTGGAACGGCACTCCCCAAACGAAATCCTCCTGACGCCGTCTCATTCCCGTGTTACTCTTTTTCATCGAAATCCATCGAAGGGAAAAACACGAATCATGACGAATCGATACTTTGGTATGAGTATAAATACACTAATAATTATTATTCTTATCATTTCTGCCTTCATAATATTTGCTTTATCAGATTACGGAAATTATAGGCCCATGAGCAAACAAACGAAAACAGCAATTGGAATCAGAATGGTTAAGAATGAGTTGGAGCGTTTTTTTGCCAATCATAAAACGTATCCACTCGCGCCAGCCTCCCATTCGATTGCTGAAGCCAGTGTTACTATCGGCTCTCAAACCTATATCATGTCCTCTTATATAACCGCCTCGACTTTGGACCTGTACGCACCGGATGGGTCTCAGTCTTATCGCTATTTTTTGAATGGTGCGAATGGGTATATACTGGTCAGTAACGGGCCGGATTACGATATTGATATCACGGCTGAGGTGTTGCCTCCTGTCGATTCAAAAGAACGATCTACCATACTTTCTAGTTTGAAATACGATCCCTCCAACGGTGTGCTAAGTGACGGAGATATTTTTCAAACCGGTCCATAACCGCTTCGGCAAAGTATGAATGATTTCGGTAGGGTGACTAAAAGCGCATAGGCTGTGTCACAATAGTAAATTATGAAAAATCCCAAAAATGAGACCTCCATATTTGCTCCGTATTAAACGATCTCTTATGGAGGCGACAAAAAGGATTCCTAAAAAAGGATACATTTTGTTATTTTTTGGATTGTGATACAGCCTGGCAGCGTAGCCCACCATCCCTCTATGAATAATTTTGGATCGATTAATAAGGGCTACCGGAACCGTAGGGATCGGAACTTGCTGCTTCTTCATCTTCATTGCCGCCAGCTGCCGGATTGCTTTCAAAGAAGTTCGTGCTGCTGCTCAGCAGAAAATGATTGCCTGGATTGCGTGATTCCCCCGCGCTGGTGACGTAAATTCCGGGGCGGTCGTTGATAGGGCAGACGTCCTGACAGATTCCGCACCCGATACAGAGTTCGGGATCGACGCGCGGCTGTTGGAGTTTAATCACTTCTCCATTGCGCCCGATGACTTCCACTTTCTTCACCCAGATCGCTTTCGTCGGGGTAGGGCAGTGTTCTTCGCAGACCAGGCAGGGGATATCCAGTGCCCAGGGCAAACAACGATTTTTGTCGAAAAACGCCTGCCCGATCTTGACCGGTTTCTTGCCCGGTTCGGTGGGATTGCGTTCGATGAGGGTAATTTCCTCGATCGCGCTCGTGGGGCAGACCTGCCCGCACAGCGTGCACTGATACTCGCAATACGAAACGTCCATGTTCAGAAACGGCGACCACATCCCTTCCAGCCCTGCTTCCAGATACGTGGGATGCAGCACGTTCGTCAGACACACTTTCATGCACTCGCCGCACTTGATGCACTTGGCCAGAAACTCATCCTCCGGCAGCGAACCGGGAGGCCTGATCAGCGCGGGATTGTACGTTTGAGCGTCACCGAGCGGCGTGCTGCGAAACAGCATCGAACCGAACAGCCCGCTCAATCCAACCGACACGACGGCCCGGCGGTTCAAATCGATCCGTTCTTCTTTGGGGGGACGAAAAAAACGTTTGATCCAGGTCAAGAAGGATTTCATGATGAATCCTCCTTTCCAGGAATGTCGAATTCAATCGTGACCGCCTTGGTGTGACAGGCGTCCTTGCAGTTGAAACAGTAAAAACACTCGGACGGTCTCCAGGGTTTTTCCCCTTGAGGATTCGCGCCTCCCTGGCAATCGGTCAGGCAGAGATTGCAATCGTTGCAGGCTTCGGGATCCGTTTTGACGCGCACCAGTGGATTTTTCCCCACCACACCCAGTAGCGCCCCAAGTGGGCAGATATATCGACACCAGAAGCGCGGGCGGTAGAAATTCAATCCCACAATGACCGCGAACAACACGCCGATAAACAGGCCGCCGGAATAAACAGGTTGTTCCAGTGCGAGAAAATGATTGCGCAGGACTTCATAAACCGGTTCGGTCACAGCGGTCGCGCGAATCGGCCCCACGCCGGGATCGGCCATATACACCCAGGTGAACCATTCCTTCAGCGCCCAGTTGACCGCCGGGAAAACCGCCGTGGCCAGGGAACGGTAGAAGAACGAAAACGGATCGAGCCACCCGATCTGATTCAAGCCTAAAAACGCGCAGACGATGAACGCGGTCAGGATGTAATACTTCGTGCGTTGCGCGGGCGTGTATTCGCCCTGGGCCATGAGGATTTTCATCTTGCGGGCGCGCATGCCGGTCATCAGATTATGCAGCACCCCGAACGGGCAAACCCACCCGCAGAACCAGCGACCGAATAAAAGCGTTACGGCCAGCGTAATCAGCGCCAAAAGCAACGTCGCTGGAACTGTATGCGCAGCGATCCAGGTCGTTACCAGGACGAGCGGATCGATGTTGAAGAAAAACGTGACCGGCCCCCCGGTCTCGTTGATCGGATAGAACGCCGTGACGATAAACAGGTAGAGGAAAAGCAGCAGGAAAAACGTCTGCAATGCCCGCCTCAACCAGACGGCCGGGATGGTTTTGCCGCGTTGCTTCATCGGGTTTAAACTTGGATTTCCCTCGGTGACAGTGACGCGTAATCGATCGTGCCCAGACCGCGCTTACTGGCTTCGAGAATATGCCCGATGGATTCAGGTTTATGGCCCAGCAGTGTCGAGGCGAAAGCGTCGAGCGCTACCTGATCCGTTCCCGCCGCGACTGTGTCTTTCCGTACGACGTCTTTCAGATTGCCGCCCACGGGTCCGTTCTTGATGAGCGTGCGGATGCCGTCGATCACGATCAGGTCCGGTTTGATAAACGCGGCCAGATCGACGATGCTGTTGTTGATGTCCTGGTGGTATCGGTTACGCGCGCCGCTGATGACGCCCATCAGGTTTTTCATCCCCAGCGTGCACGTGCTCAGGATGTGATGTTTGACGATGGGAACGTTGATGATTTTGTCCGCTGCGACAATATCTTTATACACTTCCCAGTCCTGAATGGCTTTGCCCTTGAGATTCATTTTCTCCCATTTGCGGTCGTCGAGGAAGAAACACTTGGCTCCGGCTTTTTTCGCCGCTTCCTGAATTCCGCTGCGGGGGAATGTTTTCTGTTGATCGTGGCATGATTTATCGCTGACGTTGACCACTTTCGCTCCGGCTTCGTAACACATTTCGACTAGCGTCGCCACAACGACCGGATGGGTGTTGGCCGCTTGATCCGGCCGGCGGTCCCAGCCGATGTTTGGTTTGACCCAGACGACATCGCCTTTGGAGATAAAGCGTGACATCCCGCCCAGCGCGTCGATGGCGCTTTTGGTCAACTTTTTGGCTTCTTCGTCGATGCTTGCGGCATCGTCCGAGGGATTCTTATATCGAGCGATGCTCATAGCCGGTTTGTCCGCCGCATAGGCCGAAGTGGAAAGCAGACCGGGCATTTGCAACCCGGCACCAGCCGCCGCGCATGATTTAATAAACGTTCGTCGTGTGTTTTCACTCATCTCATTCACCTCATTCACTAAAAAATTTCTATCACTCAATGGATAGGTGTTTCGTTTTATCTGTTAGTAGGATATTAGTTTACAACGGCGGCGTGGTTTGACAAGATCAAAAGAAAATCCTCTGAGAGTTGTTTTACACTCAAGTCAAGTTACGATACTATCACCAGTGAGACTCTCATCAGTCAAATCGATCGCAAAACGATCATAAATTAATTCAAGGGAGGATTGGACGTAGACCTGGGCAGGCACAGGGGCCTGCCCCTACATTGACAATTCTATTTGGTTCCGGCTACGTCGGGCTAGGATATTTGATGAAAAAATTGGTATTGACGCTCTTGGTGGTGATGTGCTGCACGGGATGCACGCGGTTCGTTCTTCCTGTCGGCGATATACTCCCCTTTCTCTTGCTTGACGGGAGAACGGATATGATGCCTCCCCACCCGCAGGGGAATGGATGGCCGTCCGCCGAGTCCGTGCTTTCCTCGAACCGGATTGTTGCCCTCGATTCCGAAGCACTCTTTTTGTGTTCTACACCAAACGTCTTGGAAGATAAAACAGAGCATTTTTGTCTGGCCGATTCCTCCCTCTCACTGGAAGATTCCACTTTCCCTCATTTCTTTCCCAGCGAATAGTCCAGAACCTAAAGAAAAACTCATTTCGGAGGTTGGTTTAAATACTCGATACGATATTCGTAGTTGAACGATCCTCCCGCTTCCAGGTTCACGGGTTTGGTATAGAGGTCCAGGTTGGCCTGGGGGTAGCTGTCGCTCCACCAGAATCCAGCCTTCTCGAACGACGCCGGATCGTAGGTCTGCATCACGCCAAAGCGTTCTTGATGGTTGTAGAAGGCCAGGCCGCCGCCCCGGGCGTTTTCCAGCAGGTCTTTGTTCGGCCCGTCCGAGTGATGCCAGTCCTGGTTAAACTTCACCCAATTCCCGTCTTTGACGTAAGCGCTGATGATGCTGCTGTCGTTCGTTATTGTCCCCGTCACCCATTCCGGATTGACCCGAAATTGATAGACTTTCGGTTCGCCACCCCGATGGGTGATACACGTCTGAAACTGCACTGCCTCGCCATCCAGCCGAATCCGCCGTTCGAACGTCGAGCCGTCCTTCAGTTTTTTGGTCAGGGTCAGGACCGCTGTTCCATCTTTTTCGGCAGTAAACGATTTGGGGTTGTTCTGGTCGTAGCCTTTCTCCCCGGTCTCTTCCAGCGTACCGTATTCATAGAACCGCCGCAGGCATCGGTAGTCGGGGTGCATAAGCAGATGTTTTCCACTCGGCTTGTGAAGCAGTTCGATCGCGATTCCGTTCGCTCCCGGCATCACCGTCGTCATCCATGTTTCATTCTCCAGCCGTTCTGCCCGGTAGCCTTTCACCGTGGCGTGGTCGAGGATGTTGAAATAGTGGCTGATCGGCTCCCATTCCTCTGCCCGTGTCTGGCTGTGTTTTTGAGTGAGTGCTTTGTAGCGTGAAACGAGATCCCCGTATTTCTTGGGATACGACACACGTAGAATCCCGTTCTCGACCTCGAATTGCCCTCCGGTTTCAAGCACGGCCCGAAGCGAGCAGATCGACGCCTTCTCCACCCGGTCGCGAACGGTGTCGTTCCCGGCCTGTTTCATCGCGTTTTGGAAGAATGAATAAATCAGGTCGCTGGTCTCTGGATTCAGCCCCAATTCAAACGGCATCGGGAAGCAGGTCGGTTCGAATCCCGCCCGTTCCGCGTTGTCATGCAGAAAGGTGATGTAGCGGATCATCGTGCTGCCGGCTTTCCCGTAATGCAGGCGGCAGAATTCCTTGGCGAGTTCCCAACTGTCCAGTTCGGGATTCCAGATACAACGCGAGATGACGTAGTTGCGCAGGTCGCATAGTTCGCCGGAACCGCCGTTGCCGTTGGCCTGCATGAACAGACCCTTCACGTTGTTATCCAGAAAATAGCGCACGTTGGGGGTGATACTGCGCAGGTTGGGGAAGGGAAGGTCGTAGAATCGGAAATTTGTGTTGTAGTTCCACACCCAGATATCCTTACAGATTTTTCCCCACTCGTCCATATCGGTGCAGAATGGCCGGTTCTTCCCGCAGGTGGGATCGTTCAGGGGATACAGGGTGCTGCATTCGATGCTGCAAAGTTGAATCTGAACGTTGTGACGCGGTTGAATGGTTTTCGGCGGTTTGCGGGTATACCAGTAGGCCAGGGTTCCGATCTTCACGCCGGGATGTTTCTTCTCCACCCGCTCCGCCACGGCATTGACGAAGGCTAGGTGAGACCCCATCGGAGTGCCTTCGCGCTGATTGATCGCTTCGCAATTCTCGCAGCGGCAGTATGCGTCGTTGTCGTTCTGACTGACGCTGTAATTCTTCCGGCTGGGATTCTTGTCGAGAATCTGGATCACGTTTTCTGCCACGATCTCAATCACGTCGGGATTGGTCACGCACGGTTCCGGTCCACCGCCCCACATTTCCAGTTTGCGTTCCCCATCGACCAGGGCGTAATACTCTGGATGCTCCTTGCCGTATTTCGACACGGGTAGAAGATTATTCAGGGAGTGGCTGATGAGGCTTTGCCGCGAGACGCCGCCGAGTTTTTCGTCGTGGGTCGTGGTGTTCACCCGAAGCCGCGCCGCGAATTCGGGCCGTTCCGCGTTTTCCTTGTAATAACTCCAGCGGAAACTGAACGGCGGTGTGTAGGACCATTCCTCGCAAGGGATTCGTCGGACCTCTCGTTTCGGTGCGTAAGTATGATCGACGGTCAGGAACCGCACGCCGAGGTAGCGTTCCATGAATTCGTAGACACCGTAAAGCGTTCCTCGTGGTCGTCCCCCGGTGATGACGATGCGTTTTGGATCGATGACGATGCGCAGCCCTTCTTCACCAAGTCCGCTCGTGTCCAATCCCCACGCTCCCGGACCGATATACACATTCGGCTTCCCCAGTGCGGGAATATCCGACACCGGCATCTCGAAACCAAGCGCCTGCTCAAGAAGGCTCTGAAATTCTTCGGCGGCGTATCGTTCGCTCGGAATGGCGTCGTCCGCAACGACGATCCTCCCGGTTTGCAACGTTTTCAGGTCGAATGATTCTATTCCCATCGCCCCTTGTGCGAACAGTAAAACGAGTAGCGGCAGCGTCCAGCGTCTCATAATGTCGTTATCCTTTCAGAACATTCGTCTTTTCAGTCCCCTCTCCCTCTGGGAGAGGGTTAGGGTGAGGGTGGCAATAGAATAGCGTATCAATATTACAAATCTCTCATGGCCCGGTTAAGTTATGCAGGGTGGGTAGCACCCTATCAACCCACTGTTCCTGGCTGAACGTATCATAAATAACGTTGAAAGGAAACCTTTTCCCTGCATTTAGGCTCTCAAGATAGCCCTATTTGCCTCTTAACAATCGAAAGAGTATCCTATATGATTGACCGAACGTATTTGCATTAATTGATCAGGAGAAAAAGGGATGAAAAAGAGAAAGGGATTTACATTAATCGAGCTTCTCATCGTCGTGGCGATTATTGGAATTCTCGCCGCCATCGCGGTCCCGAATTTCATCAACGCCCAAATCCGTGCCAAAATCAGCCGTGTAGAGGCCGACCTGAAAGCCATCGCAACAGCACTGTCGATGTACCGGCTCGATCACAACCGCCCGCCGGATGACGAGCACACCACCAGTCATGGCTGGGTTCTTTCTTACACACGATTAACCACCCCCACCGCCTACATGAACAGTATCCTGGCCGATGTGTTCCAGGCCACCGATGTGTTGGCGGGAAGCCCCTATCACCGAATCGGCGGAGCGAACGGTGTTCTTTCCTACGATTACGGGACGGATTGGTTCCACGGTTATAAGGGCGCCTCGAAGAGTTCGAATCACCCCTGGTACAAGGCCTGGAGAAATTCCACCTGGAAAATCGGAAGCTGCGGACCTGACACGGCCTATACGAACGTTGCCTTTCTCGCACCGGGCGGGGGTTGGCTGGCGGGCGCGTGGTACGATCCCAGTAATGGTTTGGTCTCTCCCGGCGACATCTTCCGGGGTGAGCAGTTCTACTCGAAGGATGCCAAACAGAGAATGTAAACTTGTCTGTTAATCCTATTGAATTGTTGAACGATTGGGAGAATGACTGTGAAAAAGAGAAAAGGATTTACATTAATCGAACTTCTGATCGTCGTAGCGATTATCGGAATTCTCGCCGCCATCGCAGTCCCGAATTTCATCAACGCCCAGATTCGCGCTAAAATCGCTAAAGTCGAGGCCGACATGCGATCGCTGGCCACTTCATTCGCGATGTACAAGTTGGATCACGGACACGTCCCGCACGATTTATTCCCCGGCCATTGCTGGGCTTCTTCCTATGCGCTGTTGACGACGCCCGTTGCTTACATGAGTTCCATCCTCACGGATATTTTCCAGGCCGATGACGTTTTGATCGGGGATTCCTGTCACCGGGTGGGGGGAGTCAACGGCCTTCTGACTTACGATTATGGAACCTATCAAACCCACGGAGGAGCCGCCACCCGAAATCCCGATCATGACTGGTTCAAGGCCTGGGGAAATTCCGATTGGAAAATCGGCAGTCCCGGACCCGATAAAAAATACCGAAATGTCTCATTTATTTTTGCTGGAGGGGGATGGTTGTCCGGCGCGTATTACGATCCTTCCAATGGATTGGTCTCTCCTGGAGATATTTTCAGGTGTGAAGCCTACTTTCAGACCTCGCAAATCCACTCCTAAATCGACCCATTTTTTTGGACATCTTGAA
>CAZSIZ010000026.1:0-328 GCA_964606645.1 uncultured bacterium
ACCAGTGAATTTCGTCACTCCATCCGCCAAAACACCGTGAAATGCGATGGAATCACCATTGGCGATGGAAATACCGTTGAAGAATCCACCGGTTCCCATCACTTGCGCGGAGGTGGCCGCCGTTCCCAGCAGTCCACTTGTCGTAGAGAACCGGGCAAGGGTCACAGCGATATCCGACGCATTCTGCACACCGGAGTGCATGGTGGATGATTCACCATTTTCGTCGATTCCGGCAATTAAATACTGACTTCCAACCGAAGTGCGCACAATATTGAGAAAGTGCGTTCCGCTTTCCAGGGAGTTGGCGCCTGGACCGCTATCTAATTGG
>CAZSIZ010000026.1:338-31890 GCA_964606645.1 uncultured bacterium
TGAAATCTCCGTTGAGCAGGTGGTTGGTATTGAACTGAGTCGTCTCGGCGATTCGAGTGATTTCGTCGATACTCTGGAACACCTCATCCTGCAGCGCTTGCCGGGCTTGAATGTCGTTGACGCCGGTGTTTCCCGCCTGAATGGCGAGAACCCGCATACGATCCAATCGAAGCGTCATCTCTTCCATCGCCCCTTCCGCGACGTTGATCAAGTTGATCCCGTCTTCGGAGTTCATAATGGCGCGATTCAAGCCGCGAACCTGCGAACGAATCCGTGTCGCAATCGTCATCCCCGCCGCATCATCACCAGCGCGATTGATCCGTAATCCCGACGAGAGGCGTTCGATGGATTTGGTCAATCCACGCCCCGTCTTTGCAAGATGACGGTTCGCTATGATCGAAGCGACGTTGTTGTTGATTCTCGATATACTCATGATATTCCTCCGTGAAATAGGTTTTAGCCCAGCATCCGTGCCGGGCATGGTGTGGTTGGAGCGTTTGTTTGCTCCTGGGTGATAGATCAAAGGTGTTAAAAATTTGAAACAACCTGGTGGTCCCTGCGGATGGAATGACGAGTACTCTGTCACACGTCTTTCAATGGGTAACAGGTCTGTCACACATGTTTCAATGGGTAACAAGAACGTGTAGGGGCAGGTCTTGTACCTGCCCACATTCAATCCAACCCATCAATTTCAGAATGACAGACTTGTCAATGTGCAACGAGGCGTCGAGTGAGCCGCCCCGGTACACATTGATTCCATTCTCTGAAACGGTTTTCAAGCGTGCATTCGACATACACATACACCGAAGCACTATCGAAAACCGGCCGCCGTTACCACTGGTTGTTGTCTGACGGTTGGGCAATCCGTCCATAAAGGACGGCTATCGTGTGTGAATCGGGTAGAAAACGTCGAGCGTTTTCCTGCCGGTCACAAGCCGCGAGTCGAAATTCATCCGTAAAAGCGTGCGTAAGAGCTGGGTGGCTGTAAAGCACACGCCTTCCCGAAAACACTTTCGGCCAACGGCCTGCTGTTTGCCCCAGACAAACCCTCTTCACCAGATGGAAACCATGCCGGATATCCTGCCCATCGGCCCCAGGGAGTCGGCCTGGGTCACACACTCACGAATGAGGTGTGAAAATGGGTTATGTGATTGTGCGTTACTGTGATTTATCCTTCCTGAGTTTCCTTTATATTCAATCCTCCCAGCTGCCGGGATTGGAATCAAAGGGTGCTGCATCGGAGTCCGGGGAGATCGTTCGATCCCGCCCGTAAGTATCCATGCAATCCAATGCCGGTTCCTGGAGGAGATTATTCGTTTCGCATTCAAGCCAGGCATCCGATATTTCTAAATCCTCGATGCCTTCAAACAACTCATCATTCCCTTCCGGGATCGATTTCAAAGGTAAGAGTTGAGAGGAAAGGTTCCCCGACGGGACAAAATCAGCGCGAACGCGCCATGTCGGTATCAACCCGGTTATCCAAGACAGAAGTTTGCGGTTTCCGCCGAGTCCACCGGCTGTTTCTGGAACCCCCCTCTCGCTCTCGGTTATGTGGCCAAGATTCTTCTTCCGGATCCAGCGCTGCCGGAAATCCCCCGTTCCATCCCACGGACGGAGGAAGAAATTGGTTATCCGTCGGATGGCGTTGCGGAGTCTGTTTCGCGCCCTTATGCTTCCCGGCTGCCATTTGGCTTCGATCCTTCGTGCACCCGAAGATCGAAACTGATTGATTGGATCCATGTTCGAGTTCATCTTTGGCCTCCCTGCCGGATCCTCAGCGGGTACTTGCCCGTTCGGTCGCCCACCGTTCGATCAAGCGAACGCTAGAAATCGGCCTGGTTTATGTCTAAACGATTTATTAAAAAACCGTTTTATTCGTCGTATGAGTTTTGACGTTTTCGTGATCCACATGATTCTCTCCTTGCTTCTCTCACATCTCATCCATCGATTGTGAGGGACGATCGTCGATTCAACGCTTTCTCCGAATGCTGGATTCCCAGTTCGGAAAACCCTTGAATCGATGATACTTTTCTCAATCGCTTTCTCCTTTCCTTCAAATTTGAGCGGCGGGGTGGGGAGGCGGAGCTGTTCTGTCCCCACCCCGCTAAAACCTTCGAGTCGGATAATTCCAGTCACTATGGGTTTCAATTTAACCAAGCAGTGATAGCAGCCCCTGCGGCATGAAGTTCGCTTGCGCAAGGACCGACGTGCCCGCCTGGAAGAGGATCTGGTTGGAGGTAAAGGCCGACGTTTCCGACGCCAGATCCACGTCACTGAGACGGGATTCGGAAGCCTGCAAGTTCTCGGTGCTGACAGACAGGCTTTCGATGGTTGTATCGAGTCTATTGGTAAACGCGCCCAGGGCCGATCGGGTCCGGCTCACCTGGTCGAGTGCTCGGTCGACAATATCCAGTGCGAGATTGACTCCACTGACAGTCGTCACATTAATATCCGAGACGGTCATTCCGCTGCCCCGGCCGTACCCGATGTTGTCTCCCCGCATATCGGGAATATTCACTTGCAGGTCCTGACCCTTAAATGGACCGACCTGGAAGTTCAACGCCTGGTTAACCGTGGAGAGCAGAATGGCCATACCCGTATTCGGACCGCCGTCGATGGACGGACCGGTAATATCGACGAAAGTATCGAAATCAAGCAGTAAGGTTTCCGCAACCCCCTGGCTGACTCCGCTTTCGAAGAAAACGTTCTTATCGCCGTTCTGGAAGGTGACGGCCTGACCGCCATTGAGTGTGGCCGAGTATTCCTGAGCGATGATCTCGGCGACATCCGTTCCCTTGGCGAAGATGGATTCGCTCATCTCACTCCGGAATCCAGCACCGACGCGCAAGGTCAGCCGTTCGGTCTGTTCGCCGAATGCGGTCTTTTCGGGACCGTACAGCATCACTTCATCGTCGATATGCACTTGTTGACGCGGCCCGCCGTTGACGGAAAGGGTAGCCGTTTCCGCGTTGCCGTTAATCAGGATCTGACTGCGATCGGTCAAGGTTCGAGTTGTGTTGTAATCGTCAACCACCATGAAAAAGCTGGACTGCGAAATCTCGGCGATGTCGTCGAAGAGTTGGAATTTGCCCGCGCCTGTCATGGTGAGTTTCGCATCGACGAACGAACTCTGCCGTGGGGTATTCACTCCACCGGACAGATTGCGGTAGTTCAATTCCTTCACCAGGCCCGACAAGGTGGCGAATTGGCCATCCCCCATCGTATTATCTGTTGCGCCATTCGTTGAGATAGTGAAAACGGTTTCAAAAGTCGTTCCGTTCGCATTGGTTCCCTGGAACATCAGTGTGTCGTTCGCTTCAAACTTAATACCCGTATCACCGGTCGTAAAGACGTCGTTGACGAAGGTTCCATTCAGCACCGCGCCGCGCGCCAGACTGAAACTTCTGACCAGAATGCCGCCCGCGCCGTCGTTCGTGCGGAAAATCAACTCCGATTCCATCTTCCGACGGTTGGGAGGGATCACATCCGTCACTTCAATGGAGAAGTTACCGGTGTCAAATGTCGATCCCGTAATCCCCTGGACCAGGTTGCCGTACTGACCGCCCACCCGCTGACCTTCGACGTAATCCCGTGTCGAGACAGCGCTGCGTTTCAGATCGGCGCTCGAATCGATCAAACTGAACGTGATATCGAATTTAGAAGGCGCGTCGGTGATATTCGTATTCGCCGTCGTGCTGCTCCCGGCGACTTTGGCGCTCAGAAAACGAATACGTCCGCTCCCACTGGCTATCGATGCCGTCGATGAGGGAATGCTGACGTGAGTTTGAACGAAACTTTCGGGAATGGCGGTCTCATTTCCACCCCAGAGCGCGGTTTCAGCTTTATCGATGGCGGATTGAACCTGCGCGGCCAAGTCACTCATGCTGTTGGCCCCGGCGGAATCGTTGACGCTGATCGCTCCGGCAAATGGGGTTACGCCGTCAGACAGCACTCCTCGGTACGAAATCAGGTCGGTCGCCTCGATGGTAACGCCATCGAAAAGCAGTCCGCTTAGATTGGAGGCGGCTCCGGCGGCGGCGGCTCCATTCATGAACCGAGTGGCCGTCACAGCGATATCGGTTGCATCTTTGATTCCCGTCGCGTAGATCGCCTGCCCGTCTTCTTTCTTAAATGGAAGTAAGTTCTCTTCCCCTTTTTGCGTTTGAATGATATGGAGAATCGAGGTGCCGGATCGCAAGTTGCTCGCGTTGGGATCGGCTGAAATCTGAACGCCGACGTAATCCTGACCCCGTTTCACATCCGTCGTATTGGCGTTATCGCCCGTGAAAAGGGTGCGGGAACTGTAACGAGCGGTGTTGGCGATTCGGTTGACCTCGTCGATCTGCTGAAACACTTCTTCTTGTATGGCTTGAATGGCGGGAGCGTCGTTTGTGCCGGTGTTGCCCGCCTGGATGGCTAGTTCGCGGATTCTTTGCAGGCTGGAGACGAGCGAGTCGAGGGCGGCTTCGGTCGTGTTCACCATACTAATGCCGTCCTGCGCGTTGCGCATCGCCATATTGGTGCCTCGGATTTGGGTGCGGAGGCGTTCGCGGATGGTCAGTCCGGCGGCGTCGTCACCGGCGCGGTTGATACGGAGTCCGGACGACAACCTTTCGATGTTTTTGCTGAGCCGTGAACCTGCGGAGTTCAGATGGCGCGTTGCCGTAATGGCAGCAACATTGTTGTTAATGCGTGTGATACTCATGACCGTATCCTCCCTGATACTTGCGGACCGGCACTCCTTGCCGGTGGTGCGTTCCTTCCATCCTGTCTGGAACGTTATGGGGTACTCCAATTCGCGTTAACAGAGGAGTCATTCTCTGCGGTTCTTCCCTGAACCTGGCGAACTTCCTTACTGTATGACTCGTCCAGCCCTTCTCGGCCTCAACCGCAATGTATGTCCAACGTACAACACGTTATCGTCTTCTAAATTTCAATCTTTAGACTTTTGTTGACGTTTTTTCAATTCCTTTGAAAAACCGTTTTTCCGCGTTGTGCATATAGGTATCGGCTGCCAAAAATCGGACTTTAGCAAAAAATGAAAAAATTTAAGCCGGATTCAGCCCCCAGGGGATAGGGTGATAACGAAAAAGCGTATCGATTACTTGCAGACTCTTTCCATTGTCTGATCAAAAGAACCTTTCCAAATAGCCCACAATTAATAGTGATTCCAAAGAGTAATTTCCGTCACGGGGGACCGCGTTAATTCAGCATCCATTTCTATAACAACCCGTGCCGTGGGGATTCTTCTTACCCCATCTTGATTGAATAAATCGAAATTATCGGCAAGAATTTCATCGGGATGGATAACGTATTTGGTATTGTCACCAATCTGTTCTTTATAATTCTGAAATATTTCGTGAGACGTCAGGCCACTTCCAAGTAATACGCTGAAAGGAATTTGGGGGAACTCAACATCCGATGAAAGTTCATGACGGTTATCCCGTTCTTCAATCGCCATCAAAGAAAAATTCACATAATTAAATAAACTCCCCCCATTATAGTCCGAATCGGAAGACAAGATCGGGACCATTTTCAGCGACTCTCCCTGATAGTCAACAATAATATAATAATCGATAATGGGCGCATCGGGATTGGTTATTCTCCATTTCACGATACTCTCAGGCGGTTCGATTTCATTGAGACAGGGATAAAAACCAATAATCTGATAGAGGTCTTTTCTTAAATCCGGATTGAACCGGGAGATAATATGGAAAAGTTCATGGACCAAAACCGACGACGAGATAGTGTTTTTGGGGAAAACAATCGCATTTTGCCGCGTATAATAGGCATCCCCTTCTTCTTGCCCGGTCGTTCGGATGAAATAGATGATTTCAGGAAGTGCAAAAGTATATCGTTCAAATTTTTTTGAAATATTCGTCAGCGTTCTTTTAATTCTATCTTCATCCCTCTTTTGCCACGCCAACACTTGATTTGAAATAAATTCAAGAAAATCCGCTTCGGAAACAGGCTGCATCTTCTGGCATCGTATTCGTCTGTCGATTGGAGACAAATTGGAAATGAAATCATCCCGATTTGTAATGATTTCCCTTCCCTCTTCCAAAGAGGCAAAGCGGATAACCGTTCCCGGATAAAAAGGAACGTCTTCAGTGTATGCCTGTATAGAAATGACGCCCAGCAATACAACAAAAATTAATTTTCTCATGATAGCCACCCCTATCAGTCCGTGGTAAAAGTCGCGCGAGGGCGTGCGCGAGTCATTTTGGTTGGATTCAAGGCGAAAAATTGCAGGAAATATGGTTTATTTTCAAGATTTTTCAACGCAGAATCTAGCCAAAAGGGCCGCGCATCGCACCGTGGGACTTTTACCACGGGCTGCTATCCTTCATCCCATTTGATAATCGATCCTCCGACTATTCTCAACATTAGGATGTATCACGACATCCCAAAAACGTCCAAAAAACAGCTGAGTTCAAAGCAAAGCGAGCCTCACCATTCCTTACTATTTGCCGTTCCACCTGATATAGTATTAATGTAAAGGAACGTCGATTCGACAGGAGCGTCCTTATGCCGTCCATCCGTTCGATTTTCAGTTATTTCATCATAATATTTCTCGCGCCGGCCCTCTCTCAACCGGGCTGGGCCAGTAAGGTCAAGCCCCTCAACCTGGAGCAGATCACCCACAGCGCCCAGACGATCTTCGAGGGCGAATGCACCGCCGTTCGATCGGGCAAAGACCCGGAAACCGGCCTGATCGCCACGTGGTACACCTTCCGCGTCAACCGGGGCATCAAAGGTAAAATCGCTGAAACCTTCACATTCAAACAATACGGCGGAAGCACCGAAACCAAACGGGTCACCATCCACGCCGCGCATTACGAAAAAGGCGAAAAGATTGTCCTTTTCCTGTACGGCACGAGCAAACTCGGCTTCACCAGTGCCGTCGGGATCCAACAGGGTAAGTTCGCGATCGGGGAAATCCCGAAAACGAAGACCCAATACGTCACCAACGGCCGCCCCGCGTCGATGTTATTCGCGAATTCCCCCAAGATGCTGCCCACGCTGACCGCCAAGGGTCTCCGAGCCACCGGAATCGAAAAACTCCGTTCCGAGCGAATCGAACTGAACGACTTTCTCACCGAAATCGAACGCCTGGTCAATGCCGAAAGGAAGAAAGACAAATAATCCCAATCCTAAAGCACTGGAAACAATGGGGATACGTCGCGTCGTACCGACAGGCGGACACGATGGTTTTAGTCCCTTATCAGTAAAATTGATCGCAAAACGGTTACAAATAATGCCGACTACAAGTCCCCTCTCCCTCTGGGAGAGGGTTAGGGTGAGGGTGGCAATTCAAAAGCGTATCGATTACACGAAGATTCTTTCCATTGCTTGCCCATTACAATATATTGTGCACAAACCACGAATAACACCAATATACTGTGATTCAATTTCAAATTATTATCGTTTCATCATTGAAGGAGTGAATTTTGAAATATAATTTCGTTTGTTTCTTGTTATTAATATTTTTACCTGTAAATTCGGATTCTCTGGCTGAAGATATACCCTTCTGGTGGGATAATTATATATCGGTTGATCAACTCAAAATGTCAGAAGACAAGTTCGAGCCGTCTTCATTATCTGTAAGAAGATTATTAAGCAATGGTATCCCAATAAATGTCGTTTTTTTGCCGACAATCAAAGGTAAAGATATCATATATAAAAAAATATCATCTGAAGAATCTGGTGAAGAGAATTATAAATGGGAATTGGTTAAAAGCAAAAACCCCAGAATCGATCTACAAAAGAAGAATGTAAAGATAAAAGATGTTGTAAAACATTATTGCGATCAATACAAGGAATATAAATTAATATTTACACATTCCATACCAGTTATCATATTCAAAGATGCGTGTGTTGATGTTGAAAAAATAAAATGCGATGGTATGAAACGGACAAATGTGACCATATTTGATGTTGCTGATCACTATAATAGGCAGCTTTTAGAAAAATCAAATAGTGCATTCAATATACAAGCTGGCAATTTAGAAACATCATATCCTCAAGATACTGTTTTTAATATTGATTTTTCCGGAGGGACTCTAATGGAAATGCTATGCGATATCGTATATCATTTAAATCAATCCGATTCGCAGCACTCGCATTGCTGGACGATTGCCGGTCCTGAACATGGAATAAAGTCCATAGGTATTAATGCGTTACCGAAATTCAAATTGTTAGATAAACTGCTTAACTAATTACTTTATTACAGGATAAAAATCCCGTGAACGAACAATCGAACAACGCTCAAAATCCCACAACCGACACCCCCCCCCAACCCGGCGGCTGGACCCCGGGCCAGATTGCCGCCGTGGTCATCCTGACAGTTTTATGCGCCGTTCTCGTCTGGAACGCCTATTCCCCGGAGGACATCTACCTAAGCGACCTGACCTTCGAGGTCCTGGAACAGGAACGCTTCGAAATGCGCAAAGACACGTCCGTTGAGGGTGATACGATCGCGATCGACAAAACTTACTACCCGAAGGGAGTCGGCGTTCACGCCAATTCCACGCTTTTCGTGCGATTCATCCCCCACGGTTACCGCCATTTCGTAGCCGAGATCGGGATCGACAAAGAGGTTCCCCCCGAAATGGATTCGTCCGTAGTCTTCTCCGTCATCGCGGATGGAACGCTCTTATACGAAAGTCCAGTGTTAAAACAGGGAATGCCCCCGCGTCTCGTCCACGTCCCCATCGCAGGCCGCAAGACGTTAACGTTGAACGTCACGGACGCAGGCGATGGAAACGAAGGCGACCGCGCCAATTGGGCAATGGCCCGCTTCATAGCCCACTAAAAGCATCGAATCCCCTCTCCCCCTGGGAGAGGTTAATCTCATATCAGAATAATCGATCGCAAAACAGTCACAAATTGTGGTGCAGGCTTCCAGCCCGCACCACAAAACAACGGACAACGGACAAATCGATGCACACAATCATTCTAGTACACGGTTTATTAGGCTACCGCCGCTTCCTCCTCTGGCGAATGTTCGCTGATGTGGTCGACAGTCTGGAGCGTGAGGGTTTCCGTGCCGTCCAGGCCATCGTTCACCCCACCGCCAGTATCAAGGAGCGTGCCGAAAACCTGTTGGAGTGCATAAACAAAACCGTCCCCCCCGGCGAGTCCTGCCACATCATCGGTCACAGCATGGGCGGATTGGACGCCCGTTACCTGGCCTCCCCCAACGGCCTGAACCAGGGAGGCCGGATCGCCACGATCACGACGGTTTCCACCCCGCACCGTGGTTCAACCATGGCCGCACAGATACCCAATTTCGTAAAAACCGTGGTATCGTATCTTTCCAAGGCGGGTCAGTATCTCATCCCCGGCGAGAGTGGGGAGTATCTCTCCAAACTGGCGCAAAACCGATGGGTCGCGTTTGAACAGTTAACGCCGAAATACCTGGAGGAGACGTTCAATCCCCGAATCATCGATCATCCCGATGTGGATTATTACTCATTCGCGGGCCAGATCGAATTATCGTACAAATCCCCGTCCGATTGGCCGAGAATCCCATTCTGGCGTGGAATGAAAGCGCGTGAGGGAATCAACGACGGTATGGTTTCAGTCGAATCGGCAAAATGGGGAACGTTCAAGGGCGTCCTCCCCGCCGACCACGGCCAGCAGATCGGCCTGATCGTCATCCCCTGGGCCACCTCCCCCTTCGACCACCTAACCTTCTTCACCACCCAAGCAAAAGAACTGGCGCGAAAAAAATAATCATCTTGCTTAAAGCATAACCTCCATTATTTCTTCAGCTAATTCGGTCTTCTATATATACACGGGATTGTGCATTCCAAACCATACTCCCGCTCATCTATCTTAAATCGTTTTATCAAAAGGATAGCTTACAATAACTTCCAGTTTAGATATACTCAAAGTGAGCACGCATGACGCGCGGAGATAAATGCGATGCGGGCAATAATGATATGGAAAAAATGAATGAAGGAGGAAGTTCATGAAAATTGGAACCAAACTTTATCTTGGATTCGCCGTGGTTGGATTGATACTAATCAGTGTCGTCGTTATTACAATGATTGAGGTCAAGAAAAATCAAAACCTCACTCAGAGAGTCATCGAATTGAGAGCGCCGACCGCCCTCGCCGGAACGGAGATGCTTAATGGTATCAATCATTCTTTGGCGGCATTGCGGGGCTGGATGATTCTCGGTAAAGACCAGTTCAAGTCTGAACGGACAATTGTATGGAAAGAGATTGAAGACGCAATGGGGAAAATGGATGAATTCTCCAAAAATTGGACGGTCCAGGCTAATAAAGACCGATTGAATGAAATCAAAGGGGTACTGGAAGAGTTCAAAGTGGAGCAACAGGAAATCGAAGATATTGCACAAACAACAGAGAATACACCGGCCACGGTCATTCTCATTGGCCAGGCCGCGCCCCAAGCCGCTATTATGGCCACGGAAATCACAAACATGATCGATTTGGAAGGAAGCGAAAATGCAACGATAGAAAGGAAACAGCTTCTTGGCATGATGGCCGACGTTCGAGGCACACTTGGATTGGGGCTTGCCAATATCCGAGCCTATCTTCTTACCGGAGACAGCACGTTTAAGGACGGATTCGATACACTCTGGGTGAAAAACACTCGCCGTTTCGGAGATTTAACGAATAACCGTGAAATTCTGACTACAGAACAAGCGAAATCTTATGAAAAATTCGCAGAAGCCAGAACAGTTTTCGATCCATTGCCCCCTCAGATGTTTGAGATACGCAGCTCTGCAGAGTGGAACCTTGCCAATGCCTGGCTCGGTACCAAAGCCGCACCTAAAGCAGCCCAGATCGTCAGCAGTTTGAATGAGATGAAAGTCAATCAACAGAATCTGTTAACCACCGATTCCGAACTGGCTGACGAGGCGATCAGTGAGTTGATTATGCTGCAAAGGATTCTATTGGTCATTGGATTAGTCTTAGCGTCCGTTATCGCTTGGTACGTTTCGAAATTGATAACCGTTCCGTTAAATCGTATGTTGGCCATGTTGAAAGATATCGCCGAAGGTGAGGGGGATTTAACGAAAAAATTGGATGTGTCGGGCAAAGACGAAGTGGGTAACGTCGCGAGTTGGTTCAATGTTTTCGTTGGCAAAATCCGGGACCTGGTTGGAGAAATCTCCCAGTCGTCCGAACAAGTCGCATCCAGCAGTGAAGAACTTTCCGCGTCAGCGCAGAGCCTTGCGAGTTCCGCCACCGAGCAAGCCGCCAGTTTGGAAGAAACCTCGGCATCCCTCGAAGAACTCATTACGTCGGTCGAACAGAACACCCAAAACGCTCAATCGGCCAACGAAATCGCTCAAAAAGCAGCTCAAGACGCTGAGTCGGGAGGAAAGGCGGTGTCGGAAACGGTTGAAGCCATGAAGCAGATTGCCGATCAGATCGCCATTGTCGACGACATCGCCGATCAAACGAATCTGCTGGCGCTCAACGCGGCGATCGAAGCCGCGCGTGCCGGTGAGATGGGCAAAGGATTCGCTGTCGTTGCCGTTGAGGTTCGCAAATTAGCGGAACGCTCACAGCAGGCGGCGAAGGAAATCAGCGGACTGGCAAAAAACAGCGTGACCGGTGCCGAAAAATCGGGAGAACTTATCGAACAAATTGTCCCGGACATCCAAAAAACAGCCCAATTAGTGCAAGGGATTACGAACACCTGTCAGGAACAATCGAACACGGCCGACCAGATCCGGCAGGCGGTCGGCACACTCGATCAGGTCACCCAGCAGAATTCGGCCACCTCGGAAGAGACAGCCGCTTCGAGTGAAGAATTGTCGTCCCAGGCGATCACTCTCCAGGAAATCGTCTCCCGATTCAAGTTCCATGATGGCGCTCCAACACAGGGCCGCCCGATTTCAAGCCTCGAACCGCATCACGCTCATGCCCAGGTTCCCCGCCTTCCCGAACCGGATGCGATCGATAACGACAAACATAAAGGCGATCAGGAATTTCACGAATTCTAGTTGAAGACGAAACGGTAAAAAGTCGAAAACTGGAAATTGAACAACAACCTATCGACAATACTCAAAATTAACATACAGCAAATTATGTGAGTTTCGTCCTGCTTTCACTTTTTGCCGACCTGTCTCGAAAGGATGTTCAGGATATCAAAAAGTTATTATCCTGTTCATCCCTGAATCCTGGCCATCCAGATTCAGACAAAGAGATTTCACCATTCTTTCTAGTTAAAAAGTAATATCAATTTCATGTAAATCAGTAAACAAACAAAAACGAACCGGCCAAAAACCCAAGGCCGGTTCGTTTTAGTTTAAAAAGAGAATAGATTTAATTCGAGACGATTTCCTCGATCTGAATACGGGTGAAATCCTGGCGGTGTCCCTGGGTGCGGTGGTATTGTTTACGCCGCTTAAACTTGAAGACTTTGATTTTCTTCCCCCGCCCGTGGCTAAGCACTTTCACTTTCACCGAGGCGTTCTCCACCACCGGCGTTCCGATGGTCACAGTTTCGCCGTCGCGAACGAGGAGGATGTCGTCCAGCGAGACCACCTCGCCCTCAGCCGCCTGTAACGTTTCAACTTGAATGATATCTCCGGGGGAAACGTTATATTGTTTGCCGCCGGTTCTAACGATTGCGTTCATCGAATTCCTCCAATTAAAAACCCGTCTATCGCCGCGCGCGATAGTTTTAAGTTAAGTCATTTCGCCGTATAATGAATATCGAAAAAACGGCACAGAAGAAATAGTATAATCCCTGTCAGGAAAAACTCAATCCACACGAATGCCGGAAGCGTAAATTCAAGTGGATGCCCCCAAAATGAAATTCACCACGCCACCGGATGCGACCGCAGCCATTGCCGAAAGTGCGTGGAGATGCGACTTTCACCCGCCGCATCGACCAGTTTTCTCAGGTAGCGCACGCTCGGCAGCAGCCCTTTCGACGTGACGTCCGGCCAACCGGCATAGCAGAGGGCTAAGCGAACCGATCCGTCCTCACACCGAACCTGAACCTGTTTCCGGTAGTATTTCAGCCGTTCCACCCCAAACGCCTCATCCAGAACGGGTAGAACGGATTCATCGATTTCGTACACGACCCCTTCCGCCTGACATCCCTTCTCCGGGGTGATATTGGCGATCCCGCGTTTCTCGAACCGAAACCATTCGTCTTCCAACACGTTGAACGCAAACCGGTAATGGGGAAGCACCGCCGGAATCGTTTCGTAAATGTGGATTCCCAACTGCTTGAGATAGACCGGATCGATATGATGACCGTAAGCAAAATAATAAACCGCATCCATTGTCCCAACTCCTCGCGGATGATTTTCAAAAAAAACAAACAAATCCCTCTCATTCCCACTCGGATAAGTGGAAATTCAACAGCCCCCCGCCTCAAAACGAGATCGGCCATAAGTATTCAACCTTAGGAAAATCTATATTCAGGAAAGATCGATAGCCCCATTCACCAAAGCACGTCGGCCATCGCACTAATTCTGCAACCGAATCGTTTCATGCCATTCATTCGGGGTGAGATTCCCTCGGTTACTTGTCGGAATATTGCCGGATAATTCCCTCCTCACTCTTTTTGGGGGTGGAAGTGGCTTTAGGTTTATTGAGAAAACGGCTTTTCATGGAGCTTCTTTTCGAGCCGTTCATACTCGATCGGCTGGCATTCGTCCGGGTTCCGTTTTTAAGGCTAGCCCCGTTATTAAGGCTGGCCCCGTTATTAGGGCTGGCCCCGTTTTTAGGGCTGGCCATGCGTTCTCTCAGGGCTTCTTCGATGGCTTTTTGTTCGTTATCTGTCTCTCCCGACCAGTCCAGGAAGCGTTTATCGATATTGGTTTCCATGAACTTGTCCACTCCGGACTCTTTCAGATCCCTGATCCGCTGAAAATTATCGACCTGGGCAAAGTCGAAGGGATCGTCGATATTCACGATCCGGGGTGTGATAAAGACAAGCATTTTTTGCCTCTGATCGTTTTTACTCTTGTTTTTGAAGAGATTTCCGAGGATCGGGATACTGCTCAGCACCGGCACACCCGATTCGGATTTATTGTTCGAGCGTGTGATAATTCCGCCCAGTACGACGGTGCGACCGCTTTTAACAATAATTGCTGTATTGATGAAGGAACCGTCCACCGCGAGCGCGTCACCCAGGTTGGCGATATTCACACGGCGTGAACGGGTGTCCTGAATGTCGATAAACATCTCCACATACCCCGCCTCGCTGGCGTAAACTTCCAGATTAAGCATCGTACCCACCTGACGGGAGCGCTGGGTAAAATAATCCCCGCCGCCGTAACCACCGCCGCCATAACTGCCGTAACCGCCGTACCCCCCTTGCTGACGGGTTGCGAAAGGTTCTTCCGAACCCAGCGTAAACGCGCCCATCTCACCATCTTCAATCAGCAGCCGGGGACTGGCGATCAGGGAGGCTTGTTTCTTCTCGACCATCGCGTCGATCTGAACGCGGTAGCTCCCTTTTCGCACATCCATCAGCGTCAGTCCCGTGCCGGACGTCGTTAAAAACGGGTTGAACGAGAAAAAGCCCGAATCGGTAGCCGAACCGACATCCGGCGCGGCGGGATTACCACCCGACCCGATATCCGATCCGTAAGCGGCGCTGACGCCTAACGACATATTCTTGTCGGTGTTGATCTGAACGATGTCCGTCTCGACCCAGACCTGCAGGGTGGGAATATCCAGTTGCTCGACGAGCCGCAGCACCCGTTTAAGAACGGACGGAATATCCTCGACATAAAGCCGGGAGGTGCGGGGATCGTAATCGACGTAGCCATTCTCGGTGATCAGCCCTTCCACCAGCGGCATGACGTCTTCGGGAAGCGCGAACGCCAGGGGAATCAGAATAAAATCGACTTCGACATCCAGCTGTTCGATAATCGCCTGCGCCCGGTCGAGCCGTTCCGGGGTATCGGTGATAATCAGTTTATTGTTGCGATAGTCGACGAACAGTTCGCCTTCCTGGGTGTTAATCACACCCATCAGTTGATCGGCAATTTCCTGGGCGTCGGCGAATTCAATATCGAACACCCGTGTCTCCGTCGCCATGTCCAATTGCATAATCAATTCTTCCATCATCTCAATGGCTTCGGGAATCTCCGTCACGATGATCTTCTGGGAATCCGAGTCGATGATGATCTGTCCCTGGGGGCTTTTCAGTCCCATCAACGCGTCCTGCAACTGAAGCACATCGACGTAATCGGGCGTGAAGGTCCGCCGAATCAGTTCGATCTCAGGCATCTTCAAAGCACCGATGATTTCGGTCGTCCCGATCCGTATAACCCCGCTATCGAGAGCCATATAATCCAGACCGCTGGAAGGGAGAACGGTTTCGAATATTTTCCGAACCGAGGGATTCTCCAGATTGAACGTCACCTTTTTGGTGATCCCTTCATCCAGAACGATCTGAAGCCCGGTCGAGACCTGAATCAATTGCAGAATCGTATTCAGGTCTTGCCCCCGGGCCATAACCGGTCCCTCAACGATACTGTCCAGACTCGCTCCACTGGCGGTGTCTTCGGTCGGCGCTTCCACCGGCGGATTCTGAGCGAAACAGGTGCTCCAAGCCACCAAAAGCAAAAGGACGGCATATCCGGTTCTGTTAATAAACAATCGTCGTGCGTGCAATGGATTACTCCTTATCTCAATCGGCGTTTGGATAAATCGACGCCGTATCGCTTACTTTCTCTTTGGTTTAGGCTTTGGCTTTGGGGCCGAAGTCGATTTCATTTGCTGAGTGATTTCTGCGATGGTTCCGGTTTGGACGTGCTTGACTTTGACCCGAGGCATCATCGCATCGGGGATCAATTCTTCGATCGTAAAATCACCGTATATCTCGTCTTTCATTAAATCGCCTTTTTTAGCAGGAAGAGAGTCCCCGTTATATTTCCTAAGAAAGGCGTAATTCTTCTGAACCATCTCCACCTGCCACTTCTTGCCCGGCGTCACCGGGGTCGGCGAGGGCTTGGGCCGTGGGGTTGGGCTTGGCCGTGGATGCGGCGTCGCCAGAGATTGGAACGAGCGCGTCTGAGCGAAAACCATGTTGCTGTTACGACGCGCGGTCTCTTCCTTTTTAGCGATATTATGTTTCGTTTCATCCACGTCGATAAGCCGGGCCTCGAACTCCTTGGTGGGGTTGGGATCGCGCTCGTACTTAAAATGCCGCACTTGATAGGCCAACGCGGCCGCCGACCCGATCAGCATCAACGAGAGAAAGAAATAGACAAAAACGCTTCGGTTCGATTTCATGATCGCCCCCTGGGTTTCGGTTTTTCACCTTTTCGGTATTCGACCAATCGGGAAATCTGCAAATCCACTTCGAGCAGTCCGGTCAGTTTCCCGCTCGCCAACAGGGTTCCAACCCGGCGGGACGCCGGTTTTCCCACTTCGGTCACGAGGTTGTGAACCACGCACTTCTCCACTTCGATCACTTTAGAGTCCTTCTCCAAGCGGTATAAAAGCTGCCCCAGCTGCTGAGGCGTGCATTCGATCCGGTTGATATTATACGTAATGACTTTGAATTCGTCTTCTTTCCGAGGTTCTCTGGGAGTCACTTGATCGTACTTATTATTCAAACCCACTTGGTTCAGGATAGAGACTAAATATTTCCGGACAGCCGCCGACTGCTCGGAATTGGTCCCCTCAACTTTCAGCTCGGATTCCATTTTCTCGTGGCGGTCCTTGATCTCAATGCTCTGCTCCTGAATATCGAGCATGGTATGGATTTCCGCTTTTCGGTCGTCGACTCCCTGATACATCAGAGTCCACTGTTCCCCAAACGAGCGGTAAATGAACATTCCGATGAATATCACGAGCGAAAAGAAGACAACGGTTCCTAAAAAACGTTCTCGACGGGATTGAAACACGATCTTTTCCTACCCTTCCAGTGTTATTCGCTTCCATCTTCATAACGGAGCCAACACGTAAATCGGAACTCCTGCACGGGTAATTCCACTGTCCCCAAGGGAAGCGTTTCATTTCTCGAGTCAAGGACGACGCGCGTGAAGAAGGTTTCCTCTCCTTCGCCGGGACTCAGCGCGTTCAATGCTTCCAGGAATCGCTGCACGTCCGCATCGGTCAACATCTGTCCGACGATTTCGAGGCTTTTACGTTTGGTGAAAGTCAGACTGGTGATATAGGCTTTTTTCGGAAGCTTTTGCATAACACTCTGTACGACGTTGAGACACGAGTGCTTGCTGTCGATGTAGTTCTCGACGGTATTGATTTTCTTCCGCATTTTTTCCAGCGTGGCGGATTCAAGCAGACGTTCGTTATAAAACGTATCGATCGCCGAACTCTCCAGGTATTTCTCGTACCAGTTCAGATACCCGGCCCCGCCCAACAACATCACGATCATAAAGAACAAAATCGTAATATTCTTACGAAAAGCGGATTTTTGAAGGTGTACCTTCTCTTGAACGAACGATTCGGGCATGAGGTTCAACGATTCCAGGGTGTTTTTCAGTCCCCGGATCGCCAGACCGATCGAGGTCGCAACTTCCGTCCCGTGGTATTGATCGCTGTGAGGCAGATCACCGTTCAACGCCGTTTCGACGGTCGCTTTGGTCTTCACCCGCACGCTCAATCCGCGCGGCGGTCCGGCGGGAAAATAGCCCGCCCCCCCGGTCAGGAACATGCGATCGATTTTCGTGGCGTTCTCCTCGCAGGCAAACGCGCTCACCGACCGTAGCAGTTCCATCGAAAGGCTGTCCACCCAATGCGCGAAGTGATCCCGTTCCTTGGGGTGAAGCGCCCCCACCGCCGTCACGCGCCCCTGCAAGTCGCGCCAGCTCTTCGCGCCCGGAAAACCATCCAGCAAACGTTGTTCCGAAATGGGAAGGCTCCGGCTGAAGAGCAGTTTGCTGTCTTTCACGATCCCCAGCTTAACGGTCGACCGCCCGAAATTAACGATCGCGATCGTCTCTTCCGGATCGAGTGTCCGGGAATAGGCCGCGCTTTCTCCAAGCACGTCGAGATCGATCCCGTCGATTTCAACCCCCAAATCCCGGCAGATATCCACATAAGGTTCGATCTCTTTCGTCGGCGCGCAGACCATCAGCAGATTCGTTTCGTGTTCCCCCGGCCGGTCGATCAGTTGGTAGGAGAGTTCCATCTCTTCGATCGAGAAGGGAACATGTCGCTCCACGTCGTAAAACAGCATCTCCTCCAATTCGTCGGGATTACCGGAGGGCAGAGAGAGATACCGCACGGTGCACAGTTCACGGGGAAATCCCAGGATCACGCGCCCTTCGAGTTTACCGTGTTTTTTCAGCGCCTCTTTCAGGGCGTCTTTTTGACGGCTATATCGTTCTTCGGTATATTCGGCGTTCTCCGCCTCCGCCAGGGGAGCCACGCTGATCTTTTTCACCTCGACCTCACCGGCATCGTCTCCAGCCAAGGTGGAGATTTTGACCGAATACGTGCCGATATCGATCCCCGTGGCGAAACGTTTCCCCCGCCCTAATTTCTTCTTTTTCTTAACTTGCCGTCTAGGTGCTCGTGCCATTGCATCTCTCGATATTCTATAGGACAGGTCACGCTTTCCGACCCATCAGCCAATACAACATTCAACTCAATTCGTCGATCTTTTTCCCAACGTCGTAAATCGGTTCGATCAGCCGAACCTGAACGCTGACTTGTTCGAGATCTTCCACGTTTTGGGTATCCATTCCGAAAATCGGCAGTCGATCCCACGGGATAAAATTCCGCCTGACGACCGCCCGGTATCCTTTTTCGATCCCTTCATATTCGGCCAGACTGACCACGATGAAGGTTTCGGAACTCACGCCAGCAATCTGCATGATCTGTTTGATCACTTCCCCGGTAAATCCATCCACCTCGGTAAAATGCACGTCGTCTCCATCCTCATTCCCCATCGTCTTCAAGACTTTATCGTCATCCGTATAGGTCAAACCGTCGCGTCCGTCGCGGTACTCAATCCAGTCGATCGCCAGTTTCTCCGCTTCTTTGCCCATCGCCGGAAAGAGGATCGATTCCATCACTTCCAGCTTAACGGTATTCAAATTGACTTGACCGGTATACACGCTGACATAATGCTTCAAACCGTAATATTCTCCCTTGCCCATACGACGGCGACGTGTGCGGCCCCGCGACCGGCCCTCGTCAGGATCCACCGTCCCATACACGATATCCGGCGTAAAACCGGGAACAAGCAGCAATTCGTCGATTGAATCGAACGGCCCGTTTTTAATCGTGAACTTGGGCATTTCGGAATCGCCTTCCCGGCCCCGCCCGCGTTTTCTCCGGCCTTCCCCGCTGTTGTAGACCGAATATTCATCTTCCCCGCCCCCGAACTGATCCGCAACCCCTTCCGAGGGCACGTCGTCCCGGTCGCGCCAGTCCACGATCGCTCCCGCCAGAGGCAGTGCTTCCCGTTCGGGAACGCCGGTCAATTCCAGCAGATGGGCAATCATATCCAGTGTCACCTTCCGGTTATTGATCGGTAGCTTGGCGGATTCGTCTTCCACTTCGACGTAAAAATACCCCCCTTTGTCCCGCAACTTGTAAAAGGGAACGTCGATGTACAACTCCGGATTGTCCGACCACGCTTCCGTCCCCCCATCGTACTGAAACGTGTCGTCCTCCATGAACTGGGTAATCGTCTCCTGAATCTCTTCCCCGCTGTCTTTGATCCGGTCTTCACGCAGCAGGATCAGGGCCTGCCGAAGCCCGGCCAGCGCGAGGGAATCGGCGACGGTCACATCCCGTTGGAAACCGACCATCTTCACTTCCAGATTCACCTGCTGGATATAGGCCATGGTCACGACCGAGAGCACCACGATCACCCAGAGCGTGACAATCAATGTAATGCCTTTCTCATTATCGTGTGCCTTCACCATCATGCTCTTAACCTCTTGGAACCGGAACGGCCGCCTGGGTCTCCGTTTTCGGTGCTTTAGCAGGCCCCGGTGGTGCCGCTGGAGGTGCGCCTCCCTGGCCTGGTGTAATTTTCCCACGCATATTCCCGGCGGGAACGTCCGTCGCCGTCATCAGCGTATCGCCGTTTTCAAGCTGCAATGAAATCTCCACAATCAAGGGCGGCCCTTTTTCGTAAATTTCCGTGTCCTGAGTGGGATTGAAATTCGGACTGTCGCGCGATTTTCTATACTCCTTGATCAATACCTGCGAATCCCAATTCTTTTTCAACCCGCTATCGTCACCGAAACGGAATGAGACCTTCTGAATCCCTTCGGCGATAACGTATAGTCGATTGATCGTCCCGTAATCTCCGATAAAATCATCGAGCGGAGGTTCGTTCAACATCCCTCTCGAACGATATCGCTCTCCATGCACCCCCTGCGCCAGAACGATTCCGCTCAGGTTAACCTCGAACAGGTGCATGAACATCCAGGATTTCCGCTTGACCGCCAGCAGTGACCGCCGCACATTGAGTAGCAGTCGATTGGTTTCTTCATCCGCGAAAATCTCGCATTCCTGCAAGTCGAAGGGTGGAAACTGGTCCAATTGATACACTTTCCGAACGTATTGAACCCGGCTTGAACTGCCTTTGAAGATAATGGCGCCAGGGTCTTTCTCCCGGATGGGCATCCCACGCATTTTTTGCATCAGTAGGTCTTCTCCCATTTCCGTGTATGTATCGCCGGGCCGCCAGAAAGCGTGAGGCGACAGGGAGAAGCGCATTTCGTCCGAAATCTTCTGCAAAGCCATTCGCGCGGATTGATAGAGTTCCATCGAGTGCTGGCCTTGGTTATACGCCGCCATCCCGACGTGAATCGTCATAAAGACACTGCCGATGACCATCGCCATGATAGTCATCCCCATCAGGAGTTCGATCAGCGTAAACGCATTGCTTCGGGTATTCATCGCCGCCGTCCTCCACCCTGATACCGTCCCTGGCCGCGCTGGCGCTTATCGACGCTCATTCCCAGGGGCAGGCTTTCGTTATACCGGGCGGTCATCACCATCGATTTCAGTTGAAACGCGTTCGAGTCACCGCCCCGGCGTCTCGACGACCACCGCCTGCGCCGCCGTGCTTGCCGGGTATTCTCTTCGTCCCAGGTGGTTTGCACGGTAATAATATAAGCGTCGCGGTCTCGGTCGTATTCGATCAGCGCATGCCACCGGTACTTTTCCGCGCCCGGTTGCCGGAACCGGTCGCTGAACTCGCCCAGTTCGACGTTGTCACGCCGCGAATAGGCCAGTTCGATTTCGTGCAGTTTCAATTTCGTCAGGTAGATCGATTTGCTGACGTCTCGCACCATGCTCGTAGCGTTCACCGCCTGGGTCAGCGCCCGGATCAGCACCGTCCCCGCGAGCGCCAGAATCGTCATCGCCATCAGCACTTCGATCAGGATGTACGCGCGGCGATTCGCATCCCTCCCGGCGCTTCGGCATTCAGAGCGGGTGGAGGGGGGATCGTTTTTAAAGCAGATTGCTTCGGTCGTCATAATACCCCCGGTAAAAATCCGAGCCTTCCTGTTCCGAATTGCCTTCCATACTCCGAATCACCCCGGTCGCGGGTGATGTTTTAATAAAGATTCGCATTTCGTCGTCGCGGCTTTTGGCTAAACGCAGAATCGTCACGAACATTTCATCCGCCGAACCGTTGGGGTAGAAATAAAATTCCCCTTCCCTGCGCCGGATTTCCTTATCTTGAGCCACGTTATAGACGAATTCGAAAATAAATCCGTCGGGCAGTTTAGCGCGAATTTCCTTCTTCTCACGCACTCGCCGCTTCTTGGTCGAAGACGACCGCCGCGATGAGTTTCGACGACGACGTCGGCTGGTGTAATGCCGGCGTTCCTTTTTGTCTTCCACCGGAACCCAGAAATTATTCTCCTTGACGTCGATCACCACGCGGATGGGAACCCGTTCCATCACCGCGCGCTGCTGGGCGTATCGAAGCGCCCCGGAAAACGACGTAGTCGCTTGGGACATCTCCGATTTCTCGTACAGCAGCCGAAAACTGGGAATCCCCACAACGGTGAGAATGGCGAGCAGCAGCACCACCATCGTCAACTCGATGAGCGTAAATCCCGCCTGTTTCCGCTTCGCCGCGTCCATCATTCCAATCCTCGATCCACCAATCCAAAAGATTTCCTACACTCGTATAAACCCGTATTCAAGTCCCCTCTCCCTCTGGGAGAGGGCTAGGGTGAGGGTAATAATGCAATAACTTACCGATTATTCGATAACTCTTTAAACTATCAGTCATTCACGTAGGGCTAAAAGCACAGCGAGCCTCACCATTCATACCCTGAACCCTAGCCCCTAAACCCTGAATTTATTCCTCTGCATCCCAATTACCAATATCGTCCTCAGTCCCTTCCTGCCGATCCGGCCCGATAGAAAAAAGGTCGTAATCGTTACCATGCGATCCAGGACAGATATAACGGTAATCATTGCTCCAAGGATCACTGAAACTGTCTTTCTGAATAAATCTCTTCCTCCATCCTTCAACACCGGGATTTTCGATCAACGCCAGCAAACCCTGATCGGAAGTCGGCAACTCCCCGATCGTAATCTCGTAAAGGCTCAAGGCGGATCCCATCACAGCGATATCGCTCATGGATCGGATGATTCTGGCATTGTTGGCCTGCATGATCCTGGCATTCTTGGCATCGTCCATCTTGCGGATGAAATTCAGTATATTCGGCCAGATCAGAATTCCGATAATCACGACCACCAATAGCAGCCCAACCAATGTAAATACATTCTTTTTTTTCTGATCCATCATTCTTACACCTAATCAGGATAACCGGGATGGGGGAAATTTTTATCCTATTTATCCTTCAATCCTGAACATCCTGATTCAGACAAAATGAAGGGAAGTTCAAGCAGGGGAAGTTCAAATCACAGCGAGCCTCACCATTCATACCCTAAACCCTAGCCCCTAAACCCTGAATTTATTCCTCTTCGGACCAATTGCCGATATCGTCCTCGGTCCCTTCCTGCTGATCCGGGCCAACGGAGAACAGGTCGTAATCGTTGTCATGCGAGCCGGGATAGGCATAGCTGTAATCGTTTCCCCAGGGATCCTTAATACTGTTTTTCTGGACAAATCTTTTCTTCCAGCCTTCGATGCCGGGATCTTCGATCAGCGCGTGAAGACCCTGATCGGAGGTCGGATACTGTCCGAGCGTGATCTCGAATATGCCCAAAGCGGTCCCCAGCGCGGCGATATCGCTCCTGGCCCGTGTGATCTTGGCTTCTTCCGTCTTCCCACTGAAGTTCAGCATAACGGCCCCGGCCAGAATTCCGATAATCGTAACCACCAGCAGCAGTTCGACCAATGTGAACGCGTTCTCTTTTCTTCTTTGCATTGTCTTTTCTCCTCGATCGATTCTTGATATTTCTATTTCAAACCGGCGGCGTCCCGTCGGCCGTTCGTGTGCTATCCACCAATGTTCTGGCTGATCGAAAAGATCGGCATAATCATCGCCCAGACGATAAATCCGACTAGGACCGCCATAAACACGATCATCGCCGGTTCGATGATCGTCGTGATTGTTTTGATGACGTTATCGGTCTCTTTTTCAAAAGCGTCGGCAACGCGCTGCAGGGTTGTTTCCAGGTTGCCGGTCTCTTCCCCGACCGCCACCATGTTCACCGCCACGGGAGGAAACAGATCGCTCTCGGCCATGCGTGAAGAGAGCTTCGCGCCTTCTTTAATATTGTCCGAAAACTTCTCGATCTCTTCTTTGAGCACCTTGTTCGTAATGACCTCTTCCGTGATCGCCAGCGCTTTGAGAATCTGCACCCCGTTGGCCAGCAGGGTTCCCAGTGTGCGGCCGAATTTGGCGATTTCGCGTTTGCGAATCAGATCGCCCAGCAGCGGAACGCTCAGTTTCAGCGTATCGAACTGAAGCCGCCCCGCGTCGGTGTGCACGTACTGCCGGAAAAGGATAAAAACGCCAACCGCCCCCGCAATGAATGCCCACCAATACCCGCTGATAAAATTGCTGAATCCCAGCAAAATCTGAGTGGAGACCGGCAGAGCGATATCGCTCTCCTCGAACATCACCATAAAATTCGGCACGACCACCGTAAACAGAACGATCAGCACCAGAATGCAAACGACAATCATAAAAATAGGATACGTCAAGGCGGAAATAATCTTGCTGCGCGTTTCCTGTTCCGACTCCAAAAATCCGGCCAGTCGCTCCACCACCGCGTCCAGCATCCCGCCCACTTCGCCCGCCTTCACCATGCTGCTGTAAAGCGGGGGGAACACTCTCGGATGTTTGGCCATCGCTTCGGCGATAGTCGTCCCGCCCGACACGTCGGTGGAGATCGTTTTGATCACGCCGACCATTTTGGGATTGGAGGTTTGCTGAGCGATCACATCCAGGCAGCGTACGAGCGGCAGTCCGGCGCGCAGCAGATCGCTCAGCTGGCGGCTGAAGATCGTAACGTCTTTGGCCGAGACGCGCTTGAGCGTGTTGAGCGACACTTCGGCGCTCAGTCCTTTCCCCCGCCCCATCTCCTTGACGGTAATCGGAAAGACCCGCATCTGCTGGAGCTTATTGATAACCAGTTTCCGGTTATCCGCTTCCAGCGTGCCTTCGATCACTTCCCCGCTCAGTTTTTTCGCTTTGTACTGATACTGCATCGTCTCTCGTTCTCAGTTCTCTAATATCGAATCAACCAAAATCTCTTCCCCACCCAACAGACTCCAACAAATTCCCTCTCCCTCTGGGAGAGGGTTAGGGTGAGGGTAATTTCGAGATAACTTAACTAAATAACATTGCACCATCCCTTTCTAAAAACCTCACCATTCCTGCGTCACACGAATCAATTCCTCAAGCGTCGATTCCCCCGCATGAACTTTTTCAAGCGCGTTCATCCGCAGCGTTTTCAGCCCATCGGCCAGCGCCTGCTCTTTGATCTTACTGGCGGGAACGCGTTGAACGGTCAATTCCCGCAGGTCTTCGGTCATTCCCATAATCTCGTAAATCGCGGTCCGTCCGCGATAGCCGAGAAACTTGCATTCCTCGCATCCGCGCCCGTGATAGTATTTCGAGTCCTTATATTGAGGAACGTCCAGATCGAGGCCGCGCAGCAGATCGTGTTCCGGCGTGAATTCTTCCCGGCAATGGGGGCAGATTTTCCGCATCAGACGCTGAGCCACCACCCCAATGACCGATGAGGAGACCAGGTACGGCTCGACGCCCATATCGACCAGTCGCGTGATCGCACCAGCCGCGTCGTTGGTATGAAGCGTCGTAAAGACAAGGTGTCCGGTCAGAGCGGATTGAATCGCGATCTCGGCGGTTTCATGGTCGCGTGTTTCACCAACGAGAATAATATCCGGATCCTGCCGCAGAAACGCCCGAAGTACGCTGGCGAACGTCAGCCCGATTTTGGGAATCACCTGCACCTGAACGATCCCGCGCAGGTGATATTCGATCGGCTCTTCGATCGTCAGGATTTTCACGTCCATGTTGTTCAGTTTGGACAGCGTAGCGTAAAGCGACGTCGTCTTACCGCTTCCCGTCGGCCCGGTAACGAGGATAATCCCGTGCGGTTTGCTGATCAGACCGTTGAACTTGGTCAGCGAGTAATCGTCGAATCCCAGCTGTTTCAGATCGAAGATCGTGCTGTCCCGGTTGAGAATACGGATAACGATCGTTTCACCGTAGGGTGTCGGCACGGTGGAAACACGAAGATCGAACTCGATGTTCCCGCTTTTAATATTAATCCGCCCGTCTTGCGGCAGCCGCTTCTCGGCGATGTTCATATCCGCCATGATCTTGATCCGCGAAATCACGGCAGCCTGATAGCGCCGAATAGAGGGAGGCACGGCGGCTTCGTAAAGCAGACCGTCGATACGGTAACGAATCCGCAGTTCCTCCTCGAACGGTTCAAAGTGGATATCCGTCGCGCGATCGACAACGGCTTCGGTCATGATCTGGTTCACGAACCGGATAATCGAGGCGTCTTCGCTGAGGTCTTCGATGTTGGACTTCTCAGTCGCTTCCTCTTCGTCAACCTCGTCCTGTTCCAACATCCCTTCGACCGTGTCGCCGCCGATCCCGTAATATTGTTTAATCGCGGCCTGGATATCGTCGCTGGGCGCAAGCAGGGGTTCGATATCGCATTTCAGCAGAAGCCGCAAGTCATCCAGCGCGTGAAAATTGAGCGGATCGGCCGTCGCAACCCGCAGCGTATTCCCCCGCCGCTCGACCGGCAGAATATTGAATCGGTAGACGAACTTGATCGGCACTTCCCGAAGCACCTCGGCCAACAGTTCCAGCCGGGAGATATCGACGGTCTCCACACCAAGGTGGGAAGAAAGTGTCTCCAAAATCTTCCCTTCCTCGGCGATCCCGCTCTCCACCAGGATCGTATCGAGGTTTTTCCCGGTTTTTTCCTGCATCGATACGGCACGGCTGACATCATCCGCTTCAATCACATTAAGCGAACGAAGCAGTTCCCCGTATTGCCGTCCAATAAAACCTGGTGTGTTCTTCATGTTCTCAGCGCCTCATCCCGCCGAATTAATGGCTTCAATCGTAAAATTTCCTCTGTAATATAAGCAAAACAACGGCCAATCCCCTCTCAATCACCTTATATTTCATAACTCACTGATATACCATCAGTTACAAAACAAATAATTAAAAAATTCAATAGAATGAATCGCTCTCCCCGAACCGCGAATCATTCCAACCCGTAAATTCACGTTTCCAGACCGTAAATTCACAATTCAATCCAACAAAAACAAACAGAACTATCCCCCGCCACTGAAACAGTGTGCAGCATAAAATAGAACGTAAAAATGGGTTAGGAAGCAACGCAATCGATAACGGAACGGATAATCTGATGGATATCGACCCGGTCGGCTTCGGCGCGGTAATTCGTAATAATCCGATGACGCAGCACAGGAGACGCCACTTTCCGCACGTCTTCTTCGGAAACGCTGTTGCGCCCGTCCAGAATCGCCCGCACTTTCCCGGCCAGAATGAGGTATTGAGAAGCCCGTGGCCCAGCCCCCCATGAGACATAATTCTTAACGGGATCCAGCACGGCCTCCCCATTCAAGGAGGGGCGGGTGGATTTCACGATCCGTACCGCATAGTTCACTACTTGATCGGAAACCGGAACCCGCCGCACCAGTTCCTGAATCTTGAGAATCCCATCCCCGGACAGCACCCGCTGGGGTTCGCCCTGATAGGCGGAGGTCGTGTTTTTCACGATATCGACCTCCTCTTCTTCGGACGGATAATCGATATTGATCTGGAACATAAATCGATCCAGCTGAGCTTCAGGCAGGGGGTAGGTCCCTTCCTGTTCGATGGGATTCTGCGTCGCCAGCACGAAAAACGGGCTGTCCAGTTCGTAATCGATCCCCCCGGACGTCACCCGGTTCTCCTGCATCGCTTCCAGCAGGGCAGCCTGGGTTTTCGGGGGAGTGCGGTTGATCTCGTCCGCCAGCACGATATTGGCGAAGAGCGGCCCTTGGATAAACCGGAACGAGCGTTCCCCACTGGATTTATCTTCCTGAAGAATCTCGGTCCCGGTAATATCCGACGGCATCAGGTCCGGAGTAAACTGAATCCGCCGGAACTTCAGGTCGAGGATTTTGGAAAACGTGCGGATCAGGGTCGTTTTCGCCAGCCCGGGCACGCCGACCAGCAGAACGTGTCCCCCCGCGAAGAGCGCGATCAGCATTTCGTCGATCACGCTTTGTTGTCCGACGATCTCCTTAGCGATTTCCGTTAAGATATTTTTCCGCGTATCGTGCAGTGATTGCACGGTCAAAACGTCACTGGCCGGGGTTTGTCCGGAATTGTCAACATCCATCCTGAGCGGTCTATCCTTTCGTTCCCTGTCGAATTCATCGCCGGGTAATCCGGTCGATCGATCACATAACGTACACTAGAATGGACTGTAACTTTAAGGCATGGCAGGGTCAAGGCGATAACTCCGCCGCCCCCCCCGTTTTTCCCCCCAATCACTACCCAGAAATCCAAACAAATCTCAAAATCTGCACCATTCTGGAATCCATCTCGAATCCTGAATCATCATCAATTTCAAGACAAAAACGCAATTCATCAAAATTACATTGCATTTTCTCCCATAAGTAGCTACAATAAATAGAAGGTGAAGTAATTCCCGATATCGTTTCATCGAAAGCCACACAATTTCAGTCGAGTCGATTATGACATCCAACGAACGAACAACGGAACGCCGCATCGCCGGAATCAAAGCGAAGCGTTTGCGAACTGCGGGAGAAACCAACCAATATATCAAAAAAAATGGACGCATAGAGCCTCGCCCGGTGATCTTCGTCATCAGCACAGAGAAAAACCGGATCATCAATATCTTAAAACCGATCGTTCAAAAGGCCGGTAAACATATCGAACTGACCGGTGAAGAGTTGTACCGCCAATCTTTAACCCGCCGCACCGGCGACATCAGCAACCGGGTGGTTACCTTGATCATTACCGATCAGCCCGACGATCACCATGCGGTAGGCCGGAGTGAGATCCCACTGTGGCAAGAGGCCATCGCCGTCTATCAAAACGATTACCTGGAAGGTTACGCCGAAGACATCGAGAAAAACCTGGTCCCCGAAAACCTGACCGTCATCACTATCTTCAAAACGAAGCAAGGCAAGTTATCCGACGAGGAGGTCAAGGTCATCGACGAGGAATTCAAGGCCTACCAGGAAAAGATCAACGTCAAGCACGTCCAATGTGAATCGGAGGAAGAATTAGCCAACGTCGTCGATAAGGATGTAGTAGGAATGTTCCTGGAGCGCTTCCGAAAGACGGAAGGCCTACGCCGATTCGAACGTTCCCGAGGCCAAAAGCTAGCCAAAGCCCAAAAAGCCACCAAAGACGCCCGCCGCAAACTCCTCTCCTCCTAGTGCTCTGTCCATCATAATTTGACGGGTAGCCAAAACATGTAGGGGCAAGCCCCCGTGCCTGCCCATGCCCAATCCACCCCGTCATTTCCTGGGGAGGGCGAATCTCCTGATGAGCCGATTCGACTCCTCGGCTCGGCGGGAGCCTCGCCCTCCCTCTTAGTTGATCTTCCACACTAATGCGGTGTTACGACAACGGAATCTCCTTTCCAAAAATCAAGAAATCCGTTTTTGGTAGCGCAGGCTTCCAGCCTGCATTATTACTTAACGGTGCAGACTGGAAGCCTGCGCTACAAATGCAATGTGTCTAAACAATGGGGTACACTTCACTTACGCTTTTTTCAAATTAAACTCCTGCCAATTAATTATCCTTCACCCAAAGGAAGAGAAAATGAAAAGCAAATTCGGATTGAGAACGGGGAGTATGTATTTACTGTGTGTGGGATTTCTTTTTATTGCCGCCGGTAATCTTGACGCCCAGGAGATCTTGAATATCGACTTTTCAGCGGCGCAGGGCTATACCGATGGTTTCGTCGTGGAACAACCCGCTGGGGCAGCGAATCAGTGGTTGGATTTGGTGGATACCGGGATTGCCAGCCTGGTGCCTGCCGATCCCTACTTCATTGAAAATGAAAAATTGGTTATTGCGCAAGAAGGGACTGTCGCGTGGGTTTACATCAAATTCCCACCCCAAACCCAGGGCGACCTAACCCTGACCTGGGATTGGCTATACGTCGGGCCTGATACTGAGAATATCGACGTAGGAATCAATCTTAGCGACAGTGCAAACTACAGTATGGATATTACGGAAGGCTCTTTATCCGGCTGGGGCCGTCAAACCACCACGGTGCGGATGCGGCAAGGTGATGGCGTGATCGATCTCAGGAATGGCGACGCTTACGACGTCTTGGAGAGTTTCATCTACACGGATGGGGCGCTCATTTCCATGCGCTATATCGTCCACCTCGATAAGAAGACTTTCGATGTCTTTGCGCAAAAAGAGGGCGAAGCGGAAGTCGCGCTGGGGATTGGGTACGGTTACCGCAGAGACGTCAGCACGGAAACGGGCGGTTTGGACCATCTCTCGATTTGGGTCAGCGGAAGCGCGTTCACCGAGTGTCACATCGATAATTTCGTTCTGACCGCTTCGGGTGGAATCTCGGCCGCTCCGAATTGGTCTTTGTATCAGTAAAAAGCAGGCCTTATCCGCCATGTCGGTTATTTGAGAGTATTGGGATTCGGGTAAGAGCGACGATGCAGGGAGGGCGAATCTCCTGATGAGCCTTTTCGATAACCTTCTTCGGCTCGGCGGGAGTGCCGGTTCGCGGCACTTCGTTTCTCGCCCTCCCAATGATAACCCTGTTTGCTTCCGGCTGGTTTTTCGTAGGGTGGGTTTAAAGCGCAGCGTAGCCCACTATTGATCTATTTTCAGAAAAGTGTGACAGGATGCTTACAAGAAATAGTTTTACTCTCATTGAACTGCTCATTGTAGTCGCCATCATCGGCATCCTGGCCGCCATCGCCGTCCCCAACTTCTTAAACGCGCAACTGCGGGCCAAGATCGCCAAAGCCGAATCCGAACAGCGAAGCATCGGCGTCGCCCTTGAAACGTATCACCTGGATAACAACCTTTATCCGCCCACCAATGATACGAGCGGAAATTGGAAATATCCCATCAGCACGCGCATGTTCCCTCTCACGACTCCGATCGCTTATATGTCCTCCGTTCCTCAAGACCCATTCCTCTATGGCCCGGCGGGGGTACGGCTCAACGACGAGCAATTCTGGGCGTATGATACCTACGACTACGTGGAATCCTGGACACTGGTTAAGTTTAAGGGCAGAGAGATTCTCAGACCCTCACTTCGATGCGCGGAATGGAAAGTGACCAGTGCCGGGCCGGACGCGACAAATTCCTATGGAACCGTCTTTATGTTCGATGTGACCAACGGCTTAAGAAGCTGGGGAGATATCATGCGCCACGGCCCCCGTGCCTCCTATCCCTGCGATCCGTCCCTGGTAGGAAAATAACACCCAAAAGAAAAATAAACGGTTCAAAAACAATGTCTCTCAGCGAAGTAGTGTGAGTCACGCCTTATCGCCCCACCATAAAACCATATCACTCCCCAATCAGCAATCCCAGTTTTTTTTCGTGCTAGGCCGGGATGGTAATCCCGGTTTTTCGTGATTCAAGAAACTCAAAAAAATCCCAAATTCCCCCCAAATCCCAACTCCGCACCATCCCCACCCCATCCATAAATCCGTGATTCAAAAAAACTAAAAATCCACTATTCCATTTTATTTTTATCGCCTCAAACTAACAGATTTATATAGGCTTACACACAACCCTCAATAATAATAAAAAAAATAACTCCTTTTTTCTGCGTATTATTTTCTATTAGTAGGGGGTTTTATTTTTTCAAAACCCTTTTTTTAAGAGGGATTTTTATTTTCAAATTCCTCAAAGCAGGACCGGAATGAAAGTCCTGCAAAGGGGGAGCCGGCCGCAAACCAGTTCTCCCTGGATTGGACGTAGCCACCCGTTAGTAGTGTCCGTTGCGTGTTCGATATCGTACCGGCATGAAAGCCTGCGGGTGAGCTCCTTTAGATTGGCGTGGCGGATGGAGCGAGTGAATTCCCTCACGAACTCTTTCGGCCACTACAGGGCCTGTATTGGAAAAACCCGGTCGAAAGCGGACGG
>CAZSIZ010000027.1:0-31624 GCA_964606645.1 uncultured bacterium
GAGAAAGTATATCTCCTCAAAACTATTTTTATCAAAAAATTGGACTTTTTTACTTCATACCGCTAACCTATTACCATTGATCTTAATCCTGATATAGTTGGTTTAGGAGGAATGAATAGTACTGCAAGAAAAATATTCGCGGGATTAGAGAGATCAGGTTGTAGAGCGATAATTGGTTATTGGGGAGGCGATGCTGGTATTGATGCAGGTAAATTTCTACGAAGACATAACGTAGATCCTCCTTATTGAGCATGAGATTAAATCGGGTACTGTGCACATTCGCCCGTAAATGGGCGCTAATAAAAATCTTACTTTCAATGCCCAAGTGCAACCCGATCATCCCGGTTTCGAGGTTACCATGCTGCAATACAAAATAGATTTCGATCGATTGGAATGGGAACGCCCAATAAAAGGTGTCCAGTGTAAAACCACTCAATACGGCAACAAACAAATACGTTTAATTGAATATTCAAAAGAAATGCCGCCCCATTGGTGTGAAAAAGGTCATTACGGTCTGGTCCTCGAGGGTGAGATCGAGATTGAATTCCAGAATGAAAAAATCATATACAAATCAGGAGACGGCGTATTCATTCCCGATGGAGAAGAACATAAACACAAAGGACGGCCATTAACCGAGTCCGTGAAAGTCCTATTCGTAGAAAATGTATAACAAAAACATGCACACCAAATTCTCAGCGCTCAACACCCCACAAAACCCTAAACCCTGAACCCTAAACCCTGATTTAAATATCAAGGATGGCCATAAAAGCTTCCTGGGGAATTTCGACGCGCCCGACGTTCTTCATGCGGCGCTTGCCTTCGCGCTGCCTTTCCAGCAGACGCCGTTTGCGGGTGATGTCGCCGCCGTAACATTTTTCGGTAACGTTTTTCCGCAGTGCCTTCACGGTTTCGCGAGAAATGATCTTCGAGCCGATCGCGGCCTGGATCGCGACATCATATTGCTGACGTGGCACGACCTCGCGTAGTTTTTCCGCCAGTGAGCGCCCTTTGTTATACGCTTTATCCCGGTGAACGATAATGGAGAGCGCGTCCACCGGCTGACCGTTGAGCAGCATGTCCAGTTTAACCACCGCGCCGGGGCGGTAGTCGGTGAACTCGTAATCGAACGAGGCGTACCCCCGCGAGATCGACTTCAGTTTGTCGTAAAAATCGAGGATCACTTCGGATAGCGGATATTCGTAGTGCATAATCACCCGGTCGCTGCTGATGTACTCCATCCCCTTGTCGATGCAGCGCCGGTCCATCGACAGTTTCATGATCCCGCCGATGAAGTCGGGGTGCGTGATGATCGTGGCGGTGATGAACGGTTCGCGGATGGCGTCGATCAGGTTCGGCGGCGGCAGTTCCGAGGGATTCTCGATGAGGAGCATTTCCCCGTCGGTTTTAAGCACTTCGTACGAAACGTTGGGCGCGGTGGTGATGAGCGACAGATCGAACTCGCGCTCCAGCCGTTCCTGGATCACCTCCATGTGAAGCATTCCTAGAAAACCGCACCGAAAACCGAATCCCAAAGCCGCCGACGATTCGGGCAGGTAATGGAACGAGGCGTCGTTCAAACGTAGTTTTTCCAAACTTTTCCGCAGTTCCTCGAACCGGTCGGGATCGATGGGGTAAAGCCCGCAGAACACCATGCTCTGCGGCGCGTGGTAGCCAGGGAACGGTTCGGTGGCGGACTGCTTCTGGTGGGTAAACGTATCGCCGATGTGGAGTTTGGAGATCTCCTTGATCCCGGCGATGATGTAGCCCACCTCTCCGGTGCGAAGCCGGTTGGTTTTCGTCATTTTAGGTGCGAAAACGCCGAGTTCCTCGATCTCGTAGCGCTCGCCGGTCCCCATCAGGACCACGGGATCGCCGACGGAGAACTTGCCGTCCATGACGCGTACGTAAGCGATGACACCCCGGTAGTTGTCGAACGTGCTGTCGAAAACCAGCGCGCGGGGTGGTTCGGAGGAACTACCTCCCGGTGGCGAGATCCGCTCGACGACCGCTTCGAGAATTGCTTCGATTCCCAGGCCGCTTTTTGCGCTGGCCGGGATCATCTCTTCTTCGGTGCTGCCGATCAGTTCATGGATCTGATGCTTGACGGTTTCGATATCGGCGCTGGGCAGATCGATCTTATTGACCACGGGAATGATCTCCACGTTTTCTTCCAGCGCCTTGTAGAGATTGGCGACGGTCTGAGCCTCGACACCCTGCGCCGCATCAACAACCAGGATCGCCCCCTCACACGCCGCCAACGCGCGGGAGACTTCGTAGGTGAAATCCACGTGACCGGGCGTGTCGATCAGGTTGAGCAGATACGTGTGACCGTCTCTGGCCTTGTAATTAATTCGGACCGCCTGCGCTTTGATGGTGATGCCGCGCTCGCGTTCAAGGTCCATGCTGTCCAGATACTGATCGCGCATCTCCCGTCCGGAGACGCTGCCCGTCACCTCCAGAATCCGGTCGGCGAGGGTGCTCTTGCCGTGATCGATGTGCGCGATAATGGAAAAGTTACGTATGCGTTTCTGTTTCATTAATAGTTCTCTATCTCACACGTTCAGATAGGTAATAGAAACGTGTAGGGGCAGGCCCCCGTGCCTGCCCATGTTCAATACACACCGTCACTTCAAGCGTGACATGACAATAGTGGAACAGGGAACAAGTCAGACATTGCGAACGAAACGGCAATTGATTGGCGTTAAGCCGGGAGTGGTGATAAGAAGTCCATCATGTCGATTTCTACTGATGCCGTTTCGCCGTGGATGAACGAAAGGAGAGTATATTTCGATTACCGCCCCCCCGCAATCCCGTGCGCCCATTCCAGTGACCGATAGCCGCCGATTGAGCGTTCCAGCCGGTTAAAAAGCCGAACGCTGAAAATTGGGATCGATTTTTATCCAATTGTTTGGTAAAATAACCGATAAGCATTTAAAAACCGTCATCGTTTATCGTTTAATGCCGCCCTGGATAAGGAGCCGACCGTTATGAGTATTCTGACACGCCGTGAATTCATCCATCGAAGCATCGCCGGAGCGGGCGCGATCGCCACCGCGCCGGTGTGGGCAAGCGAAGAGAAAGCCTCCGGGAAAACCTCGGCGACCGATCGTATCGAGGTGGGAGACACCGGGATCAAACTCTCCCGCATCGCGATGGGAACCGGCTCGAACGGTTACAACAAGCAATCCGATCAGACGCGGCTGGGTATGAAGAAATTCGCCGCACTGCTGCGCCACGGCTACGACAGTGGACTCAACTTTTTCGATACCGCCGACCTGTATGGTTCGCATCCTTACATGAAGAACGTGTTGAAATCGATCCCTCGCGAGAAGGTCGTCATCCTGAGCAAAATCTGGTTTCAGGCGGGGGGCGCGATGCGGGCCGCCGAAGCCGCCCGGCCCGAAATCGAACGTTTCCGCCAGGAACTTGGCACGGACGTCATCGACATCGCTTTGATCCATTGCGTCACCGCTCCAGCCTGGCCGGACGAACTGAAACGCATCCGCGACGAGATGACAGAACTGAAAGACCAACGGGTAATCCGTGCGAAGGGCTGTTCCTGCCACAGCATCCCCGCGCTTCAAACTGCCGCCGAAGACCCGTGGGTCGATGTGATCTTCGCGCGCATCAACGACAAACAGAAGAAGATGGACGGAAAGCCGTCCGAGGTGGCCACAATTTTGAAGAGAGCCAGAGCCAACGGCAAATTCGTCGTGGGCATGAAACTCTACGGCTGCGGCGAGCTCACCACCCAGCCCGACCGCGACGAATCGCTGCGCTACGTACTGGGCAACAACTTAGTGGACGCCATGACCATCGGCTTCACCCACACACCCCAGATCGACGATTCCATCGCCCACGTCACCCGCCTCCTGAACAGCAGGATTTAGGGCATAAGGTTTAAGGTGATGCTTTCTAGACAAACCTGACTATTTTAGTATTATAAATGAAAAGTTGACAGAATAAGCACACCAGAGAGAGACTAAATTCATTTAACTTGAACTTTATTAAACGTTGTTTTTCTGGGGATCCAGTTTTTTTTCGCATACCACATTTTCGAAGGAGAACGTTTCTATGCGTACTATTATTTTATCTATCGGTGTCATTGGGATCGTATTCTCGTTAGGTTTCAGTATCGGTTGCCATCATCCGGTTAAGCAGGATGATGCGGGCGCGGTTCAAATCGCTGTGATTACTGAAGATGACGAGCATACCGAAATTGATGAAGAAATGGCGAACATGACCTGCGTGGAATGCCATCAGGAGTATTCTCCTGAAGTCACGGAAAATTGGTTCGACAGCAAACATGGGATGAATAATGTAAAATGCTTCGTTTGTCATGGCGATCTTGAGGAGACTTTCGTTCTCCATCCTAAACCGGATCGCTGTATCGGCTGTCATGCCGATCAAGTTTCATCCTTAGCGCATGATTCGATGGCCGCTAAAGATTGTTTCTCATGTCACGACGGTCATATTCTCAACCCACACAAACTTTTCACTCAGGGAGGCGAATGATGAGTATCGATCGACGATCGTTTATTAAACAAGCCGCCGCGACCTCTGCACTCGTCGCCATCGGGCAAACCCCATATCCAGCCAATGCCCAGTCAGAAGGTGCGGATCGATGGGTAAAGAGCGTTTGCCGGTACTGCGGAACCGGATGCGGATTATATGTCGGCGTGAAAGACAATAAAGTTGTCGCGGTCAAAGGGGATAAAGATAACCACAATCAAGGTTTCCTGTGCTTGAAAGGTTTTCTGCTCCCGCAAATTATGACGGCTCCGGATCGCTTGAAGACTCCGCTTGTCCGTAAAAACGGAAAACTGGTTCAAGCCAGTTGGGATGAAGCATTAAACTTGATCGTAAAGAATTTTAAATCGGCAATCGATCGACACGGCCCCGAATCGATTGCTTTCTACGGCTCCGGTCAAGCGTTGACCGAAGAAACTTACGCGGCAAACAAACTGTTCAAAGGCGGTATTAAGACCAATCATTTTGAAGGCAATCCGCGCCTTTGCATGGCTTCTGCAGTCGGAGGGTATTTGACTTCTTTTGGTAAAGACGAACCGATGGGAAATTATGAAGACATCGATCATGCGGATACGTTTCTACTGGTTGGAACGAACACGGCGGAATCACATCCCATAGTTTTTCAGCGAATCGTACGCCGTAAAGAAAAGGCATCGGGAACGAAAGTAATCGTCATGGATCCGCGCCGAACTCCGACATCCAGAATTGCGGATCTCCATATCTCTTTCACGCCTGGAACCGATTTGGCTATCCTCAATGCGATTGCCTACGTTCTATTCAAGGAAAATATGGTCGATGAAGCATTCATCAAGACTCATATCGCATTCGGTCAAGTAAAAACAGTCAACAAAACCTTAGACGATTATAAAACGTTCCTCGAAAACTACACCCCGGAAAAAGCGGCCAAGATATCAGGCTGCAACGCCGAAGATATCATAACCGCGGCTCTTTGGTTCGGTGAAAAAGGAAAAGCCTCCATGTCCTTATGGACGATGGGGTTAAACCAGCGAACGAAAGGCGTTTGGGCCAATAACCAGATGCACAATCTGCATCTCATCACCGGGAAGATCGGAACACCTGGTTCGACGCCTCTTTCGCTTACAGGACAGCCGAACGCATGTGGAGGCGTTCGGGACGGCGGCGGTTTAGCGCACATACTTCCCTATGGCCGCTTGATCGCCAAAGAGCCCCATCGCGAATCCATCGAAAAAATATGGGGACTTCCCAAAGGAACGATCAATCCCAAACCGGGATTGCATACCATTGAATTGTTTCGGGCATTAGGCGGCGGAAAGATAAAATGCCTTTACATTATGACCACCAATCCAGGTCAGTCACTGCCGAATGTCAACCGTTACCGCAAAGCCATTGGCAGCAAAGACAATTTTGTCGTGGTGGCCGAAGCATACCATCCGACTCGAACGTCCGAACTGGCCGATGTCGTTCTGCCCGCAGCGCTATGGGCGGAAAAAGAAGGCGTTTACGGCTGTACGGAAAGACGCTATCAATTACTCGAACAAGCCATCGAGCCATTGGGAGAAGCACGGCCCGATTTCGATATTCTTTGTGATATCGGACGTCGTATGGGCTTCAACAACTTGCTCTCGTTTAAGAATCCGGCGGAAGCGTGGGAAGAAATACTTCAATGCTGCAAAGGGACACCTTACGACTTTACCGGAATGACACGCGAAAAACTGAAGGAATCCCACGGCCTGCTATGGCCATTACCCAAAGAAGGACATCCGGGAACCAACCGGCGATATGTCCGGGGTGACGATCCTTTCGTTCCGAAAGATCATCCCCACCGCATTAAATTCTATGGACGGCCCGACAGCCGAGCAGTGGTTTGGCTGCGTCCCTTTATGCCTCCCGCCGAGCCGGTCGATGCGGATTATCCGTTCTACTTCACGACCGGGCGAGTGATTGAACATTGGCACACCGCAACCATGACAGGTAGCGTCAAAGCGCTTCGCCGCGCCAACTATCAATCCGTTGCAGAAATCCATCCGGATGACGCAAACGCGCTTCAGGTCGATACCGGCGACGATATCCGTATTACGTCGAGACGCGGATATGAAGTGTTCCCGGTCAAAGTGACGGAGTCATCGTCTCAAGGCACCATCTTCGTTCACATGCACGATCCAAACAAAATGTGTAACAAAATCACGATTGACGCCTACGATCCCGGCTCCAAAGAACCGGAATTCAAGATCTGCGCTGTCAAAGCACAGAAAGTGTGATCGAACCTCATGATCGTTGCAGGCGTTGTGATCGAAACGAAACCGGGCATGGTGGAATCCGTTCGTCAATTTCTTGAAAACATAGAAGGAATCTCCATCGAAGGAGACGATGGCGACCGGCGTATCGCCATCACCTGGACTCATAAGGCGGGGACAAACCTGGAAAAAAGAGCGGAAGCACTGATCCAGTCCAACGAAGGGATCATGGGTATATTCCCCACTTTTGTCGGAGAGGACACGGATTGAAATCGTCGCGCAGAAAATGGCTTTTCCCCATCGTCACGCCTCCATCTCCATTGCGGCCTCCCGGTGCGCGGGAAGAGAAATTGTTTGCCGCTTTATGTATCCGATGCAATCGGTGCGTTGAAGTCTGCCCGTACAAAACACTCAAACCGGCTGGATTAAAATACGGATCGAAATCGGGCACACCCTTATTTATTCCTCGTGATGTCCCATGTTACTTGTGTATGGATTGCCCCCCGGAATGCCCGACCGAAGCCTTACTGCCTATCGAAGAGAAGCGTCAAGTTGCTATCGGCATCGCCAAAGTCAATCAGAAAACCTGTTTTGCCTATCAAGGGATTTTATGCCGGACGTGCGTTGACGAATGCCCTTTCCAAGGCGATGCGATCAAACAAAACGCCGACTTATTACCCATTGTAACCGAGCAATGCGTGGGGTGCGGAATCTGCGAGCGTGTATGTCCCTCTGAAGTGTCGGCGATTCAGGTCTTTATAAAAGAAGCCTCAAAACAATGAATTCATCTTTTACCGTTATACGACATTGGACGTTTTGGCGGCGTCTCGTTCAGACAGGTTTTGCCCTCCTGTTTATTATCATCCCAATATTAAATTTGTACAATTACCATTTTTTGACCGGAAATCTGGCATCGTTGAATATCGGTTCATTTTATCTGATAGAACCAGCATCAGGCCTGTCCGCAGCGATAGCGGGACGCCTGTTTACGCTGACGTTTCTTCTCGGAATCGTGCCGGTAGTCGCGATGATGCTTTTATTGGGACCTATTTTTTGTTCGTGGGTATGCCCTTGGGGACTGCTTTCGGAAGGATTGGACTCGCTGATTGACCGCTGGATTCAAAAGCATTTTCGGCCAAAATCATCTCAAACGAACAGCCGCATTCGATTCGTTGTTTTTGCCGGTTTAATGCTGTTTAGTTTTGCCTGCTCGATTCCATTGGTGGCGATTATATCCCCGCCACGCTTAATAACAACTCTGCCTATTCATCTTATCTATTTAAGTATGATTTCTTCATTTGCGTTAATCATCATGGCGATTCTATTCTTCATCGAGATCGTCGCTCCCCGCCGACTGCTGTGCCGCACATTGTGTCCAGTCGGTTCGTGTGCGAACTTTATTCGAAGCCCAGTGACGCTGACTGTTCGTTTCAATAGAGACACATGCCATTGCTCCGATCGGCCAGTATGTCAAGAATCTTGCCGGTGGGGCATCGATCCGAGAAACGTGAAGTTATTCGACGGGTGTACGAATTGTATGGCCTGTATCGATGTATGTCCGACCCATTCACTGACGATTTCCACTCAACGTAATCAAACCGTTAAAAAGAGTTAGGCCTAACTCACCAAACAAAATGTTGAAAAAAATGAAGAAACAGATTTTAAAAAAAGAAGGAATAGCATTTGTGGCAGGGTAGGCTCAAAACGCAACGTAGCCCGCCTTTTGAACGGAATAGGATGGATCGCACCCGATCGACAGGAAACGATATCGATTCCCATCATCCCCCCGCGACCGATGTCGCCCTTGCTGATAGGAGCAACAATGCCTTGTTGAACGGCTTTGCGTGCAATATCAGCATGACTGAATCGAGAGAAATGTACTCCTTGCTTGCTGAGCAATTCACAAGCGAGAGATTTAATCCCAACAACGATCTCAGGGGGAAAAAACGCGGGGACGTCCGCGTCTTGGCCGATCCTGGAGTCCGGCCAAGCGCTCCTGAAAGAAACGCTTTCGCCATTTGCTGATAATCTGGCGAGGTAAATCAAGACGCTCTCCGATCTCCTTGTTTTCTAGGCCCTGGGCGGCAAGAAGGATAACTTTAGCACGAACGACTTTAAAATATGGTGACGTATACTTTCGGGCCATTTCATGCAAGCGACGTTCTTCTTCTGCGGAAAGAACGATTCGACATGGACTTTTACGCGGCACATTCCACCTCATCTACGGAGGTATGATAGCACAAGAGAAGGAAATATGCAATATTTATACGTCTTCGTATTTATGGGTCAATGTACATAGTCGATCTCCCGAATTAAATATTTTGTTGCCGTTTTGCGTTCAATTTGATTGATAAGGGACCATTAAAGAATGCTATGATTATTCCGATACTAATGAGTATATTATGCGATTGGCGGCTGAGGCAATGAAGTTTGTATTCTACTCCTTCTTTCTATCTTTATTTTTTTACACGAATTCCTCTCACGCTCAGACCACCGGCGGAGAATCAACCTTCATCGTCGATATTCCCGGCCTGTCGGACGGGGCATATCCACTGGAAATGGTGCTGATCCCGGGCGGAACATTTATGATGGGCAGCCCGGAGACCGAAGCTGACCGTGGAACGGATGAAGGTCCACAACACCATGTCACCATCAGCCATGATTTCTATATGAGCAAATACGAGATTACGCAGGCGCAGTTTCTTGCTATCGCAGAATCCAATCCCTCCCGTATTCCCGGCCAACCGAATCATCCTGTGGACCGCATCACTTGGGGAGCCTGCCAAGGTTTTTTCGCTAATTTACTCATGATTACCCAGCAGCCATTCCGCTTACCCACCGAGGCGGAATGGGAATACGCCTGCCGCGCCGGGACCACCACCCGCTTCTATTGGGGAGAGGATCGCTATTATTCGGAGATCGAAGACTATGCCTGGTACGACATCAACACCGGCTCACAATCCGTCGGGCAAAAAATCCCCAACGCATTCGGCCTGTATGATATGACCGGGAACGTCTGGGAATGGTGTTCCGATTATTATGGACTTTATTCCATTGATGATCGAATCGATCCTCAAGGGCCAGCGTCCGGGACGAATCGCGTTCTACGGGGAGGCGCTTTCAATTCCGTACTCGGAAGCATGTTCGATCCACCGAAAGGAATCCGTTCGGCGGCCCGCGATCATCGAAGCCCGAAAACCTATAACGAAGCGATTGGATTCAGGATCGTTCTGGAAGTGGAACCGGAAAGTCCCCCCTCTCCGACTCCCACTTACACAATCACTGCAACACCGACACCAACCAACACGCCGACACCGACCCTGACGCCAACACCATCCGCGACGAATACCCCCATAGAAATCCCCCTCATTCCGCCAGATGAGTTTATCATGCCGATCCCCCGCCTCGCTCCCGGAGCCAAACCGTTGACGCTTGTTTTGATTCAGGCAGGCGATTTCGTCATGGGCAATCCGGATTATCAAGCGAATGGATTTACCGACGAGGGACCTCCGCATCCCGTAACGATCGCGAAAAATTATTACATCGGGAAATACGAGCTGACACAGGGACAATGGGAAGCATTGATGGAAAACAATCCATCCGAAGGACTGCCCGGGGTGGATTTTCCGGTCTCCAACGTCTCTTGGGAGGATTGCCAGGTATTCTTCGACGCCCTGAATCAATTGGGCCTCTCCGGGTGGGCTGTGGAAGGATTTCGGCTTCCAACCGAAGCGGAATGGGAATACGCCTGCCGCGCCGGGACCGTCACTCGCTTCTATTGGGGAGACGATCAAAGCGAGACTGCCATCGGCGATTACACTTGGTATGGAGCCAATTCGTCGAACATGTTTAAGGAAGTCGGATTCAAATCACCCAACCGCTGGGGCCTTCACGACACGAGCGGAAACGTCTGGGAATGGTGTCAGGACTGGTACGGGAATTATCCCGCCGACGCTCAAATCAATCCAACCGGCCCTGAAACCGGATCGGATCATGTCATTCGGGGTGGCGGCTACACTTTCGACCCCGTGAAACTGCGTTCAGCGGAACGGGGATGGAAAGCGCCCGTCGAGAAATACACGAACGTCGGCCTGCGCGTCGTGCTTCCATTAGCGAGCACACCCCCACCGGTTCCAACGAATACCGCCACAGCAACCGTTACATCGTTTCCAACCTCGACCCAGACACCGACCGCGACGAATACAGCGACACCCACGCCCACCGCGAGTTTTACCTCGACGCCAACCAGCACTTTTACTGCGATTCCAACGAATTCCCCACATCCGACGGCCACTCATACGGAGACGCCGACGCCGACAAACACAGCTGCCGCCAGCCCAACATCGGCATTCACACCCGAAACCGATCCGACACTCACGGCAACTCCGACTCCCCTGATCCGCTATCTCTGCTCGAATGATTTTTCGCTGCAACATGCTGCGAGCATTTCACTGGACGGACGCCCCGCCGATTCGATCGCCGCTGATTTTACAAACGACGGATTGACCGACGCGCTCATCGCGATGCCCTACGAACAACGTCTGATCCTGTTTGAATCCACCGGCGTGACCGGCGAACCGCTCAAGCTGACGACGATTCAAATCGGGATCGAAGCGCCGTTTTTGTGCAGCGGCGACGTGACCGGCGACGGGATTGGCGACGTCTGCGCGCTCTCCTACCTGGATCAGCGCCTGTCGATCCTGCCCGGCGGACACGAAACGCTCTTCCACGATCCCATCAATCTCGATGTGGAGTTCGCCGACCGTTTCGTCATCACTCCCGAACGCTATCATCCGATGGCCTGCGCGGACACGGACCGCGACGGAATCGCCGAAATCTTCGTGCTGCAACTCGACGACCTTAATCAGACCTTTATTCTCAAATACACCCTCGATCCCAATACACCGGGAAGGAATACTTATGTCTCCGAAGAACTGGCCCTTCACGGTTTCGACAGCGGCTCCATCCAGGCCATCAATTTCGCCGACATGAACGGCAACCAGATTCCCGAACTGATCCTCTTCACGGAAGGCCACCCCTCGATGATCGTGTGCCGGGCCAGCGAAGGTGGGGGCTATCAAGCCGAAACCACGTTTTCACTCGAAGACACGATGCTTGGAAACGATACGGTCAGTTTCAAGAAATACGATGCCGATGGCGACGGCCGGATGGATATCGCCGCCGTGACCTTCGATGGAACGATCCGATTGTTTACGTATCAAACAGACAGCCTGATCCAAAAGATTATCGGCGACCTGGGCGGTGAGTCTATCCACGACGATATTCTCGTCACCGATCTAGACCGCGACGGTTCAAACGATCTGCTGGCCGTGAGCCGCCAGAAAAGCGGGGGGGACAGTTACGACGAGCTGAGTGTCGTGTGCGGGGAAAATCCGGGCGAGTTCAAGAATCACGTGACATTCACCACCGACCGCCTGAGCAGCCCGTTCTCCAAACTGAGTCTCGTCTCACTCGACGCCAACCGCGACAGCTGGGAAGACATCATCTTTCTCGACGACTTCAAAAAAGAACTCGTTCTATTCCTCAACATTTCCGGAACCGGCGTGGCGGGTTGGCGCGAGTATTAATCACACCTCTATCCTCAGAAGAAATTCTATTCCCGACGGCATCGGCGACGATCGGCATTCAGTCCGATTCAGTGTGATAGACGCCTTGGAACCTGCTGCGTAAAAATGGTAGTATCACGCAGCACGTAATCCAGGAGGACACCGACCATGTCATCGAAAAGCCAAAATCCAATATCCACGACTATCACGCGCCGTCAATTCGTCGAAACCGCTGGGCTTGCAACCGCCTCGCTGGTCGCCCCTTTCGTTTCACGATCCGCCCAGGCCGCGCGAGGGAAACGGCCTAACATTCTCGTTATCATGTCCGACGAACACGATCCCGCCGTATCCGGCTGCTACGGTGACGGAATCGTTCACACCCCCCACCTCGACCGGCTGGCGAACGAAGGCGTGACGTTCGATGCATGCTATACCAGCTCGCCGTTGTGCGTCCCGGCGCGGCTCAGTTTCACTGCCGGAAAGTACTGCAGCCGTGTAGGGGCGTGGAGTAACAACTGCAAACTGCCCTCGGCGGACTACCCTTCCCTGCCCCGCCTGCTCGACGCTTCCGGCTACGAATCGTTCCTGGGCGGAAAAATGCACTACGACGCCAATCTGCGTTACGGATTCAACGAACTCTACCCCGCCTGGACCAACCAATACGATAAAACCGGCAAGGGATCACGACGCAGCCCCACGAATGAAGGGATCGGGGCCAAAAGTTGGAAAAACCGCTCGTCGAACTTTCACACCGGAGAAACCTCCGAAGTGATGAAACACGATCTTGAGGTCACGCAGCATTGCGGCGAGTTTCTCTCCAATCGCCGGGCGGACGACAAACCGTTCTTTCTCATGGCGGGTTATCTCGCACCTCATTTTCCGTTGATCGTGCCTGAGAAATACTACAAACCCTATAAAGACAAAGTCGCCATGCCCAGTATTCCCGAAGGACACCTTGAATCGCTGCCGCTGAATTACAAACACCTGCGCCGGGGATTCGGAACCGTTTTGTCGACCCCGGAGCAAGTCAAAATCGGACGGGAGTTATACTGGGGATTCACGCATTGGTTCGACGATCAGCTGGGGCAGCTGCTGGAAGCGCTGCGGCGATCCGAAGTAGGGGAGAATACCATCGTCATCTATCTGTCGGATCACGGGGAGAACAAAGGCGACCACGGCCTGTGGTGGAAAAACTGCATGTACGAAGCCTCCGCCCGCATCCCTCTGATCGTCCACTGGCCCAAACGCTGGAAAGGCTGTCAAAGGCGCTCGGGCGCGTGTTCGAGCGTGGACGTGGTACAGACCATCGCCCAACTCGCGGGTGCGGAGACACCGGAGGATTGGGATGGACGGCCGCTGGTGGACGTTCTCAATGACGCAAACGCGCCTCAACCCGATATCGCCGTCAGCGAATACTACGCGCATAATATCGCATCCGGCTTCACGATGCTTCGTTCGGGCCGCTATAAGTACGTCTATCACACGATCATGGACGATCGACACGGCCCACAGCGCGAACTGTACGACCTCAAAGCCGATCCCGGCGAATTCGTCAATCTCGCGGGCGTTCCCGAACGGCAGTCGCTCATCGAAACCATGCACCAAGCCATGCTTCGGGAAGTGAGACGCGATCCCGACGAAACCGAACAAATCTGTCGCCACGATTACGCCAAGGGCTATTCGTAATTTCTGTCTTTTTCTTTGACGGGCATTCCAATTCCTCTAAACTGAATACGGATTTTCCAATCAAAATCTATCGCAATCGATGAAGGGAAATGTATAATGAAACGACTATTGAAACGCGCTATTCGAACTCACGCTTACCTCACGTTAGGAACGATCATGCTCTTTGCTTCTCTGGCCACAATCGGTGTTATCGGCGCCCTGCCCGGCCAGACGGCGAATTCTGCAGAACCGACGAAACTGGCCGTCGTCTGGACGAGCGGCGATCCCTACGTCGCCCACCGCGTCTGCTTGATGTATACCCACGCAGCAAAGAGCGCTCAATGGTTCGACACGGTGAATCTCATCATCTGGGGACCGTCCGCCAAGCTGTTCACGGAAGACAAAGAGATTCAAGCGAAAATAAAAGCGATGCAAAAAGACGGTGTTATCGTTCAAGCCTGCATCGCCTGTGCGAACGCCTACGGAGTGACTGAGAAGATTCGGGAACACGGGATCGAAGTAAAAGGGATGGGCAAACCGCTGACCGATAAGATTCAAAGCGATTGGAAAGTATTGACATTCTAATAGTTCGGGACATCTAATCGTTCTTTTTCATCGCTCCATACGCTATAATTTAATAAAATCATAATGGAGAATCGAGATGAAGAAGAAACTTTTAATCGGCGTTGTCGTTCTTATTGTCACTGGATTACTCGCAATACGCTTCTATGGCGAATCGATCCTTGGTTCGCTATTGACCTCCACGCTGAAAAGCCAATACGGGATCGTTCTGGAAAGCAGCGATATCGATTTTACCTTTCGACCCGGAGGGGTATCGTTCGACACGGCCCGTATGTTCGATGCGGGCCGTTCCGCATCCGATTCGTTTTTCAGTGCGAAGCGTATCGGGATCGGGCTTCATTTTCTCAAAGCGTTCCGGGGTGACATCGCATTGAGCGCCATCCATGCCGACGAGTTGAACATCGAAATACGCCGCACGGATAAGGGTAAATTGGAACTGGCAGGAATCGCCCAGCGTTTCATCCCGAAACAGGACTCACCGGCGAACGATTCCACGCCGCCATCTAAAACCAGTAAAAAACCACTGCCGATTCCCAACATCGTTCTTCAGTCCACGCAGATCAACTATTACGCTGAAGGCCAGGAGAACATACCCGATCATTCGTTTGCTTTGGACAAACTGATCCTCAAGCCGAAGCAAGACTACCTGGAGATTTCCGGAGCGCAAGTCAGTCAGCGCGATAAAAATTCTCCGCTTCTTGAAATCACTCAGTTGTCTGTGGCGAATCTGAGCGACGAATCGAAAGACCTGGAAATTTCCGGGGAAGGGATTCGGTTTCAAGCCGTTGAAACGGCGTCCGGTCAATACAATTTCAAACCGATACGCTCGGCCTGGGAGCAAGTCTACCGCGACATCGAGACAATACTTCCGCCCACTCAATCCAGCCAATCCAAACGAGAGATTGGTGTATTGAAATTGAAAAACATTGCCGCCGAAATTGCCCCTGAAGGTAATAATAAGCAGTCGGCGGGAACCGTTCGGATTCAAGCCGATAGCGTAACGCTCAGCGAACGACTAAACAAGGCGGATTTGACCGGTGTGCGTCTGGAGGAAGCGGGGCAGCCCGCTCTAACATTCGACCGTCTCGCACTAACAGGAATTCGTCCGGACCACATCGCGCTGGAAAACATCGAACTGGAAGGTCTGACCATCGACGTGCGCGAAGACGCAAAAAACCAGTTGAATATCAAACGCGCGATCCAACGCATCCAAAACCTGATTCAATCGTTCATCCCTGAAACCGGGAAAACCGCAAAAGCCGATCCACCCGATTTCAGCGCATTGAAACACGTCCAGCTGTCCAAAATCCAGGTGGCCTATCACCTCCCCGCCGATACCCGGCATCAAATCGGGATTGAAAGTGTGAGTTTCGATGGAAATTCGGGGAAAGGTGAACTGAAGAACCTGACATTCACATCCACGGACCGAAAGGAAAACGCCTTCCTCTCCATCCCGACCCTGTCACTCGTTCGTGCTTCCGGAAAAACGCAGGGGTTGGATTTGCTCTCAATCGAGGATTTAGAACTGAACGCGCTAAACGACGGAACCGGCTGGGATATCATTCAAGCCGTCTCGGATTTGACCGCATTGCCCGAGCGGATGAACGTGGAATTCGCCGCGTCTTCTTCACCGCAAAAGAAACAACCGTTTTCCATCAAAGCATTTCAATTGTCGAACGCTCGGATGAATTTAACCGACACGATCAAATCTTATCCGATCGCGTATAAAGCCAACCCGATCAACATGCGCTGGAACGATCTCACATTGGGCACTGCGAAACCTCCGATGGGCGCGCTGAATCTGGAATCGAAATTTTCAGAACCATGCCCCATCGTTCTGACGTTCGCTGGGAAAGCCGCCCCCTCGGCCGATCCCGTCAACACTGAAGGGGATGCGTCGCTCAGCCTGGGCAACTTGGCCGCTTTCGAACGCTACTACCAAGACGTCACGCCGCTTGGCATCGATCGAGGCGGCCTGTCGATTGACGGTCATCTCAAAATAACCGATAACCAGATGGACAGTGTTTTCGACATGACACTGATGCAACCCTCATTCAACGCGTCCAAAGGCAAATGGCCGATAAAAATCGACGGATTGACCGCCGTGACCGCATTGAACGGAATGAAAGACGACGAAGGCCTCATCGTCTTTCCCGACAATAAACTGAAGGGCAATATCCGCGATCCTCAATTCGACTTGGGTATCGGAATTCAAAACATTCTTGCGAGAAACATCGAGAGCGGCCTTACCAATGTTCTGAAACTGCCGGGCGCAGCAGCGGAATTGGGAACCGACATAGTAAAAAAAGGGGCGGGATCGGTCGGCAATGCAGCCGAGCAAGTTGGAGACGCCCTCGGAGGCGCAGTCAACAAACTGTTCGGAGGGGGAAAGAAAAAACCCTGATTGTAACAACCATGTTTTAACGAACAATGAAAACATATAGGGGCAGGCTCCTGTGCCTGCCCCAGTGAATTGACAACTACGCGCCGTACTGTTCTTCGTAGGTCCGTTTGAGTGTTGCAACGACCGAGGCGTCCGCCAGAGTGGTCGTATCTCCCAGCGCTTTTCCTTCGGCAATGTCGCGCAAAAGGCGGCGCATGATCTTTCCACTGCGAGTTTTGGGAAGGTCCGCCGAGAAGATAATCTTTTGCGGCCGGGCGATCGCGCCGATTTTCTGGACGACATGATCCTTCAATTTTTTCTCCAACACTTCGTCCATCGTGAATCCTTCCTTTAAGGTCACGAACGCGGCAATGGCTTGGCCTTTGACATCGTGATAAATCCCGACCACAGCCGATTCAGCCACAGTATCGTGATCGACCAGAGCGCTCTCGACTTCCATCGTTGAGATCCGGTGGCCGGATACGTTCATCACGTCGTCCACTCGGCCCAGAATCCAGAAGTAGTTATTCTCGTCCCGTTTGACTCCATCCCCGGTGAAGTAAATACCGTCGTATTTGCTCCAGTATTGCTCCTGGAACCGCTCCGGATCACCGTAAATCCCACGAAGCATCGATGGCCAAGGGGATTTGATAACTAAATAGCCGCCTCCCGTCTCGATGCGGTCCCCGTTTTCCGAAAGATATCCGCCTCGATTCCAGGAAACGGAACGGTCGCCGATCCGGGTTTCGTTTGAGTCACGCCAGGCAATGGTGTAATCATAATACTTCCCGTTTCCGTTTGCCACCATGTATCGACGATCGGACATTTCTTTCCGCCGATATGTTCGTGATACCACATCCAGGCCTCCGGATTGATCGGTTCTCCCACCGTTCCCAGAAGGCGCAGCGTGCTCAGGTCGTGTTTCTCCGACCATTCCGTTCCCCATTTCATAAAAGCGCGGATCGCTGTTGGAGCCGTATAAAAAATGGAGACACCGTATCGTTCCACGATCTCCCAAAAACGATCCCGATCCGGCCAATCCGGAGTACCTTCGTACATGATCTGTGTCGCCCCGTTCGCCATCGGTCCGTAGACAATATAACTGTGCCCAGTCACCCACCCGATATCGGCGGTACACCAGAAAACGTCGTCGGGTTTCAGATCGAATACGTATTTCGTCGTGGCGTACACTCCGGTCATGTAGCCGCCGGTGGTATGGATGATGCCTTTCGGTTTACCGGTCGTTCCAGAGGTATACAAAATGTAAAGCATATCCTCAGCGTCCATCGGTTCCGGTTCGCAGTAAGAATCCACATCCTGCATCAATCGGTGATACCAATGATCCCGGCCCTCTTTGACGTGCATGGGGAAGTCACCCCGTTTGACGATAATCACATGCTCGATGGAGGGTGTTTCCCGCAACGCGATGTCCGCGTCGTGTTTCAGCGGCAGCAGGTTTCCCCGCCGATAGCCACCGTCAGCCGTAATGAGCAATTTGGCTTCGGCGTCGTTGATCCGGTCTCGCAGCGCTTCGGGACTGAAGCCCCCGAATACGACGGAATGTACGGCTCCGATCCGGGCACAGGCAAGCAGCCCAATCGCCAATTCGGGAATCATCGGCATATAGAAGGCGACCCGGTCTCCTTTGTGGATCCCCAGACGCTTCAGGCAATTGGCGAATTTGTTCACCTCGCGGTACATATCCCAATACGTCAGCGTTCTCCGGTCGCCGGGTTCACCTTCCCAGATAATGGCGGCTTTGTTGCGCAGTCCGTTCTTGATATGACGGTCGAGACAGTTGTAACTGGCGTTCAGTTTGCCGCCGGAGAACCATTTGGCATACGGAGGATTCCACTCAAGAACCGTATGCCACGGTTCGAACCAATCGAGTCCTTCCGCCATCTTCGCCCAGAATTTTTCGCGGCCGCTTGCCGATTGGTCGTAGAGGGATGAATCGTTCACATTGGCCTGTTCAGTGAATTCTTTCGACGCTTCGAACCAGCGCTCCTCTTCCAATAACGCCTGGATCGTTTCCTGATGGTTGTTGTCCGCCCCACTCATCTCTCACCTCCGAAATATAATATGACAAGTCATATGTTCATTTTTAGTATTATCAAAAAGTTGTCGTTCGATTTCCAGTTTTTACCATTACGTCTTAATGTCATTTCGTGTCATTACATAAGTTGAAACGGGGAGATTATATCAAAAAATTAAATCGATACAAACAAGATCGAACAAGAAAGTTGTTGTTAAAAATGAATGGGAGAAGGGTTGATTTTCAGAGAAAATCACTCATTCCCGGCGGGGGAGATGATCGAGAAGGGAGTTTCCGTTTTCACATCGGGGATACGGCGGATGTTACCCAGACCGTCGACGGCCTCCACGGCGAATTGTGCGCCTTCGTTCGTGAGCGGGAACACCCCGCTGTATACCGGACCCGAACTTCTCATAATCGTTTTCTGCCACGATTCGGACGAGGGAAAGCGTTTCCAGAGAATGGTGGCGGATTTAATCCCGGCTGGATCGACAAATTCCGCCGTTACGCTCACCCGATTTCGGGCGCTGTTGACGGTGTGTTTCAACGATGAGATAGTGGGTGGTTCGTCATCATCCGTAACGGCAACGGTGAAAGGCGGTCTATTGGATGGTACGAGGACGGTTTGATTGTCCAAAGTAGCGCCACTGAAGAAATAACGAAAGACACCCGGAATAACCCTCGACGAAGGGATTTCGGCGTAATAGACACCGGCGATTCGGGCCGGTTCCAGCGGGATGTCTTTGGTCACACCTTCACTGTTTTGCATCTTAGCGAAAACCTGCGCCAGTTCGATCGACGGGGGGACCGAAAGCGTCAATAAAATCGGCTGAGACGGGGCGGAACGGGTGACGCGGAAATGACCTCCGGTCGAGGGCAATTGCTTGAGATTCGTCCAGGATTCATAGAGTTGCGCGATGAGTTTCTGATCCTCATCCGTGCGGGAGGTATAGTGATTCCAGTGGAAATTGGAGGCCTGAATTCGGAACGGCTCGAAAAAGGGGCGGTAATGTTTTTCCGTCAACACACGTACTTCTTCCCACGCTTCCCCGGCGGTTTGGACATTCTGGGAGGCGAGAATCAGTGAAGGAACGTCTCCTGTGGTCTGAAAGAAACCGACTTGAACCGCTGCGTTGATTTGATCCCGCCAGTAACGGCTCAACGCAGCCAGTGTTTTGAAATCGATCAGCCAGGCGTTCCATTCCTTCTTGAGCGTCAGCTGGGTTTTGGTCGAATCGTTGAAATGCGCCCCCGCTAATTGTGCGAGACGCACTCCTTCCGCCGCTCCCTTCACCGCATCATCCAGCAGATCGCAGGGAGAACGGCGGCTGTCGGTTCTTCCCTCACTCAAGATATGAATCTCATCGGAAACGGAGCGGATGGCGAATGAATCGAGCGGCTGAACGCGAAGGGCTTCGGCCAAATCCATCGGCGGCTCGAATTCCGGTGCAGTGTGGCTTTTGTCCGGCCCCAGATAACAGACGTTATTGATCGCGGGGATCACCTGACTGGCGTGCTGTAGAGCACGGTATAACAACGGTCCCGCCGCTTTGCCGAAACGATCCTCGAATCCATGGATCAGAACTTTCTCCGCTTCGCCAGTGTTATAGGCCAACCGGCCCCAGAGCCAGTACCAATACCAATCCCGTTCGTAGGACCAAGCGTAATAACGCAAATCAGACTGCATGGAATTGGTCATCATATCCACGTGCGGGGAATAGGTGGCGTGGGTTTGCATGACGAAACCGTTTGCGCCCGCCAAATTCGTATTTCTCAAAGCGCTGCGGATAAAGTGCGAATCACCCCAGGGAAAAACCCGGTGTGTGCCGGCGGTTTGAATTTGGAACAGGACGCCGTAACGGTGTGGCTGGTTGAATACATCCTGATAGGAATAGGCCGGCCATTGGCTCATCCGCCCCCCGCTGACTGGATAAGGAAGCCCCAAATGATCGCCGTTGTATTTCACTTCGAGAATGGAACGCCCCCCATAAGTTCCAGCCAGATTCTTAACCTGTTCGAGATCGGATTGGCCAGTTCGGAGAAACAACGCCGGTTTGTGGGGCAAGGCGTCTAACGTTTTGATATAGGTGTCGAAGAAAAATTCTGCTTTGGTTTCCGCTTCGGAAACTTGAATCCCCACCCCGTCGAGTGTGGCGCATTCTTTCATCAGGAAAGCAATCGCCTGATTCGTATAGCGAAGCAAATCATCATTGGCGGCGGGAGGATTCTGTCCGCCGGAGATATTCCAGGAGACGGCGGAATTGACAAGCGTAACGCTGATCCCCCGTTCGTGAGCCAGTTCGATAATTCGCTTGAGGGACGCCATGTTCTTCGGTGCTTCATCGATCCCGACGCCCACTTGCTTGAATTCCGGTAAGTACATGAAGTAGGGTAACAGATTGGTCAATTCAGCCGACAGGAGGTCGAAGACGCCCTGGAGTTCGAGATAGTTGAACCGGGCGCGGCAAAGGATGTCCAGATAGGCGGTCCAGAACACCTGGGAATGAAACCAGGAGTAGGGATCGGCCAACGCCTGTCGGTGGAGCATCAAGTGAATCCCGCGCGTGGAGACGGAAGGGGTATGCTTCATTTCCGGGATGCGCTGTTCGAGAGGCATCGACGGCGGGGTGTACGCCAGGCAGTCGGCGGCGTGGAACGTGGCATACATAGTCCCCACAGGATCACGCCCGATGACATACACTCGCAATTGGTCGGCCTTGGGGAAAACCAGCAGGGCACTCGATTCCGCCTTCGTTCCGACCACGTTCCGAAACAATTCGGTGCCTTCTCCCGCGTGGAATTTCGCATCGAAGGGCGAAACAATGATTTCCAATTTCGTGGAGACGCTCGGTTTTTGCTGGGGACCGAAGGCTTTAACGACCGTCCATTTCTGCGCCTTCAGCACCGATTCCAGCCGCTCGATTCCCAACAGGATCGGGGTCTGGGGCTTCTGATCGGGACAGAGAATCCTTGCCGTGTCCGCCGCGCAGACCTGCCCCGTGATCGGCGTAAACGCCAAGACCATCAACCCCAGCAAACCGATTCGACAGAGAGAATCACGCATCATCGTAATATTAAAATCGCTGTAATTCACCTAGTATAGCCATAAAACCTTCTAAATACGACCTTTAATTGAAATCATGTTCTACATGAAAGACAGGCCATAAGACACGACACCCTCTACCCAGCGAGGCCAGAATTTTCCAGGAAAACCGGCCTCTGGGAACAATCGGATCGACCGCAGATTTCCTTTGAGATTCCCAAAGAACTTGAAAAGGCATTCAAAACAAACAACAAAGCGAAAGCGTTTTTCGACCAATTGGCACCCACATACCAGAAACAATTCATCGGATGGATTGCTGTCGCTAAGCAACAATAAACAAAGGACAAACGGGTAATGGAGTCAATTGTTTTACTGAAAAAGGGCAAGAAACTGGGATTGAAATGATCGGATGGACTAAAAATCTTCGAGGAAGGTAATGATTTCTTCGGGGGCGCGCATTCGGCCGACACCGGTGTCTCCAGAGGCCAACTCGCCGGTTGCCGGTTCGATGATGGCGTATCCAAAGCCGCGCAGCGTTTCCAGGTTGCGTTGAACCGCCGGATGGCTCCACATCTGATGGTGCATGGCGGGCGCGAAGATCACCGGACACTGCATCGCCAGAATCATACTGGACAGCAGATCGTCCGCGATGCCGTTGGCGGCTTTGCCGATGATGTTCGCCGTCGCGGGAGCGATCAGCGCCAAGTCCGCCCATTCCGGCCAGGTGATGTGTCCGATTTCGTGCTGGACGGCGGGATCGAACATGTCCGTCGCGGTGGGATTTTCGGAAAGCGAGGCCATCGTCAGGGGCGTGATGAACTGCTGAGCGGATTTCGTCATTACCACCCGCACTTTCGATCCCTCTTTCTTGAGCAAACGAACGAGCGTGACCGACTTATACGCCGCAATCCCGCCCGTCACGCCCAGCAGGATGTTTTTCGATTCCAGTTTCATGGGACTCTCCTCGATTCCGTTGTCTTAGTATTTTGTGGTCTTCGTCACGGCGTCGAAATCAATTATATCATGCGAAATGTCGGTAGAGGCATTCGGCGATAGCTTCGGCGATGGCTTGGCGTGTTTCGATTGGCGGAGAAGCGTTCAAGTTTCCATCGGCGTCTGGTTCAATCAGATAGGCAGTGTGATGTTCCGAATCGATTTCCTCCAAACGGTTTGCGACGACCAATCCCGCCCCGCTTCGCTGGATGAGGTCTCCGGCGCGCGCGGTCAGTTCGTCCAGGGAAATGGCTGTCTCCAACTTGAAACCCACCAGGAAGACATCCGGTGCCCAGTGACGAATCCGTTCAATGATTTTTTCTCCCCGCTTGAACGTCACGGTCCATGAATCGCCACTCGAACGCTTCTTGCCCTCCACCGTCTCCACCGGCAGGTAATCCAAGACCGCCGCCGCCATCAACACCGCATCGATCCCGCCGGACGTCAGTCGGCCCTTTATCTGTTGTTTCAGCTGCGGAACCGTGGTGAAACGCTCTACCTGAATGCGGGAACTGTCTTCGCCGGGATAGGCCGTTTGTGGAATCAGGCTGGTCTCCCCCGCCAGCAGGATGACCTGTGCGCCGTGTTGGCTGAACGTTCTTGCCAGCTCGCTGCCCAGCCGCCCCGACGATCGGTTGGTCAATCCCCGCACGGCGTCGATCGGCGCGAACGTCGGGCCGGATGTGATGAGAATCGTTTTTCCCGGTAGGTCGTTCAGCATGGTTCACTCGCGCGGCTCAGGGAGAAACTGCATCCACTCATTCGGCTCGAATGCCGGACAAGTATCGTGTATTATGATAATATAACTATATCACGTTCATGCAGTGAATAAAATCCAGGTCTCCTGGAGCGGATTCGTCAAACCATTGCCGTCGCCGGATGACAGAGGGATAATCAATGAAAACGTTTTTGATGATGGTCGGACTCCTTCTTGCGATATGCCTATCGCCGGGCGCTCAAACAGTTGATATGAATGCCCCTCCCGAAGGAACGGTTAAAATTATCGGTGGCGATTCGAGCGGCAATACCGGCCATATCATCCGAAACATCGGAGATTTCAACGGAGACGGTCTGCCGGAACTGGCGATCGCTTCTCCCTTTGCCGATACGGTTTACGTGGTTCTAGGTAAACGAAAATTCCCCAAAGTCGTTAATCTGTCGAACCTTGGGCCGAACGGATTTATCATCGTGGGACCGCCGGGCAGCGGATTTGGTACTTCCGTTGTCGGGGTGAAGGACGTCAACCGTGACGGCCGTGCCGATGTGGCTGTCGGTGCACCGTATCAAGGCGCGGGAGGCCGTGTCTACGTCATCGGTGGCATTTCTGCTTTACCTCCGGTGATCGATGTGGCGGATGAGAGCGTTCCATTGCTCGTCGTTGAAGGCGCACCCGGCGAGCAGCTGGGATTGTTTCTGGGCGGCGGGGAAAAATTCGACGGCGACGCGTCTTCCGATCTGTTTCTCCCCAGCCCGTTTTATCTCTCACCGGATCGAGGTCTCTTGGGAGCGGCTTATATTATTTACGGGCAGCGCACATTTCCCGAAAAAATTATCAACACTCAATCGCTCGATCCGGAATCGACTCTGACGATCCTGAATGACAGCGAAACGCTCGGCCAGAACGTCTCCAATTTCGGGCTTCATTTCAAACCGGTCGGCGATGTGCTTCAAAACGGTTCATCAGATCTCGTTTTATATGCCGGGGTCAATTCCTCCGAGCCAGGCAGCAGCGCCCTCTTTATCATTCCCGCCGGAGACCGCTTGGCAGGGAGAATCGGAATAGAAGAACTGCCTGAAGCGCGCCGGAAAGTGACTTTTCAGTTGTTCTCGATTTCGGACCGACATGAAATCGGTTCGATCCTGGGTTGCGATCTGAACCGGGATGGGAAAATCGAACTGGCGGCCGGTATGGTAAACGCCGGGCTGGACGGCGACGACGATTTCTACGGAGCGGTTGGAGTTGTGTTTGTAAGTCATTTCGAATCGCAGGATATCCTTATCGATCAGTTTGAGGAGCCGGGAAAGGATTTCTTTCTCTTCAGCCCAGAAAAGCGGGCGCTTTATGGATTCGATCTGACGTGTTCGGAGACAATGCTTTTCACCGGTGCGCCCTATTTATCCAACCCGGCTATTCCTTCCGCGAAAAACCAGGGAGGGGTCGTCGTCATCGTCGCGGATGGGGCAGGCGATACGGCGGCTTCCAGTTTGAATCTCTTCGGGCGGAATGAGGGGGACAATTTCGGTGTGTCGATCGATTTTCTCGGCGACCTCAACAAGGACGGAATCGGTGAACTGCTCGTCGGCGTTCACGAAAAACCAGACAACGTCGAGATTCCCGCCGTGGCCTATATCATCCCGATCCAACCCGCGCCGGTGAGCGTCCGTGACTTTATGCTGTATTGATCGAGAGATTGGAACCTTCCGATTCGTTCGATCGTGTTTCCGGTTTCCGAAGCAGGGATGCGAACCGATTAATTGAATGCTATGAATCGATCCCACCGAAATTCAATTCTTCTCATTATCTTTTTTATCGTTGTGTTCGGTGCGCGGCTGGTTCACCTGGAAGCGGATTTCCCTCACGAACTGACCTGGTCGGGGCTGCTCTACACCGACGAGGGCTGGTACGCCCGTAACGCCACCGCCGACGTTCTTTCCGGAGACTGGCACATCCCCGGCGATTTCAACCCAGCCGTCAACACACCGCTCTTCTTCGCCATCCAATCGCTTTCATTCCGCCTCTTCGGACTCGGTCTGTTCTCGGCGAGGTTGACGGTCGTTCTCTTTTCAATTCTGCTTAGCGGATTGGTCTATCACATGCTCTCCACACATGCCGGGCGCAGAGCGGGTGTTATCGCGCTGGCGATTTTAGCGACCAATTATACGTGGTTCGCCTTCAACCGCCTTGCCATTCTTGAGATGCCGATGATTTTTTTCGTTACGGCGGCCCTGGCGTTTCTTATCCATCCCGCTGAACGTTACCGGTTACTCTTTGCCGGTCTATCCGCCTTGTGTTTCGCATTGGCGATGCTAATCAAAACAAGCGCGATTTTCGCGCTTCCGGTTTTGCTCGCAGCAATTTTATTGATGGAAGGAAATCTGCTGGGCAAGCGCATGGTCGCACTGGGGATTTTTCTATCGATTCTTGGGGCTGCGGGGATACTCTACTGGATTTTCGTCGTCGTTCCATACCGGGAGGATTTCCGATTTTTTATCGATTTAAATATCACGTCACGCGTCCAATTCACGCTTAAACGAATGATCGACAGTCTGATTAAAAGCCTCTATTTCGGTAAATATCTGGGTAAGATTCTCTATCCAATAGGCATGATTTACGCGTTCTTCTATTTCATTCTCGACCGGAAATTCAGGCAAAACCGGCTCGTACAGCTGTCTGTGTTATGGACGGTGATTCTGCTTCTGATGATCGCTTTCAACCATTACTTCCCGCCCCGGTATTACCTCCCGTTGATGATCCCTCTTACGGTCTTCCTCGCTATCATCGCGGATGATTTACTGAAAAAAGGGGAAAAGAATATTTATTCGATGGTGTTTGGCGTGCTGGTGCTGCTGTCTGTATCGATTGGCGGGGTGAACGTGATTCGTTATCTATCGTTCCCGTCGTATTCCTTTATCGAGATGGCTCAAGACATCCACGCGCAGATCGAAGAGCGGGGCCATTCCCGTAATGTCCTGCTGGGCTACCAGGCCAACCAGATTGGACTGACAACCGGCATCGAATCGATCAACGACAAGCATGGCACGCAAAGCCTGGATTGGCGAATCCAGCGATACCACCCGAATTTCTACGTTCGCTGGAAGACCTTCGACGATTACTTTCCTATCCTGGAGAAATACTACGAAGTAAAATCACTGAAAACCTACGACGTTTTTAGTAATTACTACGAAGGCAATCCCCTGCAGTTTTACGAACTGGTTTCCAGGAATACGGAATCGGAGAGAGTGGAAGAAGAGGTTATCGGTCAACCCGGATCGCGTTGAGCTGGTCCTCGTCGATTTCAACGCCCAGCCCAGGACCGGATGGCACGGAAATTTTCCCTTCGCGTGGAACGAACGGTTTGGTAATCACGCTGTGATTCAGGAATTGCGGGCCGTTCAACGCCGCTGGATAGGAGAGTCCATACGCCTTGAATAACGCCAGCGACGCCGCCAGGGTCACGTCCGGATCGGAGAGTCCGCTGCCTAGAAAGATCAGGCCCGCGTCGAGCACAATTTCGATCTGCCGCTTCGTGGGAAGCAAGCCCCCGCTGCGCGCCGGTTTCATCGCCACTCCGTCGAGCATATCGAGGCGGATAAACTCGATCAGATCGCGCGGAGCAATCACGCCTTCGTCCATGATGATCGGCAGCGCGCCCTGTTTTTTCAATTGCCGATAACCGGAAATCGCGTTGGGTCGAAGCGGGGCTTCCAGCACATCGACGCCGATATCGGCGAGTTTCGGAGCCACGGCAGTCGCCGACGCCAGATCGTATCCCCCGTTCGCGTCTGCCCATAGAAAGCCGTCTGGAACACGCTCTTTCACCCGGCGGCAGAGTTCCAGATCGAATACGGGATCGGGAGCCACCTTGACGTTGAAATTCCGGTAGCCCTTCTGCCAGCCTTCTTCGATCATGCCGTCGAGTTGATCCATCGTCGCCGGATTGAGCGTCCAGCTCAGAAGGATTTCTCCCCCTTCCGGCCGGCCCCAGTATTGGGCGAGCGAACAGTTCAGCGATTTCGTAATCAAGTCGTGAAGCGCGATATCGATCCCGGCTTTGCACAGCGGCATTCCCGTGGTGTATCCCGGACAGATCGCGCGGTCCATGATCTGATGGATGGTGTGGAGATCGAAGGGATCGGCCCCGCACAGTTCGGGAGCCAGGTAGCGCCGAATGGTATCGGTGACGGATTCCAGGGTTTCGTAAGCCCATTTGGGCACGGGCACGCTTTCTCCCCAGCCCACGGTTCCGTCGTCGTCCGTGATCTTGACCAACACTGCCGTCCGTCCAATCGGTGTTCCTTCAGGCCCTTCCAGAAATTTGAAACGCCCAACGGTGGGATAACAAACCGGAAACGCTTCGATGGTTTCAATTTTCATTGTTTGGTCCTCATTGTGGTGCAGGCTGGAAGCCTGCGCTACAAAAAAATCACGTCAGGAAGATTCCTTCGCAAGCCGTGTCAGGATTTCAAGGCCCCGGTCGATCGTTTCGTCCGGCGCCGCGAAGGAAATACGGAAGTGAGTCTTTCTTTCGGAAAAGACGCTCCCCGGTACGACCAGCAGATTATTCTCGATCGCCTTCATGACGAATTCGTCCCCGTCCCCGTTGGGTGCTTCGGGGAAGATGTAAAACGCGCCGCCTGGCTTGCTCACATTGTAATGGGATTTCAGCCCTTCGTAGATTCGGTCGCGTTTCTGTTTGTAGTCCTGTTGGAACGAAGCCATGTCCACGTCCATCGCCGCGACCCCACCCACCTGAGCGAAACTGGGGGCGCACACGAACGAATACATCTGGATGTTGATCATGGCTGCGATCACGTCTTTGGGGCCGTAGGCGTATCCCAGCCGCCAGCCGGTCATCGCCGACGATTTGGAGAAGCCCGACAGGATCAGCGTGTTGGGATAAAATTCCGCCGGACTTCGGGGTTCGGAATCGAAGAGGAAGCATTCATAGATTTCGTCCGAGATCAACAGCAGGTTGTGTTTATCTGCCACGGCAGCGATGGCTTTCAGATGTTCGGCGCTGTAGACGGTTCCCGTCGGATTGGAGGGGCTGTTGATGAAAATCGCTTTGGTGCGCGGCGTGATCAGGCTTTCCAGTTGATTGGGATCGAGCTGGAAATCGGGATAGGTGTCCAGGAAGACCGGCTTGGCCCCGATAAAGTTGACCAAGTGTTTGTACATAACGAAATAGGGATCGGGGACGATGATTTCGTCGCCTTCGTCCAACAGGGCCATGAAAGCAAGCAGAATCCCGCCAGAGACACCCGACGTAATCATCACATCGCCCAAATCCTGCTTGCGTTGAAGGTAGTGTTGTTTGATCTTGTCGCGCAAATCCGGGATCCCGGCGGTCAGGGTATACGAATTTTTCCCATCCTGGATGGCTTTGATCGCGGCTTGCTTCACCGCTTCGGGCACGTCGAAATGGGGTTGCCCGATGGAGAGGTTGACCGGGTTTTTCATATCGGCGGCCAGGGAGAAGACTTTCCGGATGCCGGATGAGTCGATTCGTGTCGTTCGTTGAGCCAGTTTATTCATGGTGTTATTCGATCCTTATGAAATTGTGGTGCAGGCTTCCAGCCTGTATTCTTTCACTGAGCAGACTGGAAGCATGCGCTACAATATCATAGCCGTACTTGGAAGCAAGCCCTAACCGGGAATTCTGCTCCCTGAATCCGAAAGCGATTATTCATGTAGGATATAATTTCAATTAAAGATCGTATTCAGCAAATTATTTTGCTATACTAGATAAATTACAGCGACTTTAATTTAACGATGATGCGTGCTTCTCTCTATCGAATCGGTCTGCTGTGGTTGATGGTCTTGACGTTTACACCGGTCACGGCACGCATTTTCTGACCCGAGTGCCCTGCTGGGAGTGACGGGCGAGCTGGCCTCCGGTGACACCGGCGTGGGGCGTATGCGCACGCCCGAAGAGATCATCGCTTTCCTCGAAGATTTTTAATCCAACCGATCATTTCATTCCTAGTTTCTCACCCTTTTCCAGCAAACCAATCGATTCCTTTACCCGTTTGTTCTTCGTTTTTTGCTGTTTTGCGACCGCGATCCATCCAATGAAATGTTTTTGATATGTAGGAGCCAATTGGTCGAAAAACGCTTTCGCTTTTTTGTTTTTTTTAAATGCCTTTTCAAGTTCTTTGGGAATCTCAAATGAAATCTGCGGTCGATCCGATTGTTCCCAGAGACCGGATTTCTTGGCCTGCTCGATCTTCGCGAGACCCGGTTCCATCATAAGGCCCTGCTCGATCAGTTTCCTGACTCGACTCTTGTTCAGCTCCGACCATCGGCTGTTACTATTTCGAGATGTCATCTTTCGCGCATATCGTTCATCATCAAGCTTCCTGATAATGCTGTCTATCCAGCCAAAACACAAAGCCTCTTCGAGCGCTGTATCATACTCAAGCGTGGGCATCTGTGTATGCTTTTTGTAGAAAATCAGCCAAATCCCGGATTCCCTGTCATGATTCCGGGCCAGCCATTCACGCCACTCGTCCCGGGTTGTCACGTATAGTTCTTTCATGTTTTTCATACCGATTCCATGACCACAATCTATCAAAAAAAACTGAATAAAGTTCATTGAAACGAAAAGCGGCGGATCAGGTTGATCTCGCTGGAATCATAGGGTTTCCCATTGGGATGAAACATATCGTGCTGCCATACGGCCGGCATGGGATCGCCCTTCTTCGATCCTCAGGGCATATAGGTTTGCGTACGCCCCGCTACCAAGCCCCAATGGTACCACCCGATATGGTTCCTTGAAAAAACAGGCAGGAAAGTTTGAAACGTATTCCCACTCTGACGTTTCAGCCACTCCGTGCAAAGCATCGGTCTTTTATACTTACCGCATATCGCGATAACACGCTTTAAATCTTCAGCACTGCCGTAAGTATGGAAAGAAACGATGTCGGATAATTCAATCAAACGTTTTGACATCTTCCCCTCAAAATCTGTCCATGCGCCCACAGTCAACGGTTGGACGGGATGACACGAACGCACCCATCGAGCGACGGCTTCAACCAGTGGCAGACTTTTTTCACCCTGATTGGAATTACCCGGTTCGTTATACAAATCCCAAATCAATACACGCCGGTCTTTCCCAAAACGTTCTGTTATGTCCTTCACGTACCGTTCGAGATCGGGCCACTGCAAACGGTCGCCGACGCGTTTCAAGCCAGGGCTGGGAACCCACCCGCTGTTATGCACTCCAGGAACCGGGTCGTCCTGTCTGCCGGGATAAGGCTCCTTCCCGGCAAACGAACAATCACAGAAGAAGATCAACATCGTCTTGATTCCATGACGCTCGGCAATCGACAGAAAGCGGTCGATTCGTTCTTTCATTCCCGCCGGATCGTCTCTCCAGACGATATATTGAAGAAAGACGCGAATTGAATTATACCCCGCTGATTCCGCCCAGCCCAACTCACGATCGACCGCATCTGGATCGAAGGTGTCCGCCTGCCACATCTCCGTCGTATTCACCGCCGTTGCGGGAAGGTAATTGCAGCCTCGAACCGGCTCCAGCTCGTTATACCAATTCCAGGCCTTCGCTTGCGGCCATTGTCCAATGATTTCATCCGGTGTTTCTCGATTGCCCTCCGATGAATGAAGGTTCACCGAAAACACAAATAGGCTAAAAAATAGGAGTATACTGGAAAGCGTTCTCATTCTTCTTCCCTTTCCCGTTAATCGATTAATGTCGATCCAAAACGCTGCTTTTGATATTTTTACTCTCTATGCCTGACAGGATAAGGTTGATAAACGTTTTTGATTGAAAAGGGTAATGAGGGGGAATTAATATAACGAGTGAAGGGATTTAAAATGAAAAATGGCCAGGCCCAGATTTGAACTGGGGACACAAGGATTTTCAGTCC
>CAZSIZ010000028.1:0-16164 GCA_964606645.1 uncultured bacterium
AACTTAGGGATTTTTGATGGATGATTGGTTTCAATTAGTGAGGTCTGTAATAGAAAAAAAACCGCAACTTTTGCCATCTATTTTTTGGGGAGGTGGTTTAAGGTTTGTTGTATCAGTGGTTTAGCGAATATTTTATTGAATCACGGATGGCACGGATTTTTTGCTGTTCCAGCGCTTCGTTTTTGGATTTCACGGATTTTTTTGAATCACGATAAACCGTGATTACCAACCAGGCCTAGCACGAAGGGGGACGAAATTCACGAAAAAAACTTGGGAGACAAATTGTTTATTATGATCCGGTGTAGCTGGGAGCGGTGGGATTTAGGGTGTTTTGATGGGCTGCCTGGGCAGGCACAGGAGACTGTACCTACGGTTTTTTGTCTGAATGCTGTTCCAGCACTTCGTTTCCTGGATAGCCTGGACTTGCAGGATGAGCAGGGTGAAAACCTTTTAATCTCGAAGGCACGGGATTTATTGGAATAGGGGGGATTAACGTGTGAGTTTGGGGATTATTTATTGTGTTGGATATTTAGGATTTTTACGTTGAGGTTTCCGATGAGTTTGGCGATTTCGATTTGGGCGTCCAGGGAACCTTCCGCTAACTTGATATGGGCGGCGTCCATCTGGATGCGGTTGAGGGTTGAATCGATGGGATACCACTGGCCGCCGATCCATACCTCGTTCCAGGCATGGTAATAGAAACCGGAGGTATAACCGGCGTCTTCGCCGACATAGACCAAGCCTGCACAGATTTTGGCGGGGATACCGATGGATCGGGTCATGGCTGTCATCAATGTCGAATGTTCGTTGCAGTCGCCCTTCATGGAATTGAGCAGTTCGAGCGCGGAGGGGATGGTGACGCGGTTCTCCTTCTTGATTTCCTCATACAGCCAGCGCGCGATGGCGGTGCACGCTTCCCAATCCGACTTCGCATCCGACGTGACCTCCAGCGTTTTTTCACGAATGCGTGGGTGGGAACTCTGGATGAGCGGCTCGTCTTTTAGAAACGGTTCCAATTCGGGATCGTCGGTTTTATAGGGTGGAGCGCTCTTCAGGGCATCCCGTTTGGCTTTGGCGTAATCGAGCTGCTTCACCTGGATGATGAGACTCTCGTCTTTCTTTTCGAGGAGCTGCTGGAAGGCTTGGTCGAAGACGATATCGTCCGAATCGGCTCCCGTCATCTCGATTTTCATGAGGGAAACATTTTCTGGGTGTTCGATCGGGGGATCGATTTTGATACTGGACGACTCGATGATGTCGGTGATTTCCGCATCCGGCTCTTTTCGCACGTCTTCGGCGACGAAACTCATATCGATCGCTTCCTCACGGCTTTCACGCACGGATGTGAAGGAAATCCCGGCCATCTGCATTTTTTCTCTGAAAATGTCGCCGTCTTCGTTGACCCACGCCGTCGATTTGTAACCTTTGAAATTGAGCTCGATCCGGTACGTGCCCACTTTTTTCCCATCGGGTAACTCGACTGTCTCCTTCGCTTGCACGTTGGCGATGATCTTACCGAGCGACATCGTCATTGCGTCGTAGACCGGATAGGTTCTCTGCATCCCAACTTCAAGGCCTTCCCGGGCCAAGAGCAGATGTACGATGTCGGTCGTGTAGACGGGCGAGGGGAGCGGGAGCGTGGAATCCTGTGAACTGCCTTCCGATTTCGTCGTGACGAGAAGGTTGTTCCCGTCCACTGTCGCCAGGATGGAGAGGCGCTGACCGCTGGCCTCATAAGACATTGTTACCGTTCGTAAGGACAGGTCTTCGTTTACCTCCCCTTTTTGCGAGGATTTGATTTCGACCGATGTGCCCAGCACGGAGATACGCATGAACAAATCCGATTGGCAGAGAAAATATTTACCCGGTAGTTTGGTCTCCGACTCGCTATTGTCTTCCTTAAGGATAAAGCGGGAGTAACCGATCTTTTTATTGCCGAGGTAGTGGCCGAGATAATCCTGCCGCATAATCAACGCTCCGTTGTCGATGTCGATGTAAGCGTCCTGAGTCAGAAACGATTGGCTGACCACTTCGAGATGAAGCAGCCAGAGTGAGAGACCCCATATTCCAATCAAGAACGGCGTTGTTTTATACTTGAAAATCTTCATGCAAAGCACCTCATTGTTGGTGTTGAATTCTGCTGTCAGGCTCTGGTATTACCCGGTTTCTCCCTTTTTTCGTCTGAATCAGGATGGCCAGGATTCAAGGATTAGCAGGATATCACTTTACTAATTCAGGCAATTCTTAACGGTTTGTATCGTGTTATGTCACGCTTGAAATAACGGGGTTGATTGATCGTGGGCAGGCATAAGGCCTGCCCTCCTGTTACTTATCTAAACACGTGTGACGGAGCAACAATACCAGTCTGTTTATCACATCGAAAAAAGAGAATTCACTTTTTACCCACTTCTTATGACGTGAATCCTTTTCAATCGCATCCTTTGCCAAACCGGGATAAAACTCATACACTTCTATAGATGGGGTGGATTGATTATGGGTAGGCACATGGTCTGCCCATACACACCTATTTCAACTTTACTGTAGCCTGAAATCGAAATAAAGACAAATACCATGCTGTATCGAATCCATTTTCAATTGACGGTTGGCTTGGTCCTGGCAGGACTTCTGATATTTGCCGCCTGTGGAGGGCAGGACGGATCGTCCCGGCTGTCGCTGGCGGGTAAAAACGTCGTGCTTATCAGTATCGACACCTGCCGTGCCGATCATGTCCAGCCCTACCGGAATGCTAAAGTCAAAACACCGAACCTGGCGGCGATCGCTGAAGAGGGCTTATGGTTCGACGATGCGGTATCACCCGTTCCGCTGACGCTTCCCGCGCATTGCTCGCTGCTGACCGGGCTGCATCCTATCCAGCACGGGGTGCGTCAAAATTTCGGTCATACGCTGAGCGGCGACGCGGATACGATTGCCGAACTTTTTCAGGAATCGGGATACGCAACGGCTGGCGTCATCGGGTCGATACTGCTGTCTCGGCGTATGGGGATCGACCAGGGTTTCGAGTATTTTAATGACGAGTTCTCTCAAGAGAATTACCAAGCCCTTCAGTCGATCGTCGAACGGCGCGCGGACCGGGTAGTGGAATCTGCGACTCTGTGGTTGAGCGATCATCGGGAAAAAAATTCTGAAAAACCGTTTTTCCTGTTCCTTCATTTTTATGATCCTCACATGCAGTACAATCCCCCGGTCCCGTTCAAGAAACAATACGCCAAGCGTCCTTACGCGGGAGAGATCGCTTATGTGGATTCGTGTATCGGGGAGTTTAACGATCGCTTGAAGGAGACCGGATTCTATGACGATACGCTGCTGGTCGTTGTTGGGGATCATGGGGAGGGGCTGGGCGATCATGAGGAACTGACCCACGGATTGTTATTGTATGATGAGACGGTGCGGGTTCCGTTCATCGTTAAAATGCCTAAAGGCACGGCGGGACGAACGGGAAAGCGAATCAAACAGAGTGTCAGTCTGGAAGACGTTGTTCCTACTTTGATTGAACTTTTCGAACTGGGAAGCGTTCCAACGAACGGGATCAGCCTCGTTCCGTGGTTGGCCGGAAATGCGAAAGTTCACATGCGATCCATCGTTTTGGAAACGCAGTATCCGCTGATTTACAATTGGAGTCCGTTATACGCGCTGAGAAATCCGGCCTGGAAATATATCAGCGCTCCCACGCCGGAACTCTACCTCCTTGCCGGTGATCCCCGCGAGTTTCAATCGCTCATCGGAAATGCTCCCGAACACGATCTCGCCCTGAAAACGGAATTGGAAGACCGGTTGATCGAACTGACGGAATCGGCACGCTTTTCATCCGACAGTCAACTCTCTTCCGGACGCGCGGAGGCTTTAATGTCGCTGGGGTATGCGGGAGGCGGGTTGGGGAACGGGACCACGGAAGCTGACGCCGTTCTTCCTAATCCTAAAGATAAAATCGATGTCTATCTGTTAATCGATCGGGGGCTATGGTCGTTGGCGACCGGCAACTATCCCAAAGCGATCGAACGATTTGAAAAAGCACTCGAAAAAGACCCGAACAATCCGACGCCTTATTACAATCTGGGAATCGCTTACGCGAAGACCTTTCAATGGGACCGCGCTATCCAGTTTACGAGAAAAGCGCTGGAACGATCCCCGAAAAGTATGCTGGTCCATTTATCACTGGCCAAGATTTTGATGTCGAATGGGGACCTCTCCGAAGCGAAGAAAATTCTGGACGCTCTGCTGGAAGAGTATCCCAAACACGCTGAAATTCACTATCAACTAGGCTGGATAGAAATGAAATCGGAACGGTTTGCCGAAGCGGGGAATTATTTTCAGCAGGCGAAGTATTGGATGCCGGATATGCCCGGAATCGATACGGCGATTCAGAAAGCTCGCGACGGCAAGCTGGAGTGATTGACTATTCGGTTAAGAAGGCACCGGCGGAGATTGTGTCGCCCAGGCCGACGGTGAATAGGGGGTTATGGACTAATTTGGTGGGGACGGCGGTCAGGGTGAAATTTTCGTAAACGCCGATTCCGGTTTCGGCGATCGATGGCTGTTTCAACGCTTGCGCGAGAAGAGCCAACTGCTCCAAACCGATATCCCCGATGGGAGCGGAAAGCCCCGCCGCGATGTCCTGCGAAGAAGAGAAAAGCCCATTCTTTGCCCGCGCCGCCGCCATGACCGCCGCGAACAGCAACGCATCGCGCGAATCTTCCGCCGAATGCCAAGGTTTCCGTTCCAGGCATAAATAATAGCCCAGGTTGTGGAAATGAAGGCGCTCGATTCCGGTAGTCTGGATGAAGGCATGGATCGCCTGGCAGAAATCGAGTGCGTTCGGTTGTTCTTGAAGCGGTTTTAAGACGTCTTTTGCGCCTAGTGTTTCGATGAAGAGTGGGAGTTCGGTTTCGTTCAGGCCGACGCTGTGGACGTGAGGGGCGATATGTTCCAAGACTGCCCGGCGGGTTGAAGTGGAGGCGATGGACGCCAGTTCTAAATGAATTTTTATTTGCGGCGCTCGATTTTTTACCTCTTTCAGATATTTTTCCAATGGCTCGACGACATCCACGCATGTGCTCCCGTCGGGGTAGCGTTCCGAGAGAAGGTGGAATCCGGAGAAAAGGAGATGGCTGTACGACTGGGCCAGTGAGAGAAATCCTTCGGCGAAATCCGGGTCCATCCTGAATTGATTGTTGCGGGGATTCCAGGAAGGGATGTAGCGGTTTGCCCGCTCCGGGTGGACGGTGATTCCATCCAATTCGAGATTGAAATCGGTTCCGTATTCAAAAATCCAGTGGATGGCAAAGACACCTTTTTCCAGGGCTGCTTGTTTGGGGGTGATCTGGCGGTACTCGTCGTCTCGTTTTACGATTGTCGTTAGATTATTCCAATCTCCGAACAGATCCGCCAGTTCTTCGGTGAGTGGATTTGCGTAGACCGTGACTGGGATACCCAGCGGGGCCAGGGTGCGCGCCATGTTTCCCGATGTGCCTCCCAGGCGGAACTCGCCCGGCCCGAATGTCTCCAATGCCCATCGGTATGTCGATTCGGAGCGGATGATTCGTTGGAGGGCTTCGCCCCGATAGAGGGAGAAAAAAAGGCCCTGAATGAAATGTTCGGGTGAATGAATTTCGGCGGGACATACTCCCTTGCAGCCGGAGAGTGCGGCTTGTTTGAGTGAAGGTTTGGTTTTCAGTGTCGGTTCGATTAAATCGGGTGTTACGCGGATAAAGCCGTCGATCACGGAATGGAAGGCGCAGGCGATACCCGGTAATTTATGGATCGAGTTTAATCCATTTGTGTGGGCTTGGTTGTAATAATCTTCCCATTGTTTTACAGGCATCGTATTTGAAACTCCTAAATGTATTCAACCGTTTTCGGGGGAGTTGTCTGGAGCGGATAGTGTATCGCTCAGCCACTGGCCGAAAGCGTCTGGTTCCTGCATGATCCATTGGGATCGAATCACAACAGCGTTGTTCTCCAATTCGTCGGGAAGTTCTTTTTTGCCGATCAGGCGAATGGCGTCTTTTTCTGTCATCAACAGGGGATGTGCCCTCGATCTGAGCGTGAGTTTTCGGATGTCTTCATCGGTGAACCAATGGTGATCGGGGAAGACGATGCAATCGTGAATCGTCAGGCCGTGCGTTTTCGCCTGCCGGTGAAAACGGTCCGGCGAACCGATTCCCGAAACCAGCACAACCGGCTTTATTCCGAAATGGGTTAATGGGAAGCCTGGATTTCCTCGATGCCGGAACCATGTTTTTAAGGGCATGAAATCCTGCCATTGCAGTTCGCCGATGAAATGTTCGAGGCGCTTGGGAACCAGCCTGACGCAATCCTCATCGATCGTATTCGCGTGAAAAACGACTGCATCCGCTTCATTCAGGACGGAAGCCGGTTCGCGCAAGGGGCCGTAGGGCAGGCAGTGGCCGTTGCCGACGGGTTTGATTCCATCGAGCACGACGAGGTCGATACTGCGTTTGAGCTGCCGGTGTTGAAAGCCGTCGTCGAGCAGGATCACGCCGCAATCGGTTTCTTCCAAGAGACATTCGATCACCGACGCCCGATCGCCGCCGATTCCGACGGGGATTTCTGCCGTCAGCGATATCAGCGCGGCTTCGTCGCCGTAGGTTTCAACTTTTTTGGGATCGAAGGCGTCAGGTTTGAGGACGAGTGGATTTTTCGATTTACGCCCGTAGCCCCGCATGACGACGGCTGGCTGAACGCCGTGGCGGAGGAATAATTTGGCCAGGTATAACGTCAGGGGTGTTTTTCCCACGCCGCCTACCGTGATGTTTCCCACCGAGACGATTGGAATATCGAATGCCTTTGACGAGAACCGTCCCCGGTTGTAAAAGGAGCGGCGGACACGGGCGGCGAATCCGTAGACGAACGACAAGGGTAATAGAATCGGCGCAGCGTATCGAAGGGGGCCTTCTTCGCGGTAGGCCCATTGCCGCCATCGGTCGTGTAAGGATTGGGAGGATTTCTGTTTTTTCACGGTGCGGCTCCGGCTGGGGGGACAATCGCTCGAATGGTTTCCATCACCCGGTCGATCGTGCCTTGATTCGAGACGACGACGTGACGGGCGTTTTGTCCCATTGCGGCTCGTGCTTCCGTCGATCGGCAGAGTTCGCGGCAGGCTTCGATCAAACTGGCTTCATCAGCGACGGTTTTCGCGGCGTCCGCTCGAATGAAGAGGGTGCAGATGTCGCGGAAATTCTGCACGTTCGGTCCGAAGAGAATGGGTTTGCCCCATACCGCCGGTTCGATGGGATTCTGGCCCCCGTGCGCCAGGATGGATTTTCCTAAAAAGACGATATCGGCGGCGGCGTAGACGTGGCGCAACTCGCCGATTGTGTCGAGGAGAACGATGGCGAGCGGGTCTTCGTTGGGGTGGTTTTCGTTTAATCGGGAGCGCTGCTGAATTGGGCAATGAAGCGCTTCCAGTTCGTGGACGACTGCGGCGGTTCGCTCGATATGTCTTGGCGCGAGGAGAAGTTTGACGGGTAAGCCATCGTTTTTCAGCGCGCGGGCCACTCGTGCCATCAACGCTTCCTCACCGGGAAACGTCGAGCCTCCAAGGAGTAGGATCTCATGTTCGGCAATGCCGAACATGCGGCGCCATTTCTGGCGTTCGTCCGAATCTTCGGCGGGGACGGCGGTCTCGAATTTCAGGTTGCCGATGGGGTGAACCCGGTCCTGGCTTGCCCCGATGCGAACGAAGCGCACGCTGTCTTCACGGCTTTGGGCGAGGATCGACTCGAAACGGTTGAGGATGGGGGAAAATAAGCCCTCTGCCAAGTGGTAACGTTGGAAGGAGCGGTCGGATATGCGCCCGTTAACCAGGAGCAGGGGGATGCTCAAATCGCTGGCGGCGCGGATGAAATTGGGCCAGATTTCCGTTTCCAGGACAATCACACAGGCGGGGCGCGCCAGGTTCAATACACGCCTGCAAAGCAGGTAAAGATCGAGGGGCAGATAAATGGCTTCGTCGACGACGTCCATTTGGTGTGCTAGATTCTGGCCGGTCTCCGTGACGGTGCTGACTAGAATTTTATAACCGGGATAGTCCTGTTTGAAACGTTCGATCAGTGGTCGGGCGGCCTGTAATTCCCCGACGGAGACGGTGTGAAACCAGATGAAGGGGCCGTCTTTCAGGCGCGCGATTTTTTCGGGAGGGAACCAGGTCAGGCGTTCTTTGATTCCGGTGCGGTATTTTTTTGCGAACGACATGCGTAATAGGTAATAGGGGGCGGCCAAGGTGAAGGCGATCCAGCCCAGGGCGCTCCAGTACCATACATTCCCTTTCGGGGGTTTATCGACTGCTGATGATTCGTTCGTACCGTTCATCATTGTCCGTCTTCTATCGAAACGCTTTCTTTGTTTTTGGGAAACGAACCCTCGATTGCCGGAAGGTAGTATCGGTCCAGAATGACGTCCCAATCGTAATGCTGGAGAACACGCTCTCTTCCGGCTTGGCCCATTCGGCTTCGAAGGCCGGGATCGGGGATCAATTGCCGCAGGGCATTGGCCAACTCAGTCGCGTCTCCCGGCTGGACGTGGAAGCCGGTGGTTTCGTGTTCGACGGTATGGGCGAGTCCGCCGATTTTGCTGGCCACGATCGGCAATCCGCACGCCATGCCTTCCAATGCGGTGATGCCGAACGGTTCGACCCAGGTGGACGGGACTGCGATGATGTCCATCTCCCGATAGAGTTCGGCGAGTTCGTCCTGGTTGACCCATCCTCGATTTTTTAGCCAGGGGCGAGTTTTGGGGCAATCCATCGCCGCCGTATAGTGGATCTCGAAGTTGAAACCTTCCCCGGCGAGAAGTTCTCCCGCCTGGATCAGGTTGTCCAAACCTTTGAGCGGATCGTTGGCGCGTCCGGGTAGAAAAATTCGCACGATTCCGTCTTCGTTCGAGGGGCGCGACTCTGCGGGAGTATACCTTTGAGTATCCACTCCGGACGGGATGGTTTGGATGTTTTGGATGTAGGGATTCAACTGTTCACGCATAAAGTCGTTGTAGACGATTGCACCGCGCAGACGGGAAAAGTTCGTCAACAATCGCTGACGGTAGGATTCGCTGAATGCCCCGCTCGCCAGATATTCCTGGGAGAAATGAAGTTTGGGATGCGTCTCTTTCCAGCCGACGGCGATTTGGGCCGCGCGGCCTATAGCGGGCATCCGGCGGAACCAGCATCGGTGACATTCCATCGGGTTTTCGAGGTATCCGTCTTTGCAAATCCGGTTTTCGTGATAGCGGTAGTAGTGGAGATTGATACAGAGCAACTCGTAGGCATAAAAACGGAGAAAGCAACGTTCCGGGCCAAACGCGGTGAGCAGGTGATTTTTCATCTGATAGCCGTCCATCAGAAAAATCAGATCGGGATTGAAACCGTCCACCACCCGCCGGAAGCGTTTCATAACCGTGTTGAAATTGAATGTCAGACGGTTAAACGCAATGGACTCGACCGGGAAGGGAAGCGATTCGGTGATGAGTCCCCGCGGGTAATAGGTTTGGAAATCGGGCACGAACAGGCGGACATCCGCCCCGCGATCCTGGCAGCCTTTTATCACGTGGAAGGCATCGATCCAGCAACCGCCTACGGGAGGCCAGTTGAAGGTTAAATCCACAAACGCGATTTTCAGAGTTTGTGAGAAATAGGTATCCATGTCAATTCCCTGTTCGTTACTGGATTTCGTTCATCGTAATTCCGAATCCGGTTCTGCACCAGAGGTTTTTTTTGTCGTTTCGTTTTGGCCTTTTCATTTTCTCCCGATCTTCAGTACAATTATAATACCTTTGGAAAGGATTCTATCCCAGGATGAACGAAGCGGAAATTATTCAAATTCTGAAAGAGATCGCCAATCTGCTGGAAATACGCGGAGAGAATCCCTTTAAGATTCGCGCGTATCAAAAAGCGGTCCGGGCGATTGACGGACTTTCCCAGCCTTTGGAGCACTTGCATACACTCGACATGCTAGAGTCCATCGATGGGATCGGTAAAGCGATTGCCGAGAAGATTGCCGAAGCGTTCGAGACCGGGCGAATTACGTATTATGACGAATTGAAGGCGTCTCTGCCGGACGGATTGCCGGATTTGCTGAGAGTGACGGGGCTGGGGCCGAAGAAAGTGAAACTGATTTATGAAACCCAGGGGATCGCCTCAATTTCCGAACTCAAGCAAGCGGCGGAGCGGGGCCAACTGCGATCGATGCCCGGTATGGGGAAAAAGACTGAAGAGAAAATTCTCAAGAGTATTCTTAATCTGGAAGGATCGGCGGGGCGCTTTCATCTGGGCATCGCGGCCCCCATCGCGTTTGAAATCCTGGATTGTCTATCGAATGTCGAAGGTGTTGAGAAAGCGGAAATCGCTGGCAGCCTGCGCCGGGGACAGGAGACGGTTGGGCGGCTTGTCCTGTTGGTTTCGGCTCGGGACGGTGTGGCGGTTATCGATGAATTTCTGGCGACGGACGGGATTCAGGACGAACTGTCTCGGAGCAGCGATTGTGTCAGCGTTGTGTTGAAACGCGGTATTCCTGTCGATCTGCACCTTATTTCCGTGGAACGATTCGGGGCGGCGTTGCGGTATTATACCGGTTCGGATGCGCATAATGACAAATTGCAGGTGTACGCGCAAAAGGAAAAACTGGAAATCGTCGAGCAGGGTTTATTTAAGGCTGGATCGAAAGAACTACTTTCATGCGCTGCGGAAGAAGACATTTTTCAAAAACTGGGTATGAACTGGATTGCCCCGGAACTGCGGGAAGGGCTGGATGAAATCGAACTGGCGCTTCAGAACGAAATCCCTCCACTGCTCGAACGCTCCGATATTCGCGGCGCTTTCCATAACCACACGACCTGGAGCGACGGGCGGATGACCTTGGAAGAGCTAGCACTTGAAGCCGAACGGCGGGGCTTCGAGTACATCGCCGTGACCGACCATTCCGGCTCACTGGGCATCGCTAACGGATTGAAGCCGGACCGTTTGGAACGGCAAATCGAGGCGATCCATCAATTCAACGAATCACAGGATGGGATTCGGATTCTCTGCGGTTCGGAGGTGGATATCCACGCCGACGGGACGCTCGATTTTCCCGATTCACTTCTCGAACGGCTGGATGTCGTTATCGCCGCCGTTCATATCGCGCTCGATCAACCACGCGACAAAATGACGGAACGGGTGTGCCGGGCGCTGGAGAATCCCCACGTGGATATTCTGGCGCATCCCACCGCCCGGCTGCTTGGACGGCGGCCCCCGGTCGAACTGGATATGGAGAAAGTCTTTTCAACTGCCGCCGAAACCGGGACCGCTCTGGAAATCAACGCGCACTTTCTTCGGCTGGACCTGAACGACGCGCATATCCGGCAGGCGAAAACATACGGCATCTCGTTTACACTCGATACCGACACTCACGCGCTTCGGGATTTCGACAACCTGGGATTCGGCCTAAAAACCGCGCGGCGGGGACGGCTTGGGCCTGAGGATGTTCTTAATACAATGGGTGTGGATGAATTCCTTAAAAGCAGGGTCTAGGGGTTAGGGTTTAGGGTATTTTTGGATGCTGATATTTGGATTGAGGATTTTATGATATTTTTTGAGATTGTTACGATTGTTTTTCCTGTTTTTCTGGTCATGGTTTTGGGGAATGTGCTCAAACGGATCGGGCTGATCGACCAGAATTTTCAGGATCGCTCCAACCGGCTGGTTTTCTTGGTTTTTCTGCCGTTGCTTCTTTTTTATAAGATCGGCACGTCGGATTTTTCGGTTAATTTCAATCCTTCGCTTGTGTATGGCTGCGCGATCGCTTTGACGGTCTGCTTTGCGCTTACTTATGGATACGCTTCGCTGCGGCGTTATCCTGCGGCGGTTCGGGGGGTGTTCAGCCAGGGGGCGTTTCGGGGCAACTGGGCGATCGTGGGACTCGCGGTCGTTCTTAACGCGCACGGTGCGGATGGGCTGACTCGCGCGGGAATCCTGATGGGGTTTATCGTGCCCCTGCTTAATTTATTGGCCGTCGTCGCGCTGCTGCTTCCTCATACGGAAGACGGCAATCATTCCTGGACGTATTGGGCGAAGCAGGTTTTTCTGAATCCGCTGATCGCCGCGTCGCTGATCGGGATCGGGTGGAGTTACTATGGGCTTCATATACCGGTTATCGCGGACCGCACGTTGAATATCGTTACCGGCGTTACGCTTCCTTTAGCGCTGATGGCGGTCGGGGCGGGTGTGTCGCTGGAAAACTTGAAAGGCGATCTGGTTTGCGCGGCGGTTGTGACGAGTATCAAGAACGTTTTGCTGCCGCTGGGGGCGGCTTTTTTGTTATACGCGCCGGGGGACGGTGCGGGCTGGCGGGGTGCTGATGGGGGGGGCGCCGACTGCCGCTTCCTCCTATATCATGACCTCGCAGATGAAAGGCGACGTGGATTTGGCGGGTTCCATCATCGTTCTCTCTACATTGCTTTCCGCTCTCTCTTTTACGATCGCGTTGTATTTTCTTAAAATGCTGGTTTTGTAGTGGAATTTTTGATGGAGGGGAGGCGCTTTTCGATTCATCCAGTGAGCTGGATCGATGAACGGCTCCAATTATTTGAATGGAATATTTTTTTGTTGGCCGAAGGCTTCGTTGACGAGGATGAAATTTCCACCGTCTTGCTCCATGAGTTGCTGATTGGCGTTGAGCATTTCGATCCCGTAGATTTTCCCGTCGGGAGTCATATCCACATTCAATTCGTCGCTGATTCGAATCGTCTCCACTTCGGACGTTTTTCACGCAAACCGAGATAGGCGATATTGTAACGGGGATCGTATACTAATTTCATCTTTTCCGCTCCATTGATTCAGAAAAACTTATGGACCGCAGAGACGACGAATCATTATAGCACCTTCAATCGGGCGGGGATATTATTATGCTTAATCCTGCCAAGAACTGAAATCATTCAGAAGATTTACTACATATCGCGGATGAACTGGGCGGCGTAGGAGCGGACTTGTTTGCCGTTCAGGACGTGGAAGAAGCGGAGGCGGTCGACTAACTGCTGGGAGAAGCGGGAGAGGGGGATGTGGACGATCTTCTTGCGGTAACGGCGGGCCATCAGTTTCCAGGACGATGGTAGCGATTTCGGGCTGACGACGGCGACGTGCTTCTGCTCGGAATGAAACAGCGCCCCTGCCAGCAGGCGATCCTCCATATTGCGATACGCGCTCAGGCGGGGGTCTTTCCATATATCGGGAACGTAACGGGGCGGGTATAGGAAGAAGCAGCCGCCGTATAGACACTGCGAGATTCCCGGACCGATGAACTTCTCCCCGATTGGTGTGGCGAAGAAGGCGAGGGTCGATTCCTGATCGTGCTCGGCGTGCCAGGTAGTCTGGAAACTGTATTTCTCCGGATCGGCAGGCAAATCGAAATAGAAGACCACGACCTCGATCGTGCCGCGCGAAGGGGGGATTTCCTTCACGTACAAATCGCCCGTGTGCCAGTTGCGGATCGTTTCGCGGATGTCGAGGCCGTCTTTGAGCGAAGACGTGAATTTCTCTGCCCGCGACAGTCCCGTCCCGACGATGGCCTGCGACGCCTCGCGTACGTGGGTGTTGAAACTCTCGATCCGGTCGTCTTCGGGTGGCCACGAGCAGATCGTGTAGGGATTCCAACGCTGCTTCCAACGTTGCTGCTTCTCTTTTTCGGGGGGGCGTTTTAGCGGCAGGTTACGCCATGTTACCGGAAAGCCCTGCAAGCGGTTCTTGACCGTTCCTACTCCACCGCCTGGGAACGAGGCATTGCCTATTCCGAAAGCCGCACCGCTTCCTTCGATGATGTGCTGATAGGGGTACTGCTTGGCTGTCTCCACCAGCGAGATTGCGAACGTGTCGCCGCATACCTGTTTGGCCGACAGCGCCAGTGTATACAAATCCGGTGTCAGCCTCGAATTCATCAGCGTCAGGTTACGCACGTATTGGAGTAGGACTTGTAATCGTTGAGGGGTTGCCCAGTTGTGGAGCGGTTCGAATTTGGAGAGCCATTCTCCCCGCGCCTGGATGAGAAGTTCCTTCACTCCGTCAATGGATAAATTTTCATCAGGCAACAATTCACGCCGCGCCTTTTCGTATAGATACGTGATGTAGGGCAACTCGCCCAGCACGAATGCCAGCGAGCGCTCCTGGACTGGATGCGTGGAGACGGGGGCGAAAAATGGGTCCAGGCGAGGCGCGGGGGTTTGTTCGAGGTACGCGTCTCTCAACCACGGCCAATGCGCCAGCGAACAGAGGCAGAGGATATTTTTATACGTGCCGCGTAAACGGCGCAGTTCCTCCGCCATCGTCAGAATTCGCGATTCCTGCTGGCTGCCCGCTTCCGGGCGTTCGAGCGCAGGCAGCAGGGCGGCGCAGTATTTATCCAGGGAGACGGTTTTCAGCGAATAGGCGTCGGGAGAGACGAAGGCGTCCTGCTCGAAGACCGGCGTTTCTCGGTCGATGAACTCGACGGCCATGTACTCTTCCATCGCTGCCCGGATCGCCATGATGACAGGTTGGCAGGGATCGATGGGGATGTAGTTCCAAGTTGATGCATCTCCCGGTTCTTCGGTGGATACGGTGCTGATGAGGGGCAGCTTTTGGACAGCGGAAATCACGTCGGAACGGAATGAAGGCGGGAGCGGGACGGCGACGCAATCCCATCGCTTCGCGAAGAGGATTTTCCGAACCTCCAGCGCGAAATCGCCGCTGCCGTGAACGACGGGAAGGGTAAAGAGGCCGTCGTCCAGGTCGAAAATACGGTGTGCGTCTTCGTTCATGATGGGCAGTCCGGTAATCAGTCAGGCTCTATACCTTTAAGTTAAGATATTAGAAAATCACCCTCACCCTAACCTCTCCCAGAGGGAGAGGGGACTTGACTCGTTGGTGTTTTATTGTGATGGCTCGTCGGGTTCGAGGGGATCGTTTTCTTCAAAGAAGAAATCGGCGAATCCCATTGGTGGATACTGATCTCCGCCCGCCCGGCGGCGTTTTTCGGCCAGGCTTTCCAGATCGAGCGCCTCGTCTCCAAGCACTGCTACCAGCGATTCGGCCCACATTCGATCTTTGGCCAGGGGATGATCGCCCGCTTGGGAGAGCCGTTTGATCGCGTAGCGGATGGTGTTGATCCCGTCGCGGGTGGCGTAGTCGAGGTCCAAGGCGTGCGACTGCTGGAGGAAATCGACCGTCATCGTCAGGATTTCGTCCTGCGCGAACGGCAGATGGTATTTGAGAATATCCAACTCGTCGCGCCGGTTGGGGAACGGGATGCGGATCGTGGGCTGAAGGCGCGACTGGATGTAATCCGGCACCTCGAAAGTCGATTCGTCTTCGTTCATCGTTACGCACGACCGGAAATCGGGATGCGCCTCGATCGTAATGCCCGCGATGATCGATTCGACGTACCGGCGTTGATCCAGGAGGGGCGCGATAGAGGCCCAGCTCTTCTCGTTCATTCGGTTGCCTTCATCGAGGAGGCAGACGCTGCCCGTTATCATCGCCGTGACCAGGGGCGAGGCGTGGTAGGCGATCGTGCCCGATTCAGCCAGCACCGGCGTGACGAGCAGGTCTTCCGGGCGGGTGTCGCTGGTGCATTGGAAGATATACAGGTCCTGTTTTCGGGTCGCGGCGGCGGCCATACCGATGGAGGTCTTGCCCACGCCGGGAGGTCCCGCCAGTTTTGGGGAGAGAGGGAGGTCCTTCTCGTCAACCACCAGCCAGCATGCCAATAACTGGTCCAAGGTTTCCCGCTGCCCGATCCAGGCGCAGGGGGTTCGGTCCGGTTTCGCTAGATGAAGCGTGATTCCGTCGATTACCGTATGCTCGCCCATCGATGTTGTCGATCCTTTTCAATAACGGTCCGGTAACAAGTCAGACCTTGCAGACGAAAAGGCAAGATATAAGGATGCGTAAGTCAATCTTCAAACATTATCGTGTGGTCACTGAAAACGTTCTCGACTTATTGCCGTTTCGTTTTACCTCTCATTTCATTCTCTCATAGTATAACGGAATTCGGCCAAAGTTGTGACACGTCTGAGTAATCTGCTTCAGTACATCCGGAACCATATTGTTTTGTGGTTGCGGCATACCCCCGGGGGACTTGAGTTTGAGCCGGGGGGAAGCCGGCCCCCCCAAATTGGGATTTTTTT
>CAZSIZ010000028.1:16174-30273 GCA_964606645.1 uncultured bacterium
CGCTGGTTGTTCGCGTCCACCACAATTTGGGAATTGATGAAGGCGACTATCATTGAGGAAATAGTTTGTGTATAATTCTGAAAATATCAAATGTGAAGAGGGTCGCTCCGATGAACTGGAATAAAATATCTGAAATTTTAAAAACAGACAGTCAGTTCTACCTTATTATTGTTTTCGTTTTCGTGATCAACATCATGGGGTTCTATTTTCTTTATAAATACCTCAAGCACGCCAAGCGTGGTGGTGTGGTCGAGAAACGGTCGCCTGGGGGCAAGGCGGGAATAGTGACGAAGATCAAGAAAGCGATTGCGCTATTACGCGAAAGCGACCGGTACTTGGATGAAGCCGAGGCGATCGTCAATGAGGTCGAAGCGGATATCGCTAAAACGTACAAGAACCAACCGGTGGACCGGACGCTACAAGCCATGCTGGTCGAAGTGAAAAAACTGATCGACAACGCCCGTCACCGAATCGAAGTGAACGCACCTTCCCGCGCCCGGCTCAAGGCCGATTCGGATGACGAAGTGATTTAGGTCAATGGTGCGGCTCGTTGCGCTTTGTGTTCACTCTACTTGGTCATTTGAATCACGGATGACGGCTGGATGTCTCGGTTTTTTTCTCCTTGACATCCTCTTTCATCCAGTAAGTCTGTGATTTAAATAAGTTTTTCGTGCTGCGCCTTTGGCTTTTCCGGCTCTATAAACCTAACCCGGCAGAGAGCCGGAACCAAAGAGGATTTCTGATTATCGATACGTTTTTGCGTTACCACCCTCACCCTAACCTCTCCCAGAGGGAGAGGGACTAAGCGCTTAACTTGATTGCATTGATTATTGGATGGCCTGAAGCGCTTTTGGGGCCAGTTGATGTCCAAGTTGTTTCGCGCGATCGGCTATGTCGCGGGCGGGATCGAGTTTCCCCTGCCGGGTTAGAATTAAAATGATGCGATTGTAAGGCTCTGTGAATTTGGGTTGAATTTGAATTTCCTGCTGATACTCATCGATGGCCTCATCGTACTGTTTCCACCGTTGATAGATTGTTCCCAAGTTCATGTGGGCGTACTGGTATGCAGGATCGAGTTGAATCAACTTTTGATAATGCTTGACCGCGTCGTCGTACTGCTCGGTTTTGAAATACGTATTGCCCAGATTGAAGTAAGCATCTGTGAATTTCGGGTTCAACTCGATGGCGCGGTGGTATTCCCGAACGATCTCATCCTGGTTGCCTCCGTTGGCCAGCGCGGAGCCTAAGAAATAGTGATAGCTCGCGTTTTTGGGATCGATCATGATGGCTGTGCGAAATGATTCGATACCCTCTTTGTCCTTTTTTTGAGCCATCAGGGCGCGACCCAGGCGCACGTGGGTTTCGGGATTGTCGGGTTTGATCTTCAACGAAGCCCGCAGGGATTCAACCGCTAATTCGGGACGTTCGGTCAGAAGCAGGCTTTCGCCCAGCGCCCGTTGGGCGTCGGCGTTTGCGGGATTGGCTTCGACGGCTTTCTGGAAGCATTCGATGGCTTCCAGGTCCAATTTTTTCTTGCTCTTTTGCATGCCCAAGTTGTAGTAGAACATCGACGCGAGTCCGGGATTGTGTTCGATGGTTTTAATAAATCCTTGCGCTCGCTCGTCCAATTCGCCTTTCAGGGCGTAGGCGATGGCCAGGCTTTTCCACGCCATTTCGCTTTTGGTGTCCAGCGCCACGGCTTGATGACCGATTTGAATCGCTTGCTCAATGTTCCCGCCCCGCGCGATCGCTTCGCACGTCACCGAGCATGCAAACGGATATTTCCTCAGGCACTTGGAGACGGACAAGGCTCTCTGGGCCGCGCGTTCGTATTCGGCGTTTTCCAGCAGCGAGATCGTGGCTTCGAGTTGGATGATGGCGTCGTTGGGATCGGCTTGGTCGCTGAATGCGATAATCTTACGACGCATTTCGGGCGAGCGTTTCTGGGTCAACACATAATCGAGCCAATCCGGCGGTGGAGGATCGATCACGACCTTTTTTCCCTCTTCCCTGGTCCGGTCCAGCCGATCGAATTGTGCTTGGGTTCGATTTGCGTTTTCGTCGTTTGGAGAGATAATTCTTACACATTCCAGCATCCGTCCGCCTTCGCAAACGAAACCTTTCAGATACCAGACCTGCGCCAAGTACGACATCGCCGCCGTATCGAAGGGATTGACCATGAGAATCTTTCCAAGATTTTCCTCCGCATGGTCCGGCGCTCCCGCTGCAACTAACAGTGCGGCGGCGACTTCGCAATGATCTTCCAGCACGACCCCCGTTGTTTTCTTTCCAGACCCGAATCGCAGGTGAATGGCCGAGGCGAGGAAGTTGCCCTGGCGGAAGTAATACTTGGCCATCGCCAGGCACGAGGGTTTTATATCCTTAACCATCGGCGCGAAGAAGTAGTGCAGGGCGTGAGAGGGCATGTCCTGCGCGAGATAACTTTTTCCAATCTCATGTGACACTGTCTGGCTGGATGAGTTGAGCATGCTGAGATGCTTCCAATACGTTAACGGCGTTTGTGCGTAACGGTTCAACTGAATCGTTCGCGCTCCCCAAAATAGCAGCACGGTTACAACCAAGACTCGAACGCCGATTCTGATGGAACGCCGTTGAAGGCCGGTTAGTATTTCGTACAGCCCACCTACGAAGAGCGCCAGCCCTGCCAGGGGGAAATAGAGATAGGTCCACGATACGTAATCGACGACACGGTTGTAGGCGACGGAAGCGTAAGGAACGGTGCTGAGATAAATAATCAATAATCCCACGGCGATCCACTGCCTGCGAATCGCCGCCCAGACCGCTCCCGTGATGATAACGAGGTTGAAGGCCAGCCAGAAGAGAAACTTGGGATGTGATCCGCTAAAAATATTCTGTACCGTTTCGTGGAGAAGGACCGGCAGCTTCATCGTGAGCAGAAGCCCGTCGGCAAAGATTCCTGTTGCGCCTATTACTGAGAAGAATCCGTGGAAAAGCGATCCTCCGTGTGTCTGCACGTACTTGAAATGGAGCGGGTGGGGTGTCGTCATGCAGAGCCAGGGAGAGAGAATCAACGGGATTACAACATAAGGCGCGAGGCGCAGGATGATTCGTTTATAGCCGCTGCGCGCGTAAGCCAGCTCGTAGACGAGCAGGATCAGCCCCACGGAAAACGCCAGCCGTGCTGTTATCAATCCTACACTATATGCTGCAAATGACAGAAAATATCGATAGGTGCTTCCGTTATGGCTGAACGTGAGATACGCCTTGATGGAACCCAGCGCCAGAGTCAGTCCCAGGATCATATAAAACTGATTGATATCGTTGACCAGGGTCGTTGCCAGTGGATGCAAGCCGAATGCGGAAGCGGCGCACAACGCGGCGGACAGCCTGGGGGTGAAATGCCGGGCCAGTCCGAAGACCAGCAGCATATTCAGCGCATGGAAAAAGAGCAGGAGCCCATGCCAGAAAAGAACGTTCTCAGGGGAAACGGAAGGCTGGATCACGGATAGCATGGCGTAACTGAACGGGCGGAACTGCCCTTCGGTGAAGAGCAGGAAATCGCGGGAGAAAATGTTCGGAATATTGGCTGGTTGAGAGAGCAGCGGCAACCGAAGTACGCTGTCCTCGTGAAAAATGAACGTCGGCGCATCGAGCGCCGGTGCATAAATCGATAGAAGAATTCCTGCCGTGAGCGCGGTGGCGCACAACCACGGATAGCGGGAGAGTTTCTTTATCCCCTCCCGGATGGTTGTCGGCACCCCTGGAGAGGTTGGGTGAGATTTATTCGCTTGTTTCTTCTTGGACATTTTCGGATTCTTGGCCATTTTTGCATTCTTGGCCAGGTTTGATTTCCCGAACGACGCGCGGTTTGGGTTCGACCCGGATCGCATCGTAGAGTTTGTCTTCCCGAATGTCGGGAAGGTTGGCGACGAATTCGGGGATGTTGAAACTCGCCATCGGGCGTTCCAGCACCGGCAGAGGAACGGCTGGGGAAGCGTGCCCGTTTTCGTCGATGTGAGTCATATACAGATAGGCGTACACGCCGCTTCCCCGCTTGGAAGCGAAGACCAGCCATCGGCTGTTGGAACTCCAACTGTGCCAGGAATCGGCGGCGTGTTCTGCGTTGGATTCCAAGTAGTGCGAGGGGCCGAGTAGATTGCCCTTTTTTAAATACATGTCGCTGGACGAACGGATGAGGTCGCCACCGTCGCTTTGGCAGAATGAGAGCCATTGACCGTCGGGAGAGAAATGGGGGTAATAGTTACTTTTCTCGTTCTTGGAAGCGCCTTCCAGGAGCCGGATTTCGGGATTGTCGCCTGCGTCCACATCCACAGCGCAGAGGTTGTAGTGAATGTGGGCGGGATGCTGTCCGACGGGGCCGCGCGCGAAGATCAGCTGCTTTCCGTCGGGCGACCATTCGGGATAGACTTCAAGCAGGTTCGGGTCCGACGCGCCCGGAACGAGTCGGGTTTCGTTTTTATCGATGTCGTAGACCGCGATGTCCGACGTCGCCATGCCCGCCAGCTGCGTTTCGAACACGATCGGCTTCATTGCGGCCACTTTCTGATTGGCCGAATAGGCCAACTTCTTTCCGTCGCGGGACCAGCCCATGAAGGTGGTCATCTGAATCTCGAACGGAAGCCGCACTTTGAAACCCTGCTGTTTGTCGATGTCGTAGATGGCCAGGTAGGTTGGCAGGTTGTTTGCGACCTTGACCAGGCTTCGCACTTGCAGTGCCAGTTTGCCCTGGTTCCCCTGTTTGGAGGAAAAGTTATGACAGTTCAGGCAGTATTGCCTTTGGGCGGAGAGAAAGCTGACCGGCTTGTCTTCGCGGATGTCGCGGCAGTAGATATCGGGCGTTTTGTAGGCGCTGAACGGCGGGGCGACCAGCCGATAGACGATAAAATTGTCGGCGGGGTCTTTTGATATCCTGAAACGGATGGGGGTTGAAGCCTGAATATTCCCGTTCCGTTGTTTTTCTTCGTCGAGTTGAATTCCCTTTATCTGGATGATTGTATCCCGTTCGAGTGATTCTTCGCTGATGCGTTTCCATATCTTTTTTGGAAAACGCCAGCGTCGCTCGGACGCGACGAATGTCTGTGCTTTGGAATCGTCTCCAGACCGGAGCGACACCTGCCAGAGATCGTTGCGCGGATCCTCCCATGTGATGAAAGGCGCGCAGAGGTTAGGCGGGAAGAGGGTTCCGTTTTCGGGGGAGACGATTTGAAGGACTTTGTGGGGCTGGCGGTCTTTATAGGACGATGCGTACCGTAGGCGGGTCAGCGCTAAACTTTCTTTCATCTGTCCGACGTTTTTTTGCATCGCTGCTTCGATTTCGTTCCGGCCTGCACCGTCCACGTACAAGATTTCGTCTTCATTGGATTGAGTGGTGAATTTCGAGGAATCTTGCGTTGACTGTCTGGTTTGATGGTCTTGTGGTGCTGAATAGGCACTGGTCTGATAATCGACGCGGGGGTAATACGCCGGTTTTTCCCGTTCGCAAACCTCGAAAGGCCCCTCGAATAAGGCGTTCGGTTCCGTGGATCGGAACGTGCGAAGGCTCTGCGTCCCTGCGGCCACGATCGCAATCGTTCCCAATCCGATCAAACCCCATTTCAATCCTGTCGTCTGGTTTTTCATCGTCCCATTGGGGTGTGGCTGTTTGCCAGTTCCAACGAATAAAATATGTTAATTAATGAAAATGACATATTTATTCTGCTTTGTCAATCACTTTGTGATGCTTCATGAAGTATGAATACGGTGATAATCCCTGATGGAAAGACGATGGCAGAATATTCGTTCTCTTTTGAGGTTTCCGATCATCCCATGTTTTCTACTAGACTGAAATTTTTATTATGGTTAGATACAATTTATGGTATAGTCTTATTTCTATGGAATAGGAAGAATCCAAATTTCACACAGCAGTCGCATGGGAATAGATTACCCTGCGCGCAGAGGATTGGGTAACATGGGAAAAGATGCACAGAATCTAGCGTTCGATGTCGTCCACAGGAACAAACCATTTGAAGAGGCGCTTTTGGAAGCGGCTGAATTGCAAGAAGAAACCGAATTTATTACGACCCTCAACTCCTTGTCGCAAGATAATCTTTACAACGTGAACCATATCGAATCGTATATCGCCGATGCGAAGGCTCAAACCGATGCCAATAAGGGGGGCGATCCCACAGTCAACGATCTTCAAACCGTCATCCAGAAATTCACTGCTCAACTGGAGAAGGTGGAAGCGCATATCGGTAAATTGAAAGAACAATTGAAAGAAACCGAAACGAGAAGTCCGACCCCTAAGGCCGAGTCTCGCAAAGTCGGTATGCCCGTTATCATGGGATTGCTCGTCGGCGTGGGAGTGGTTCTCGCTCTATTTGTCCTTCAGTTAATCATCCCCGCGATTATGGTCCTCTTTGTGCTTGTGATTGGATGTGCGGCGGTTTTTTCCGGGGAAAAGGGCAGCGCGCGCGAGAAAGAAGCGGAAAAAAACGCAAAATTGAAAAACAAGATCAAAAAGCAAATCCGGGAGGGGCGGAGCAAAATCGATTCACTGAAACAACACATCAAAGAGCAGGAAGAATTGATTGCAAGACTTGGCGGCGGGGAAGAGGAAGGTGAATTCGAGGAGGACGAATAAGGAATCCCTCATTCACATTCAACTGTTGCTTTCAGGTTGAACGATCGTAAGACTTATTTCCTTGCAAACGCATTGATTCGGCGAAATGTCTCCAAGCATGTCCCATCTTCTTGAATCGTATCCTCGATCATCCTATCGACGACATCATTCCTAAAAGATTGTTTGTCCGGTTCGTCTACACATAAGAGAATCGGAACGATACTGGGTTGATCGATCCAGGCGGCCATCGCATTGGTGTTGAGAAAGTACTGGTTTTTATTTTCTGTCCAAATTCTCTGTTCACGGAATGAAAAACGGTTGAAGAGTTCTTCATACTTTTCAACAGGGGGCATAAACCAGGGCCAGACGAAATGCTTGAAATAGCGTGAATAATTCGGGTGGTTCATGGCTTTCCCGATTACGTTCAGGAAATGGGGACAATTGCCGTCAGCCGCGAAGTTGAAACGCAGCACTCCGTTTGACCGTAAAGCCGCGAAGGTGTTTATAAGCAGCAATCGGTGGTCTTTAACCCAGTGAAGGGCCGCATTGGAGAAGACTATATCGAACTCGGATTTGAAATCCAGATCGTCGATGTTCTGCAATTGAAATGAAAGATTGGTCCGGTGATGATTGTGGGCCGCTTCGATCATTCCTTTTGACGCATCGAGTCCGAGAACGCGACCGTTGGGGACCAAATCGGCCAGCTGAGCGGTCAGCGCCCCATCGCCGCATCCCAGATCGAGAATGGACTCATCCCCTCTCAGATCGAGTTCCGCAATCAGTTTCGATCCCAATTGTTTTTGAAAGGAGGATGCTTTCGCGTATTGGTTTCCATCGAATTCGAACGTCATTTGTCTAACTCACGATCCCGTAAAAAGTCAGACCTTGCAGAGGAAACGGCAAGAAGTAGTTATTTATAAGCGATCCTTTAGACAGTATCTTGTGGTTCCTGAAAGTATTTTCGACTATTTGCCGTTTCGTTTTGCCCGAAACTTATTCCGAAAGAAATCCGACCGCGATCATATTTCGGCGCAAGTCGCTTTCTTCTTCCTCCGTTAGATCGCGCAGGGGGGGGCGCACGTAACCGGCGGGGACACCTTTCATGCGCAGGGCGGTCTTGATGTTGGCCAGATGGTTGGGATTGATGGCGGGGGTGATGGTTTGGATGATCTTGCTTTGCAGCGCGCGAGCCTCGTCCCAGCGTCCGGCACTGGCCGCTTCGTGAAACGCCACGAACGTGTCCGGAAGCCAGTTGGCGAATGAGGCGACGATCGAGCGGCTGCCCAGGCGGTAGGCGTCGTATTCGTGCGGGTCCATGCCGCAGAACACTTGAAAGCGCTCGTCCTGCAATTCCATCCAGCGGGCGAGGTTGTTCAGATTGCCGCTCTCCTTGATCCCGGCCAGGCTGGGACACCGCTCCTTGAGTTCGGAGACAGTTTCATAAGAATAATTGTTTCCGGTGCGAGCGGGGATGTTGTAGAGGAAAAGGGGCGTTTCCGGAATGGTTTCGGCGATGGAGAGGACGTATTTCACCATCGCTTTGCTGTCGCACTCAAAGAACCAGGGCGTCAGAATCGCCACGCCATCTGCGCCCGCCTGGGCCGCATACTTGGCGATGTCGATCGTGTCGGCAATCAGATTGTAGGCGACTTGGAAGATGATTGTTACACGTCCGGCGGCTTGATCGATGACGATATCGATGATCTGTTTGCGTTCGTCCGGCGGGATTGTCGGTCCCTCGCCGGTGGCGCCGGTGGCGAACAGGCCGTGGACGCCTTGACCGATCAGGTAGTCGACAACTTTACGCAGCGAGGCTTCATCGACGGTATCGCCTCCCTGGGTGAATGGGGTGGGCAGTGCGGGGAAAACGCCTTCGAATTTTTTCATGAAATTGATCCCTTCCTTTTCATTCAATCCATTCATTATAATTCAATCGTTATCGTGTGTTTGAGTGGATAGGTTCCGTCGTGTAATGGACGGGTTGGATTTCTTCGACGATCTTCTCCCGCATTTGCTGACCTTCCGGTGTTTGCTGCGGAGCGGAGATGAACTCCAAACCCAGGCCCAGACGTTCGTTGAGGCGTGACGCCAAGACAGGCCAGACGATCCCGATATCTCCGATGATCGGGAGGCTGCCGTCGAGCCGGGCGAAACCGGACATCTCCATCCTGAATGGAATTTCCATGAGTTTGGTTTTCGGCAGGCCGCTGTCGATGGCGTTCTGGACGGTTTGCGATTCGCGTTCATATTTCCAAGCCTGGTCCAGCGCGGGATCCAGATCGATGCGGATCAATTTTTTTGCTTCCAGGCTGTAAGTGGGATGTCCTTGCCAGTCGGCCCAGATTCCGTGGCCGGTGTGGGTTTCAAAGGGGCCGTCGTGGATTTCCTGAGTGAGGGCGACGGCCGATTCGATGATGACGTCGGCGGAGTCTAGGATATCCGCAACGGCACGTGACCGGCGGCTGATAGACAAACTGTCACCGATGTCCAGGCCCACCGCGCCCCCTCCGACCAGCTGGGGGATCGTCACCAGGACGGGGAGATTGCTACGCGCTCCCTGTCCGATCATCGTTCGCGGATCCGCGCAGGCTCCGGCGGCGGCTTCGAATGAGATGGCTTGTTCCTGAGATTCGAGGAGGAGTTTTTCCGATACCTGTTCGATCCACAGGCCCATGGGGTAGGCCATGTTCCCGGCGGCTTTGATGATGACGCTTCCTTCGGCTTCGTCCCCGGCTTTCAGCAGCGCTCGATCGAGGGGGATTTCGCGGGAAATGCGTTCGAGTTCCGCTTCATCCATCACCGTGAACTCGAATATATCTCCACGTGGGAGCCGTTTTTTATCGATGCCTAACGCGAGACCGTCAACCCGTTTCACCCGATCCAGCACTCCGCCCATCTCGTGTGCGACGACTGCCGAACTCGTCGTCACGCCGTCTACGATCCCGGTGCGCATCAGTTCGGCGATCAGGGTAGTCACGCCTTCGTGAATGTTGGGACCGCTTCCGGTGACGACCGCGATTTTTCCACCCTTGTTTTTTACATTGCAGAGAAGATCGACGGCGTGGTCGATCCGTTCTTGACTTTCGGGTGGAAGCGAGCGGTTCCACGCTTCGATTCGCGATTGTTCAGGTTTCAGCATTTTATTCACCTTTCGGGTGTTTAATGGAAATATGCACCTGAAAGCGGATGTTCGCTGTGGATGAGCAGTATAAACGCTTGGTTCAATAATGATAGAGCGAACAGAGTGATCCATGCTTTAATAGGTTTTAAGAAACAAACGCAGACGTACCCAGTAGATACGTTGAGGATTTTTCTTAAAGTAAATCGGATCAATGGTTTGTGTTGCTTATTGCACGTCCACTGCTGTTTTCAGGATTATTATTGTATGATAATCATATCAATTGTCTCTTGCTAGGTCAACTCTGAATCTGGGATTGGGTGTGCCTCTTGAATCGATAGGTTCTTTCAAGAGAATATTAAAATAAACCGCTTTCGGTGAAAGGTGAGAAACCATTATGTCAGTGATAGGAGTGATTCCCTCGCGGTACGGATCAAGCCGGCTTCCCGGAAAACCGCTGGTTCCCATAATGGGGACGAGTCTGGTGCGGCGCGTGTACGAGCAATCCTGTAAATGCAAGACGCTTGATCTGGTCTGTGTCGCGACCGACGACCGGCGGATCGTGGATGAGGTCGAGTCAATCGGCGGGCGCGCAATTATGACCTCGCCGGATCACCCGTCCGGAACGGACCGCATCGCCGAAACGATGGATATCCTTGAAAAAGACGGAACTGCTGAGCCGGAAATTGTCGTGAACGTTCAGGGGGATATGCCGTTCGTGCATCCCGTGATGATCGACGAGATCGTGGAAGCGATGCGCGACGATCCTTCGATCCCGATGGGGACGTCGGTCTATCGGATTCGGCGTGAGGAGGATTACGAGAATCGGGCCGTGGTCAAGACAGTGATGGATTTGAACGGGTTCGCGCTCTATTTCTCCCGCTCGCTTATCCCTTTTCAAAGAATGAAAACCGGGATTCCCATTTACGATCATATCGGGATTTACGTCTATCGCCGGGATTTTCTCAGTAAACTCGCGTCATTGAGTCCGACGCCGCTGGAACTGGAAGAGTCGCTGGAGCAGCTACGGGTTCTGGAGCACGGATATAAAATTAAAGTGGTCAAGACGGCTTGCGAAGATCAGGAGTTTGCGGGGTGTTCGGTCGATACGCAAGAGGACGTGCACCACGCCGAAGAATTATTACGCACGTATGGGGAAGAAGCGTTAGGGTAATCCGGGCCTTTTTCGTGTAATAAAAGAGACTTGATTCGGGAAAAATCTTTTCCCTATTCACCTAAAGAATCGGTTCGATTGCCGGATAGGCTCGAAATCCTTGCAGTACACACTATTGATTAGCCCCCAATACCCATCATCTTTTCTTGAAAATGTCATTTATTTTCCGACATACTCATCTTCACAGGGAAGGGAGGATCGAGGGCCAGTCCGTATGATGTCCCCCCAGCTTCTAAGTCCATTAGAAACATCGAATTGAAACGCCCGTCCCCACGTGTTGGTCGCATCCGGCCCTGAACTGGTGACTTTCCATTCCGAACAACGAAATGGTAACGTGACAACCGTCATCCCTCTGAACTTAAAATGCGACCAGATATCCACGTAATCGTAAGTGTCAAAGTTTGTGCTTTGATCGTCATTGAGACGCACTCCCGGAGGACCGAATAGGAATGGGTCTATTGGGATGGATGACAGATAGGCGACGGGTGTTGTTAATGGGACCAGTCGACTGGTGAGTTGTTCTCTCCAATTGCCGTCTTCATTGATGGTGGGTGGGTAATTATTCTGATCCAATCGATACGACTCAAGAGAGAGACCAATGTTGCGAATTTCGGATTGAGCCTTGGCGATCTTCGCGCGCAACTGCGCGTTCAGAAAGTTAGGAACGGCGATGGCGGCTAAGATACCAATGATGGCAACGACGATCAGCAGTTCGATCAAGGTGAAAGCATTTTTATAAGGGTGCATTTCACATAATTCCCTTTTAATTTTAAAAACCGCTCTAACCAACGTTTGTTAAGCGGACGCTTCTTCCTTGGGATTGGTTTTGCTTAAGATGAAAGCGACGGTCAGCAGGACGAAGGAACCGACCGTTCCGGTGAGTATCCCGTCCAGCGGGCATTCCATCCAACTCAGGTTTTCCGACAGGTTCCGCGCGAACGTTCCCCAGGCAATAAACAGGACACTGAAACCAATCGACGTCAGACCTTGCCATAATTTAAGCCGGAAACGGAACAGGGCGAGTAAAAACAGCCCCAGAATCGCGCCGCCGAAGATACCGGAAATTTCCCACCACATATCCAGCATCCCCTTCGCTCCATACGCGCATAAGATCGCGCAGCCGGTTCCCAGCACACCCCAAACGACCGTCATCAGGCGAAGGTAGAATATGCTGCCCGCTTCACTCAATTCGGGATTGAAATAGCGCTTGTGGAAATCGAGGAGATAGACCGTGGCGGAGCAATTGAGGGCGGAATCGATGGTGCTCATCGCGGCGGCGATGATGGCGGCGATGATGAGACCTTTCAGCCCGGCGGGCAACTGCGTGGCGATGAAGTAGGGGAAAATCTGGTCGCCTTTCGTGATGTGATCCGGCAGCATGATTCCGCCGGGCGAGTAAAACGCGAAGAGCGCCGTCCCGATATAGAGGAAGACCGCCGTCAGAGGGATGTAGATCAGCATCGCGATCCAGATCGAGCGCTTGGCGTCTTTTTCCGTTGCGACGGTCGAATATTTCTGCACGTAATTCTGATCGGCGATCAGGTTTCGCAGATTGTCGGCGACTCCGAAGATAATCATCACCCAGATCGTGCGGGTCGTCAGATCGAAATCCCAGCTGCCCCAGCTGAACTTGTTGGCGTCGTAAGCGGCTTGAACCAGGGGCTGCGGGCCGGAGAAGATCGAAATGGTCAGGCTGACGGCGCAGAAAGTGATCCCGACGATCATGATGACCGACTGGATGACGTCGGTCCAAATGACCGCCTGCATCCCGCCCATAAGGGTGTAGACCACCGTAATCGCCCCGATGACCAGGATCACAGTGGCGATATCGAAAGCGACGAATTGGGTCAGCAGCAGGCTGGCGAGATAGAGAATCACCGCCACACGCCCAATCATGAGCAGTAGAAAACAGACCCCCGCGTAGATCCTCGCCCAGGGACCGAGGCGTTCCTCCAGAAACTTATAGACCGAAATGATATTCATTTTGCGGTAGTACGAAACCACATAACGGCACGTCAACCAGGCCACGGGAAAGATACAGATCGAGAAAATAATCGGATTCCAGTTGTCGTCGAAGGCTTTGCCCGGTGTGGCGATATAGGAGATGCTGCTGGTGTAGGTGCTCATAACCGCCAGCCCGGCGGCCCAAGCGGGTATTGAACGCCCTGCGACCATGAATTGTTCCGCCGTCCGGCTTTTACGGACAAAGTAAATCCCCATTCCAACCAGGGTGAGCGCGTAGAGCAGCAATATCGCGATATCGATCGTTCCCAATGTTGTATCCACTGTTATCCTCCATAAGGGATTGGAAATTTGTCCCCGCCAACACTCGGGCGGAGAGAGTTAGACTTGCATCATTGTGCCTCAATGGGTAGGTTAATGTATAGTGTTGGGGCATGGCTTCATTTTTTTGAAGAACTTCTTGGTGGCCGGGTGCGACTAATCACTTTACATCGAATCTGTTAAAATAACCTTAATATTGTTATTTATGAATAATGAGGAAAATGGAATTTCACGTTATGGTAATCAATAAGAAATCCTGGATCGCGGGTTTGCTGCTCGTGATGGTTGTTCATGGTCTGGGTTTTGCTGACGACTGGCCGATGTGGCGGTATGACGTGCAGCGAAGCGCCGCTTCCCCTCAGCCGCTTCCCGAACGGCTCGATCTGCAATGGGTTCGCGATTATCCCCAACTCGAACCCACCTGGGACGATCCGCTCAACCGGGATCTGATGCAGAATGACAAGATCTACGAGCCGATCGTGCTTGGGAAAACGATGTTTGTCGGTTCCAACGTCTTCGACTGCATCACCGCACTCGATACGGAGACCGGCGAAGAGAAATGGACCTTTTACGCCGATGGCCCCGTGCGCTTTGCTCCTGTTGCCTATTGGGGCAAAGTCTACTTCGTTTGCGACGACGGCTATCTCTATTGCCTCGACGCCGAGCGGGGAACGCCGATCTGGAAATACCGCAGCGTTTCCGTGGACCGGATCGTGCTGGGCAACGAACGGCTTATCTCGTCGTGGCCCGCGCGGGGCGCTCCGGTCGTGAAGGACGGGATCGTCTACTTCGGGTCGGGCATCTGGCCGTTCATGGGTGTTTTCCTGCATGCGGTGGACGCCGAAACCGGCGAGGAAATCTGGGTTAACGACGGGTTCAGTTCCACCTATCGGAAGCAGCCGCATAATTCGCCTTCATTT
>CAZSIZ010000029.1:0-30225 GCA_964606645.1 uncultured bacterium
CAAGATGTCCAAAAAAATGGGTCGATTTAGGAGTGGATTTGCGAGGTCTGTATTTGGGGAAAAATGAAATTATTTCAAACAAAATGATTCTCTCGAACGGTTACTTGATTGAACGCGGTTGATAGAGCGGTTTTCAAAAGTAACGTCGGATTGAACGCCATTACGAACGTATTTTTGAAAATCAGTCTAGATTGACCCGATGAGTCGATGGGAGAGACGAGTGAGCGGATTGTCGTTGTATCAGCGCTATATCCAGCCGGTTGAGGATCAGATGATCCGCTCGATATGGCGCATTGTGCGCGATCCAGACGACGCCGACGACGCCATGCAGAACGCACTGGAAACGATCTGGAAACGTTTCGAACGCGTTCGGTCTCACCCCAACCCACGGGCGCTGATCCTGCGCATCTGCGTCAACTCAGCCTGCGATCTGTTGCGGCGCAAACACCGTCAAAACCGTCATCGCGTTTTTGACGGTGACGAAGACCGGTTTGTCGAGACCGCTCCGTCCGCGTCACAGACTATGGAAGCGAACGAATTGGAACGTGAAATCATCGGCGCGATCGGACGGCTGCCGGACAACCAGTCGGTGGCGCTATTGATGCGAATCGTGCAGGATTGTCCGTACTGCGAAATTGCGGACGCGATGGAATGCAGTGAGAGCACGGTGCGGGGTTATCTGTCGCAGGGGCGGGCCGCCTTAAGTCAGCGCCTCTCACATTTGAACCCGCACACTCAGAAGGAAGTATCGCCATGAATGAATCGAACGGCAACCATCACGACATCGATCGACTGATCGCCCAGACGTTTGGCGGGGAAGCAGCACCTGATGCCGACGAGCGACTTCGAAACCGGTTGCAGGCGTTCGAGCGGCGGTTGAGTGAACGGGAAAGCGAGAACCCGCGTTCTATACCGGTCCGTCAACCGAGGCTCAATCCAGTTCAGGCGTGGTTTCATTCCTTCATGGGAAAAGTGACGTTTGCCGCTGTGTCGGTCAGTTTCATCGTTCTGACATTTGTCGTTCACGAATTCGGACCCAAAAGTGCTTTCGCCTGTACCATCGAAGCGGTCCAGGCCGCAGCGGCGAGTATGGATGCCGTTCAAAAGATTGATGAAGATCATTTATCACATTGATGACAATAAGGAGTATCGATCATGAAAGTGTTTTTTATCGTTGGAGAAATGCTGTTCGTCGGATTGATTGGAGCCGCTATCTTTATAAGCAGAGACGGAAATGTCGGAGCCTATCTCGATATCCCCAGTGCGATTCTCCTTATCGGCTGTGTATTAGGCATGAGTTTGATGAGCTTTTCACCGAGTGAGATCGTCAAGGCGGTCGGGCACACATTCGGGCATCCCGGTTCCAGAGATGACTTGGAATTTTCCGCCTATTTCTGGCTCTGCACAATCAGAAACCTCTATATCGTCGGCATTCTAGGGACGTTAGTCGGGCTGGTGGGCATGCTGCAAAATCTGAGCGATCCAAACGCGATCGGTCCATCGATGGCGATCGCCATATTGACGTTTTTTTATGGGATTATCTTAAGCGCCATGCTTCCAATACCCGCCTACTATTCGATCTCCAGACGACTCGCGGATGAGTGCGCAGGGGAGGAAGGATAACAACATGAATCGACCTACTCTTTTGACAAAAATCACAGGTTATGTCTTGTTCCTCGGATTATTACTGGCGGCAATCATTTTAAGTTGCGGGACGATTCTAGCATATATTGATTACGCCTCCATTATGATCGTGATCGGTGGAACGTTCGGAATTTCCGTGATGAGCGGAGGGGTGTTCCGCACGGCGGAGAGTCCGCGAGCCAAACTGCTCTCATGGCAGACCGTCACGCTCGGTTTCGCGATTACCAGCCTTGCGGGAATGGGGATCGGCCTGATCATGATGCTGCAAAATCTGAATGATCCCAGTTCGATCGGTCCTGCGATGGCGATTGCCGTTCTCTGTCCATTGACGGCTCTGCTTGGTATTGTGTTATTTTCCTTGCCATTGGAAGACCGGTATAACATAAAAATCAAAAGTTATCGCGAGTTTTCCCTCAGCCGCATCGTCTGGTTCGGTTTTCCTTTGCTGACGACCTTTTTTGTGTATCTGGCCTTATTTATCTTGTTGATCTCTATTTCAACCATAACGAAGAAGGAATTTATTAAAGCGAATGAATCGCTTCAAGGAGTGGAAAATTCCCTGCGTATGCACGTCAACGAGACGTATGATGTTAAGCGCATCGAGATTGCTCCGAAACCAAATCACTGAGCAATAGGCACTGACGAATCTATCGTCATGATTTCCCCAAAAAACGTAACTCGTCACTTGAACTCCATTTTCGACTGAAGCGGAACATAAACGAAAATGGCTCCTGTAAGGGGCCGTTTTTATGAGTGAGTATTGACATTCAAGCCGTTTCCCAGTAGCAGTAGAATGTGAATAAATGATTTATGGGAGATTATACTCAATGATTTTATTTCCTATTCGACTTACCCATTTTTTTACTGCGATATCACTTCTTTTCGTTTGTGCGGTTTTCCCCATTTGGTCTCAGGACGTTGGCGATCCTTTAATTGCTGACTTTCGATATCCGCCGGAGTGGTGGCAAACATCGATCTGCCTGCCCGACGACTGGCAGAAAACCTTGGTGGGCAAAGACGGCTCGCTGCTTTACGATCACCCCGGCAAGTTCAATTCCTTCAAAACGAAGATCACTGCCGAGGCGGCGGGGAAAATCGAATGGGTGAGTCAGGAATTGGCTTCGCCCCGATTTCCCCTGGTCCAAACGGTGAAGCGAAACGGCCCCATCGAGATCACCGAAGAAGCGTTTACGATCGCGCCGCCGTTTATCGAGCGCTTGATTCCCGGTGTCGACGCCGTCGTGATCGAATCCATCGGCAAGAAGACAGTGCTGACCCACTGGGCGCAGCCGCCCCAGGATGTCGATCCCGCGTTCCGCCATATCGAAGTGGCGTATGTGAAACCGTTGCGCTACCGTTTCAAGGCGCTGCCGGACACGGACTATACGGTGGTGTTCGGACTGTGCGAGGGATTCCATGACGAAGGGGGAATCCGGATTCTCGATTTGATGGTTGAAGGGACGGTTGCCCAGAACGTCGATATGGTTGCTGGCAAAGGGCGGAATGTTCCCGCTCTGTTTGCATTTCCCGCTATCGACGGAAACGGGGACGGATACATCGATCTAGCCGTTAAACCGAACATAGAATCCTCCGACGCCAATTCGTTTCTGAACGTGTTGTGGGTTTTTCAGGGAACGGATATCCCCCCCTTGGACCGGTTGATGACCGGCGAGGTGATATCGGAAGCCTTGGCCTACCGCGATTGCGGCTTTCGTCTTCCCGACGGTTCTCCCCGGCAGGATATGCTGATCGTGCGCTATCGGAACGTCGGCGTTCGAAGCGCCACTGCCGTTCCCGCGATCACGATTCAAAGTGAGTTGGACGTTGCGCCGAACGAATCGAAAACCCGGATGATTTTTAATCAATGGAATCAGGTTGTTTTTTCTCAACCGTTTGAGAAAATAGAACGAACGGATACTACCTCGCGCCTACGTTTTGCTCCGATTGGATTGCCGTCGGGTGAAAGCCACGTGTTAAAGGCGGTCGTGAAGCGGGGGAAATTTGCGGTGAACATTCCCTTCGAACCGTATTACATCGATTTTCTGAAACGGCGTTCCGAGGCGTATTGGCGGGAGCGCGATCTGCCGTACGGGCATATCCAGATTCCCGATCCAACCATCCAGGCGCTGCTCGATTCCTCCATACGTAATATTTACCAGGCGCGGGAAATCAAGAAGGGGCTTCCCGCTTTCCAGGTGGGACCGACGGTCTACCGGGGACTCTGGGTCGTGGACGGTGCGTTCATCCTTGAGAGCATCGCTTACCTGAACCGCGTCGAAGAAGCGCGCGCGGGAATCGATTATCTGCTGGCGTTTCAACGGGAAGACGGCGCATTCATGCTGATCGACGGCCATTGGAAAGAGACCGGCATCGTCTTATGGGCCGTCACCCGGCACGCGCGTCTAACCCACGACAAGCCATGGCTCGAATCGGTCTGGCCTCGCGTCGAACGCGGATTTGCCTATATCCAGTCGATGCGGGCAATGCCCGATCCAAGCGCCCTCAACGCCCGCTTGATCCCGGAAGGTTTCAGCGACGGGGGCTTGGCGGGAAGATATCCCGAATACACGAACGTCTATTGGACAATGACGGGACTCAAAGCGGCGGCGGACGCGGCCCGCTGGCTGGATAAAGGCGAACAGGCCGAAATCTGGCAGGAGGAGTATGACGATTTCTACAAAACTTTCCGCAACGCCGCCGAGCGGGATATGTCTACGGACGATCAAGGGAATACTTTCCTACCTACCCGAATGCGCGACGATCAGAACGTGCGTCCGCAAAAGGCTCAATGGGCGTTTCTTCATGCGGTCTTTCCCGGAAACGTGTTCGAGGCGGATGATCCACTGGTTCGGGGCAATATGGCGATGCTTCGCGCGACCGAACGTGAGGGGATGGTGTGGGGCACGGGCTGGCTGTCGGAGGGGATCTGGAATTATTTCGCGTCGTTTTACGGAAACGCCTGGCTCTGGCTTGGCGACGGGCGCAAGGCGGGAGAAAGTCTTTACGCCTTCGCCAACCACGCCTCACCGCTGCTGTGCTGGCGCGAGGAACATAATCCACAAGGCGAAGGAGAGGCCATTACCGGTGATATGCCGCACAACTGGGCCAGCGCCGAGTTTATCCGCCTGACCCGGCATTTGCTGGTTCTCGAACGGGGAGATGAACTGCACTTGCTTGAAGGACTGCCCGCCCAATGGGCGCGGCCGGGTGCGGTCACGAAAGTCAATGACCTGCTTACCGAATTCGGAACGATCTCGTTTGAACTGGCCGTGGCGGATGATGGTGAGACGGCAATGCTGAAAGTGCAGCCTCCCAAACGCAACCCGCCCGCCCGGCTCGTGCTGCATTTGGAAACCTGGACCTTTCGCGACGAGATCTACGACTTGAGTGTTGAGGATCCATCCAACTCGACGATACAACTTAAACCGGAATGAATGGTGATCTACTATATTTGTCTGAAACACCGGGATTACCATCCCGGTCCATCAGGATGGGCAGGATTCAAGGATGAACCGGATAAAAACAATAAAAAAAAACATCCTGAATATCCTTCCATCCTGCAAATCCAGATTCAGACAAAAAGGAATGGTAGGTTAACTTAACAATGGTGGGTCGATAAAACGTGATCCACCCTACCTAACTACCACGATTCAGTTGAAACCGGAGTGAGATGTTTCACTTCATATTTATATATTTATGATCTAAACAGAGCGCAGGGCGTTAAATGTGTTGATGTCCTGCTGGATTTGTGCAACGAGTTCGTCGGGGCCGGAGAATCTTCTTTCGTCGCGTAAATGATGGCGCACGTCTGCGAATACGTATTCATCGTAAAGATCGCCGTCGAAATCGAGCAGATGTATTTCGATGATGGGGCGGTCGCTTTCGGTAAACGTGGGGACCGTTCCCACATTCATCACACCCGGCAGCGGGTCCGCGTCCTGGCCTCCGACGCGCACATCGACGCCGTAGACGCCGTTGCGCGGAAGAATCTGATTCTTGCGGGTGTGAATATTGGCAGTGGGGATTCCAATTTGGCGTCCGCGCCCGTCTCCCCGAATAACGGAGCCGGAAATGGAGAACGGGCGTCCCAGCAGCCGGGCCGCTTCATCGATTCGCCCGTCGCGAACGGCTTGGCGGATACGGCTGCTACTGATGGGGATGCCGTCGAGAAATTGCTGTTCGATGACAGTGATGCGATCGAATTTTTCCGGTGTGTTTCGTTCGAGCAGTTCAGCGTTTCCCTGACGTTTGTAGCCGAAATGATAATTGAATCCGACGACGATCTCCCGCGCGTGAATTTTGCCATAGAGAACCTCGTCGATGAATGTCTGCGCGGGGGTTCGGCTGAGGGGAATGTCGAAGGGAACCGAGACGACCGCGTCGACGTTCTGTTGGTTCAGCATCAGCCGTTTCAACGGGCAGGGGGTCAATAACAGGGTTTCGTTTTCCGGATTGAGGATAGAACTGGGATGATTCTGGAACGTGAATAATAACGCGGTTCCGTCCAATTCACGGGCGCGCTCCCGGCACGTTTGGATCAACCGCCGGTGGGCCAGGTGGACGCCGTCGAAGAAACCGAGCGCGACGACGACCCGATCGTCCGGCTTGAAGGCGCATCCATCGAGCGAGGTGATCTCTTTCATGATTTTATCGATCCAGCACGGTGTCTGTTCGGTTTAGAGATCAGCGTGGAGTCAGTTCGGCCATAGACCGTTCGACGTGCTCTTTCACCAGACCGGTACAGGATTCCGGTGGTATCTTACTAGATTCCAGGGTTTTTCGCACGACGAATTCCACGTTTCCTTCCTTCAATGATTTCTCTCCCACCACGATGCGGTAAGGAATTCCGAGCAGGTCCGAGTCCTTGAACTTGATGCCGGGGCGTTCGTTGCGGTCGTCCAGCAAGACCTCGAAACCGGTCTGGGTGAGCGTGTCGTACAGTTCCTGCGAAACGCGGTTGGTCTCGTCGCTCTTGATTGAAAGGTTGAGGATGTGGACGTGGAACGGTGCGACCGAAACAGGCCATACGATCCCCTTATCGTCGCTGTTGGCTTCGATAACGGCGGCCAGTGTGCGGCTTACCCCGATCCCGTAGCAGCCCATCACCATCGGTTTGCGATCGCTCTTTTCATCCGTGTAAAACGCTTGAAGTGCTTCGCTGTATTTCGTACCGAGCACGAAGACGTGGCCAACTTCGATTCCGCGCGTGATCGATAATGTACCGCCATCGCATTTGGGACAGGGATCGCCTTCGTCGACGCAACGGAAATCTTCCCAGCGGCTGACTTGATAGTCGCGCCCCAGAACGAGGTTGCGTTTGTGATAGTCTTTCTTATTCGCACCGCTGATCCCACTGGTAATTGTTTTGATATGAGGATCGGCCCATATTTCCACATTTTCCAGGCCCGCCGGTCCGGCGAAACCAACGGGTGCTTTGGTCACGTCGTAGATCGTTTCGGGAGAGGCCATTTCGATCGCGGTTCCGGCCGCGCGGGCGACTTTGGCTTCGTTGACAGTGTGATCGCCACGAAGCAGCACGACAATCGGTTTCTCCTCCGTCTGGAAGATCATCGTTTTTATCATCTGATCCTGGGTTGTCTTCAGAAATTCCGCCACTTCTTCCACGGTGCGCAGATTGGGAGTATGAACGTCCTCAAGTGGAGGAACGTTATCGCTGGCGGCGGTCTCTTTGGGAAGGCCGGATTCGGTCAGTTCCCGGTTCGCCTGATAATCGCACTTGGAGCAAGAGACGATTTCCGCTTCACCGATGTCGGCGGGAACCATGAATTCGTGTGAGTGCGCCCCGCCCATGACGCCGGTATCCGCCTCGACGGGGATGGAGACCAGGCCGCAGCGATGAAAGATTCGACCGTAGGCGTCGTACATCGCCTGGTAGGACCGTTCGGCGGCTTCCACATCGGTATCGAAGGAATAGCCGTCCTTCATGATGAATTCCCGCGCGCGAACGATGCCGAACCGGGGCCGGATTTCGTCGCGGAATTTCGTTTGAATCTGATAGAGGTTTTTCGGCAGGTCGCGGTAGGAGCGCAGTTCGCCCGCCACGAGAAGCGTCGTCACTTCCTCGTGGGTGGGGCCGAGCACGAATTGGCGTTCGTTGCGGTCGTTCAGGCGCATCAGTTCGGGACCCATCGCTTCCCAGCGGCCCGACTGCTTCCAGATTTCGTCGGGCTGCAGGGTCGGCATGTGGATTTCGATCCCGCCCGCCGCGTCCATCTCCTCGCGCACGATCTGTTCGACTTTGCGCATGGCCCGCCAGCCGAGCGTCAAGTAGGAATACAGCCCCGCCGCCAATTGGCGAACGAGTCCCGCTCTCAGCATAAGAATATGGCTTTGGGCTTCGGCTTCTTTAGGCGTTTCTTTCAGTGTGGGGAAAAACCCGGATGATTGTTTCATAGTGTCGATTACTTTCGTGGATTGAGATTAGAATAATAATATCGCATAAATGTAGTATTTTTGAATACCGGATAACTATCTTTTTACTGGATTTCAAGCAGAAAGTCTATGGTGGGAAAAAAACTCCCTCACCCTAACCCTCTCCCAGAGGGAGAGGGGATCAAAATCTACTGTCAAGAATTGAATGTAAAGAGTCCTTTGATCCAGCCGAGAAAATCGATCCGGCTCAGATCGTTGAAGATCAACCACACGAAAAGCGGGATAATCAACGCGAAACCGATCTTGCTGAAGGTTTCCATCTGTTTCATGGTCAACGGTTTCCTGCGAATGATTTCCGCCGTGTAAAATACCGTATGACCGCCGTCGAGAGGCGGCAGGGGAAACAGATTTAATATCCCTAAATTGACGGAGAGCAATGCGATGAAGCTTAAAAACCGCTCCAGCCCCCAGCGTCCTGTTTCGCCGGAAAGTTGGAAGATCGCGATGGGGCCTCCGAGTAGTTTAGGCGAGACGCCGCCAGTAAAGAGTTTATACAAAAAGTCATACATGAAATCGAAGACCCGCATCATGCTGTTCCAGCCGCCTTTGATCGATCCGATGATCCCCATTTTTTTTCGATCGGACTGCCGGTCAATCCCCAGTTGAACGAAGACGTAGTTTTTGCCGGTTTTCATGCTCTTGGAGGTGAGCAGGGGCTGTTCGATCACATTGGGAGTGATCGCGGTTTCTTTCATTTCGTTGTCCGGGGTGAACCAGGTCAACTCGATCGGCGGTGTGGTGTATCCATCCTCGGTTTTCGTCGTTGGAGCGCTGTGGAGGAAATGAAGCACGTCTACCCAATCGTCGATATCCTGGTCATTCATCTTCACGATGCGGCATCCGGAGGTCAGCCCGGCATTCCCGGCGGGGCTTCCTTCCAGCACGGTTCCGATGACCGGCTGCAGTTTCGGCGAAATACCGATCGGGGCTGTCGCCGGAGTGAAATACTCTTTCACCGTGATTTCGGTTTGATCGTTGTACGACAGGTAAATTTGAGGTTTGGGCTGATAAGGGATCGCATCGTCGGCGGGATAATCGAGTATCGGCGTGACAGTGAGGGTTTGAGTCGCGCCCTCCAGATCGTGACAGACGAGTGTCATCGGTTCGGGATGGTACGAGCCGTCGTCGAGTTTCGTGTAGGAATTGAAGATAATGTCCGACCACTGGCCGCGCTGAGTGATTCGCTCGCCATTCGTGGAAAGAACGGAAAAACCCGGTTTCAATCCCACTCGATCGGCCGGTCCGTCTTTGACAACGTTGGTGATAAAAATGCCTTCAAATTCTTCAGGCGGTTTCGGGCTGTCTTCTTCATCTTCGCGGTTGGCTTGTCGGAAATGGTTGGGGATGGTGAACGCTTTGGAGATTTGGGTGCCGTTCCGGTCGATGGAAAGCGTCAGTTTTTCATTGGATTGACTGAGCACCGCATCGTATTGCAAGGTGGCGATTTCATCCCAGGAAGAGACGTCGGTTCCGTTGACGGACAGGATTTTATCCCCGTCGTGAAGCCCCATCTCCCAGCCCCACGAACCGGAAGGAATGTATCCGACCGTGGTCGTCGCCGTGAAAGGTTTACCGAAACTGAGCAGCAGGAGCACGTAGATCAGGTAGGCGAGAACGAAATTCATCATCGGTCCCGCCACGACGATCAGGATGCGTTTCCAGGCGGGCAGCTGCAGGAATTCCCATTCCGCCCCGGTCAGTTCCTCATCGAAATCCATCCCCCGGATTTTCACCAGGCCGCCGAGAGGCATCACCCTGACGGAATACTCGGTCTCATGCCATCGGTAGGTAAACAGTTTTTTGCCGAAACCGACGGCGAATTCGTCGACTTTGGCTCCGGACAATTTGGCGACGATAAAGTGGCCCCATTCGTGAAAAATGATGGCCAGTCCCAAAACGACTAAGAAATGGAACACGTTCATAAACATCGAAAAGATTGAATCTATACTCATTTTTTATCTCAAACGTTTCTTCTTGGAATGAGAGCGGCTCTCGAAAGTATCGTTGTCTTGAAAACGTTTTACCTTGGGGAAAATCTGTTTTTTCTGAAATTTTCCTAACGTCTAAACACGTTATTCTTGAAAATCGCTCCGGGTGGTCTCTTAATCTCTTACGTTTTACCGGTATTCTTGGTTACTATAATTATGATGTGTTGTACTCGATAATGGAGGGGGAACGAGTGGACACACGTAAATTATTGTAAAAAACGCGTTGCCGGGGCCATACGCAATACTAAATAATCTATCGACCGAAACGGATAATGTCAAGAATGACACTTTTTTCCAGGACGAACGTTCAAGGTGGAGATCGTGAGGAACGCCGCTGGATTCCTCCCGTCGTTTGGACCGTCGCCGCCATCTCGTTGGTGGTCAAACTGACGTTAATCCGGTTGAACGGGGGCGAATATACGGACGGGATCATCCAGTTGCAACTCTGGAACTCGCCGGTCGTTTTCTTCCCGCCGGGTTATGGATTGGCGTCACGTGTTTTGGGATTCCTGACCGGTGATCCTGCGATGGCGGGGCGCCTGGTGTCGATCCTGGCGTCTGCGGCAGTGTTACCTGTGTTTTACCGCCTTGCATTTCAGGTTCTTAAAGACGAGCGTGCGTCGGTCTGGGCGGTGTTGTTTCTGGCGCTTTCGCCGATCTTCAACCGATGGTCGCTGCGGGTGATGACGGATTCTCTGTTCCTGCTGCTTTTCGTGACCTGCTGTCATCAATTTTTCGCGATTCTTCAAGATCCGAAACGGTCGCCGGTGCGTTTGCTGGCCTGGGCGGGTTTGGCGTCGCTCGTGCGGTATCAGGGATTCTTTTTCGTTCCTTTGACGATCTATCTGATCGGAACCCGACAGACTTTTGCGATGGGCGATTCATCCTTTCGGCGTATCGGGAAGATTGTGCTCGCTTTTATCCCCTGGTTTTTGTTGTCTCTCTGGATCGCGCTGCGAGGGTTCGGGCATACCCAGCAATTCATCGAGCGTGGTTCTTATGGATTCTGGATCACGCTTCAGGCTTATTACGCCCTGTTCGAGGCGTTCGTGCTTTACTGGCCCTGGGCCACGACGTTCGGCCTGACGATCCTGGCCTGTGCCGGGATGCTTGGCATGAGTCGGGGCACGATGGAGGAAAAACGATTTTTGGCGTTCTTCGGAGTGACGGCGGTTGTTTTTCTAATCGTCCAAAGTTGCTTTCTCTCGTTTCAGTTTCGCTATTTGCTGCCGCTCGTTCCGTTATGGTGTCTGGCTGGGGGAAAAGGGTGGAGGATGTTATGTGAACGGGTCGAGGGAAGGGAACTACGCGGCGTGCTGCTTTCGCTTGTGGTTCTGAACCTCGCTGTCATGAGCGCGGCGGTGCTCTATTTTCAACGCGCCGCGTTTTCGGATTTGGCCGAGTCGGCCCGGTTTATCGGTTCCCCCAAGTATCAGCGGGTCACCGATCCGGAAGCGAAGGTTTTGAGTGATGATGTTTACCGGGATGGAATTTATAATGTCAAAATGAACTTCTGGGCGAACGGGCTTGATGGAACGGATCGGCCCATTCTTCCGTACCGATTGAATTTCAAGCGTCAGGCGAAGGCCGGTGATGTTGTGATACTTCATAACACGTATTCCGATCTCGAAGCGGAGAAGGAATGGCTCGAAGAACGTTTCGATCTAAAAGTTTTACAAACGTGGCGCTCGGCGTCGCTGGGGGGGGATTACGTTACGCTGCCGCTGCTCCCGGACATCATGGTCGAACCTCGCAAACCTCCCCTGACCAGCAACCCACCCTGTATGGGTTTTCGATTCATTCCGCAATATTACTATTCGGTGGCACTGCTGCTGAATGAGAAAAGCAATCAATAGAAAACGTGAAACAGAATGAAAATATGCTATATCGGTGACGGCGGATCGATTCACAATCATTTCATGGTGGAATGGTTCGTTCGGCGCGGGCACGACGTGCTCTTTTTGACTGACACGCCGGACGAGGCGCTTCAGTGTGAGGTGCGAACGGTCGTGCCGAGGCGCGGCTGGGGACCGTTCCGCCATCTGCTCGCCGCACTTCGCTGCCGCCGAATCATTCGATCCTGGAAACCGGATATTGTCCACGCGCACAACGTGACCGGCTACGGTTATTGGGGCGCGCTCGCTGGATTCAAGCCGCTGGTGATGACCGCCTGGGGATCGGACCTGAATATCCTGGCGAAGAAGAATCCCATGATCGAGATGATCGTTCGCGCGACACTGCGCGCGTCCACTTTGATCACTGCCGACGCCGAAGCGCTGCGTGAAACCGCGTTGGAACTGACGGGGGAGAATGCCGATGTGCGGATTCTTCAATGGGGCGTCGATCTCACCCTTTACGACACGCCCCCCGATCCCGCAATGAAAGAGCGCTTTCGAGACGGGGCCGATTTCGTTTTTCTCAGCACCCGCCGTCTGCGTCCGCTCTATCGGATCGACACGATCGTCACCGCGTTCAGCCAGGCCCTTTCCCGTATTCCAAACTGCCGCCTCGTCATCGTCGGTTCAGACCACCAGGAGGCGGAACTGCATGCGCTGGTTGAGCAATTGGGGATAAGCGATCGTGTGTCGTTCACCGGCTGGATCACGAACGAGGAACTGACGGCAGCCCTGCTCAGCGCCGATGCGTTTGTCTCCGTTCCGATGAGCGACAGCACAGCGCTTTCGCTGCTGGAAGCGTTCGCCGCGCGGCTGCCCGTTATCGTGTCCGATCTGCCGCCCAACCACGAGTGGATCGAATCCGGGAAGAACGGGATGCTCGTTACGCCGGGCCATGTCGAATCGTTGAGGGACGCAATGATCGAACTCGCGGATCGTCGCGCCGAAATAAGGCAATGGGCGGAGAGCAACCGCCGAATGGTGGAGGACCGGGGCGACCGTGAGAAGGAGATGCGCCGCCTGGAAGCGTGGTATCGGGAGTTACTATAGAACATAAATTTCAATTCACACCGAATGGCCTTTCTATAGCAAGTCCAGGAGACAACATGAAAACCTACTATTTACCTCATTTACTCTTATCCCTGCTTATCCTTTCCTCAACATCGGAATGGTGCGATTCAGCGATTATTAATCTCCCCGAAGATTATTCCTCTATTCAAGAAGCAATAGAAATCGCTTCAAGCGGAGATGTTATCCAAATCAACCAGCATGATGTAAATTATCTTAAGGAGTACACACTACTAGAAGATCATTTCCAGAAACCGGGTATTCGCATTGTAAATAAAAATTTAACCATTGTTGGAACACTGCAAAACGAAAAAATTAGAATAAATCACTTTGATTCTCTTGTCAAATCATCCATTTTATATTATTTTGTTGGTGATTTTGATATTCCTCCTTCAAGTGACAAAAATTCTCTTGTTATTGAAAATTCAGAAGTCGTGTTTAAAAATCTCAATATACGATCTTTAAGACTGGCAGGCGGTGCACCTCCTCGGCCATCGATGATCTCCCCGTTTCAAGTACACTCAGGAAAACTTGTATTTGAAAATGTTATTTTTCAAGGTCTTTTAAAAGTCTATGACGATATTGAGATATATAATTCAACCATTCTTGGAGATAGTTATTACTACATTAATTTTGATGCTAAAAGTAAATCAGGTAAAAAAGCATTCCCCGCAATTCATATTCGCAATCAGGAATCTTCGAAAATAAAAATAATCAATTCACATATTCAATGCGATACTGATACAGGTTCCAGAGCCATAGTCATCGAAAAAAACAAGAATGCTAATATTCAAATTATTGATTCAAACATTTTTTCTGGGAAGAGTCTTAATTATTATATGGGATATAATTATAGTAAAACATTGCCATTTTCATATTGGGATGCACCAGATAATGAAAAAGGATTAACTGGTATTCTCATCGTTGACTGTACAAATGTAAATTTATCAATGACAGGCAGTATTTCAAAGGGCGGAGAAAGGGATTCTTCAATTCATCAAGTAATACCTGCCGGACCGGGAATAGATATTATAAATTCAACTAATATTGGAATATATAATGGCGAATCCCGTGGTCATGACGGAAGTATTGGTTGGTATTATCATTATGAAGATACATATTACCACGGCGGAGATGGAGGTAATGGCTTATTCGTAACAAACTCAACAGTCCATTTATACAACCATACGGCCATAGGAGGAAAAGGTGGAGAGGGCGACCCGGAAAACGATATTCTCCCTGGCCAGGACGGTCAACCGATCTATCATGACGAAAATTCTCAAATCATTTATGGAACCAGCATCCCCGATTGGATGTTGCTTGCCTATTAAAAGACTCGTGCTTCTTCACCGAGCAATTCTATTTTAAGAAAATCATAATTCCACCCAAAATTCACTGAATCCGGGGCTTTTCTGCTGTGGGATCGAGGGTCATGAAGTGGTTCCATTCCCGTTCGGCTTCGGCCCTTCTCCCCAGGGTTTGATACAGGATCGCTAAATTACGGCGGATTCGCTGTGACGAAGGATCGAGGTTGACACAGATACGGTATCGCTCGATGGCCTCTTCCTTTCTTCCTGCATCATCCAACTTATCAGCCAGACTTTCGTGCAGCAAAAATTCGTCGGGATACCAACTCACCGCCGTTTCCAGCACTTGAATAGATGGTTCGGGATCGAGTTGGTTCAGATAAAGGTTGGAGAGGTCGACGATCGCCTGCAGGGGCGCGTATCCGTATTTGGCGCTGATCCCGATGGCGTAATCCAGTTCTTTCTGTTCCGCGTCGGTGGGGACGGCTTGATGTTCGAGGGGGACGGCTTGATGTTCGAGCAAAATCCGAACCGAGGCCGCAGCGTAAATCGACGCCGTGTCGCCGCGATAAGGGGTTTGCCGAAAAGCCGCTTGAGCGATTTGATACTGCTCGGTTAAGTCAGCAGTCAGGCCGAACCGCTGGATATGGGTTTCAGCCCTCCATTCGGAATAGAGATCGAACGCAGCCAGCGAGGTCAGCAGAACAGCGATTGCTCCAATGATGGAAGGAAGCGTTTGAAAGGAACGCCCCGGTGTTCGATCCTCATCCGGTTCGCTCCCGGACCGGCGCGCGTTCTGAATTCCCGCCGCCGAGAGCCAGGCGATCGGATGCGCCAACGCCGCCAAGGGCGCAGGCCAGGCCCAATACACGCATTGAATCAGAATCGACAGTCCGGCGGGAAAAATCGGATTCTTCCTAACTCGCGCCCGCGCGTTTTCGACAACGAGCAGCAGCAGGCCGATCAGAATCACCGCCGTGACGATCGGATCACCGCAAGGGGAATCGTGTCCCGGTACGGGCGTTTCCGCCGGACTCGTTCCAATCGTTTCGGTGATATCGAGCAGTGGATGAACGTTGACCCATGCAGACATCCGCTGATGAGCCAACACCGTCGGAGAATCGAACCACCCCATGAATCCAGCGGCGCATAGAGCGAGCAGGACCATCATGACACCAATCCGTTTTCCCGGAGTGAGCGTTTCAGGTTGGCCGGTGAGCGCAAAAAAAAGAAGCACGTTCAGTCCAACGGCAAGGTAAGCGTGGCGTCCGAAAAAAAGAAATAAAACCAGGCAGCACCCGATAAGCGCACCGTATCGGGCAGCGTTCAAGATAAATTTACCGCTTGGCCTGAAAGCCAGAGAGAACAAAACGGCGGTCGTAACGGTTAAGAGGGATTGCAGCACGATTGGGATGGATTGAAGCGCGGGAGAACGGATCGCCTGGGTAAGCGCGTCAGCCGGTATCTTGGGATAGATTCGGGCAGCGATTTCCTGAAATCGTTCGTAAGGAAAAAGGTCGCTTTGGTTGACGTTTAAGACCGCCAGCGCACACAAAACTGCTGACGTGCAGCAAAGACCGGCGGGGATGGAGACCGGTGAATTCGCAACCGCGATGGTCAGCAGAATCCCCGATGTCAGGATCGGCCATATCGTATAGTGGCTCCACAGATCGGCGGTGCTGAAATAGCAGACACCGATCCCGGCAAGCACGGCCAAATGAAACGGTGAGACGGAGCGGTCTTCACCTTTTCTGATAAGCTGGGCACAGCAAACGATTCCCAGCAGCAGCAGGGCGGCTAAACGGAGAGAGGCCGAGACGCCGGGAAAACAAAACGGCGCGGCGATAAATGGGATCAAGCCGAACAGAGTGCGCATGCGGCCCGCAATCCAAGCAAGTAGCTGTGAACACCGAAACCGGTCACTTGTCCCGACGCCACACCTGCAATATAGGAATGATGCCGGAAGGATTCCCGCTGGTGGACGTTCGAGAGATGAACCTCGACAGTGGGGAGGCCGGTTGCGGCGATGGCGTCGCGAATGGCGACGGACGTGTGCGTGTAGGCGGCCGGATTGATCAGAATCGCGTCCGCCCAGTCACGGTTGTCGGCAATGAGGGTGACGATATCCCCTTCGCCGTTCCGTTGTTCGATCCGCAACTGAGCGTTCAGCGTTTCAGCCAGTTTCATCAATTCGGCGTCGATTTCGTCCAGCGTGAGCGTCCCGTATGTTTCCGGTTCCCGGGTTCCCAGCAGTTGAAGGTTCGGTCCGTGAATGACAAGAATCGAGGGCATCGTTACTCTTCATCCATTCTTTCGTTAGATTTTTGAACTCCAGGCGTTATTATGACGGTTTTTTGACTGGCCGGAAACGCCTTGAGCCGAGTCTTCCGGGCTGATTGCATCTCATGTCACATCGTTTTATACTATAGCGGTTCTTTTTCTATTGTGCTGAATTGTTTTTATTACGGATTTGGTATGGAATGGGAAATGGTGGGCTACGCTTCGCTTTGAGCCTACTATGCGGAGTTGCCGGGAGAGCCAGTGCAGTAAATGGTGGGTTGAAAAGCGTAACCCACCCTACGGAGAACATTGAAGCACTTGTTTTTGACTAGACACGAACGCAATCTTTCCGGGCGGGGTGTTCCCAGCCGGTTTGTATCTGACAAAGGTTGAGATTTTATCCAATGAATACATCACCAACCAACCATGCCGTCCCGTCACCCGAACCGATCTCGATCTGGGAACGTTGGGCGTTTCTATTCGGCCGCTTGATCGTTTTCACGGCGATGGTCTACGTGCCGCTGGTCTTTTACGGCATGGTCTGGCATAGTTACCACCCCCCTAAAATTGCGTCTTGTGAATTTTTGATGATGCTCTTGGTTCTGTGCTGGCTGATTATCGCGGCCAAGAGGCGTTTTGTTCGGTCTCCCCTGGCGACGCCCGTTGCGTTCTTTTTCATGTTTGTCATGATTTCCATGTTGTTCGCAGTTCAATTGACGGAATCGTGGGAAACGATCTGGTTCCTGCTTTCGTGTTTGACGATCATGATTTTGATCCCCAAATTTCTCTACAGCCGTAAAGATTTTGAAATTATCGCGTATTTGCTGGGATTGATGTGTATCGTCGTCGATCTGTACGCGCTTGGTCAATTTCTCGGAAATCCGAACTCTCTCTTATTTCAAATTACTTCGAATTTTGGTGTTCGCTGGTTAAGCCACAAACCGGTTTCGTTCATGGGGAACGAGAACTACGCCGCCGAATTCCTGAATATGATTATCCCGATCTGCGTCATGATGATGATTTGCTACCGGCGACGCGCGCCCGAACTGATCTTCTTCAGCATCGCGACGCTGTTCAACGCCGTCACCATGATTTACATCGATTGTAATGCCTCTTACGTGGGGTTCGCCGTGTCGATCCCTGTGATGGGCTATTTGCTGTTGAATTTCAAAGCGATTCCCTGGGGACGCCGCATTGGATTGATTCGATGGTCCCGCCTGGCGGCCGAGCGGAATCTGCGGCATGGTTTGATCGGCGCGATCCTTCTGATGAGCTTAGGCGCCACGGTCATCGCGTCACTCTCCAATCCCGTCCGGACCAAAATGGCCTCGATGGCATCCTGGGTGGACATGGACGGAGACATGATTCCGGACGGTGTCGCCCCGATCGTCTTCCGGCTGCAGTGTATGGACGCCGCCATGCAGAATATCAAGGATTCGTTTTTCTTCGGGATCGGTCCCGGCAATTTCAAGGTGATGCACCCCTTATATGAAAGCCAATTGGAACGAAAGGTTCTCGGCGAGGAAACCCTCGCGCGTAAAGTGCATAACGATCATCTCTATCACGCGGTTGAGTTTGGTGTCTTCGGGCTGTTTTGCTGGTATTGGATTATTGCCACTGTCTATTTCCTCATACTTCGTTCCTTGAAGTTTCTTGAAATTCACGATTTGTGTCTGCGGGGTGAGTTGATCCAGGGTGAGCGGCCGAAGCGGCTGTTGAAACATCATACCGTCAATTTCCTGTTCTATTTGCAGTTGGGAATCTTAGGCGGTTTGACGGTGGCTTTAATGAGTACCGCCTTCGGCCATACATTCGTCATCGCTTCATCGGCGATTACTTTTTGGATTCTCTGCGGAGTGAGTGTCGCCGTTTACCAGTTTCTCTATTTCGCTCAGCGGGGGATTCCACTCCCGAAACTGGGCACGACCAAAGAATTGCTTACCCCCATTCAGGCGTACACGCAGCGGATTCCCGATTATGCGAAATATATCATTCTTTTTCTCATGCTATTGCCGCTGGGTACGTTGAATATCTGCCAATACACAGGTGAACTATGGATTAACAAAGGAATCAGCGCTGGCAGCAAAGCGGAAGAGACCGGTGATTATACGGAATCATTTTATTATTTCGATCGTGCCATGGAATACTATCCTTACCAGATGGAAATCTATTACATTCTGGGGCGGTACTACATCGACGCCATCGTTGCGATGGAAAAGGTTCTCGATAACGGCGGGGCCGCCGCCGCGAATCTGCTTCCCAAAGTGATGCGGATCGAAAATCGTAAAAAGCTCAATGATAAGGGGATCGTGATTCTCCAGACGGACCTCTTCATGAATCCGAATTATAAATGGGCGCACAATAATTTAGGGGTGCTCTACGACCGTCTGAAAGAGTATTACGATCCGAATTCCCGATTCGCCGATATTTATAAAGCGCCTCCTAATCCGGTTCAAGTCGAATCGGTCAACCAAGCCAGCCTGGAAACGTACTTCCGCGTACTCGATATCGACCGGGAACAAGTCTACGCCCATTTCAATTTGGGTCTGGGCGCGATGAAAGAACACCATTTCGATTTGGCGATCGATGAATTGAACCGCGCGCTGATGGTCGATCCGTTGCGATTCGACATTTACCGCTATTTGGCCGGGTGTTTTCTGGAAATCAAAGATTACAAACGCGCGATGATGGCTTCCAATAAATTTATGTCGAAAACCATTCTCGCGTTTATTCAGCAATCGATTCAAGATAAACGGATGCGGCAAGAGAAGATCATCCCCATTTTGGACGCGCTCGAACAGGACGATCACATATCGGCTGCATCCCGAGCTAAATTGATTCTTGGTTGGCAAGACGAGCAAATATCCAACCTCTACTTTACCATTGCCGTCCGGCTTGCGGAAAATAAAGAGAATCAAGAAATGGCTTTTAAGGCGCTGCGATTGTCGGATATCGTCAAAACCGAGAGCGATCCGGAAGTCATCCTCTGGCATGCGCAAGTCTATAAGGAATACGATCAACTCGACCGCTCGGCGGACAAACTGGAGGAGTACATCCGCATCGATCCCAATAAAGAAGAAGTGTTAAAATTATTGGGGGAAATCTATACCATCAAAGGAAATCTGGATAAAGCGGAAAAAACATGGAATCACCTGGTGGGGATGCGGCCGAACAATTGGACTTACATGACAACTCTGGCTCGCGTTCGCGTGGGATTGAACCGGCCGTGGCCCCAAGTCGCTCCGTTGCTATACAAAGCGCTCGAAATCGGTGGAGACGACGTGCGCCAGGATATTGTCCAAACGACGCAAGCCAATAACCTCCTGGACAAGATCAAGGACGATCCTCAATTACAGCAGCTTCTTGGACCGAATTTTTATAACAACAACCAGTGAGTTTATTGATTCACTTCAGCCGGCTGACCAATTACAAAAATTCTAATTCATTCTGTGTGATCGTTCGTAGATCGCTTTTCTTTAGGAAATACTGCCGAATTAAGCGAGCCGTATTTTCGTTCAACCCATGCTCCCATGAATGGTATGGATGAGCAAAATTAACGATCCTTAATCCCTCTGCCCTCTGGGAAAATTGTCATGTATTTTCAACTTTCCCTAACATTTCCTTCCGGTTCTGCAGGATATCCATCGGAGAGTATGGTTTTAAGATAATTACATCTAAGGCTTTATTATTGATTTTCAGAGTGATACTGGAATGGTTGAAATTTCGTTTTTTAATGGCCCCACGGTTGATTTTGGGTCGTATCCCATGAGAAGATAGATTGAATCTTTTTCGCGGTCTATTCACGCTTATATTCCGGGGAATAGCGAAAAAACGTTTCTTTGGAACCTGAGGAGAAAATGATGTTTGTAATAAATGACGAATGGCGGAATCGTAACAAGGCTTCACGAAAATCTATTCCAATCGGTTTGTGTACGCTGCTGCTGTGTCTGCTATTGCCAGTTGGCCCGTCGTGGTCCGATCCGGTGACCGTTTCGATCCGAACCATCTCGGTTGAAACCCAACGGGCGATTCCAGCGAAAATCCGGTTCGAGCAGGAAGACGGGACGCCGGTGCTTCCCTCGAACGAGTACGATTACCGGAAGTGGTTTGTCATCGATGGAGAGAAAAAGATTAAGATCGAGCCGGGGCAGTATACCGTGATCGCTTCACAGGGGATCGAGACGATTCCCACACGCCGTGACGTGACGATCGGTCTGGAAGGCGGCCGAATTGAACTCCCGATTCGACGCTGGATCGATATGAACGATCGGGGATGGTGGTCCGGGGATATGCACATCCACCGGCCGCTGGAAACGATCGAGTCGCTTGTGCGCGCCGAAGATTTGAACGTTGCGCCCGTTCTCACCTATTGGAACGAAGGCAGTATGTTCCAGGGAAAAAGCGAACCGAAAAAAGCGGTCCATCGTATCAGCCGGGGGAAATACTACAGCGTGAAAAATGAAGAACACGAGCATGGGGACGGCGCGATTATGATATTCAATATGAAATCGATCCTTCCCGTCGCGGGCTACCAACGATGGTATCCCGATGCGCTTTCCCTGATTGACGGCACGCACCGGCAGAACGCATGGGTGGAGATCGAGAAACCGTTCTGGAATGATTATCCGCTTTGGCTGGCGCTTGGGCGGCCCCATTCACTGGGAATCGTTAACAATCATTTTAACGAAAACGGAACGTTAAATAATGAAGCCTGGGGACGTCCAAGAGATTCTCGCTATTCGGAAAAACCGATCGGGCTGGCTCACTATGTCATGGATCTTTATTATAAAGCACTGAACTGTGGATTCCATCTTACGGCCACCGGGGGGTCCGCATCGGGTGTATTGGATAATCCGGTTGGACAAAATCGCACTTACGTGTATCTCGGCAGAAAATTTTCATATTCCAACTGGTTTTCCGCCCTGAAGAAAGGAAGAAATTTCACGACGAACGGGCCGATGCTCTTTGCGCGGGTCGATTATAAACTGCCCGGTTCATCGATTCGACAAAAAAACGAACTTCATGTCGATGTATCGGCTTCTGCACTTAATGGAGTGAAACGCATCGAATGGATTGGAGACGGGCGGGTACTGGCAAGTTATGCGATCTCGCCTCCACGGAAAAAGGTTCGCATCCAGGATTCAATCGAAACGCGAAACGTTCACTGGCTGGCCTGTAGAGTCTTTGAGGATTGTGACGAAAAGATCGTGCGTTTCGGTCATACGAGTCCATTTTACATTCAGGGAGATCACCCCGTCCTATCGCATCGTGATTATGTCCGCTTTTTTCTCGATTGGCTGGACCAGCGTATCGAGCACTCAAGCCAGGTTGAAAACATTCCCGATTCGGCGGCGAGAAAAATTCGGATCGACCACTTGGAAAAAGCCAAACGTGTTTTTTACGATATGTACTGATTGATATCATCGAATGATGGTTAGACTTCACATACCCACGTAGAGAAAGGATTGTTTTGTGTTTCATTGCCTAAAAAAACAATTTCCCATCACAGTAGTCATTTTTTCGATCGCTCTTATGACGGTTTGCTCGAATGCAGAGCCACTCTTGGAGTTGGAAAAGGGGTTTTCGTCTCCACCCGATTCGAGCCGGCCCTGGGTTTATTGGTTTATTATGGATGGCAACCTGGACCGCGAGGGGATTACCGCCGACTTCGAGGCGATGAAACGAGCGGGAATCGGCGGCCTGATCCTGATGGAAGTCAATGTCGGGATTCCACGCGGCTCTGTGGAATTCATGAGCGAGGAGTGGCGGACTCTGTTCAAACATGCCGTCGAGGAAGCCGAACGCCTCGGCCTGGAAATGACCCTGAACGCCGGTCCGGGATGGACGGGCAGCGGGGGGCCGTGGGTGAAAGCCGAACAGTCCATGCAGCACCTCGTTGCAAGTGAAACCCAAGTCACTGGCCCCACATCGTTTGACTCCGCACTGCCGCTGCCCGAACCACGCAAACCTTATTTCGGTGATACCGGGCTGCCTGCCGAATTATTGAAAACGCGGGAAGCCTTTTACGTCGACGTGGCGGTTCTGGCCGTTCCTCGTACCGACGACAAATATCGTATTTCAGATATCGATGAGAAGGCGCTTTACTTACGCCATCCCTACACGTCGAGGCCTAGTGTCAAGCCGTTCATCCCCGCACCGGCCTCGTTTGAAGCGCTTCCACCCGGTGCCGCCGTCAATCCAAAGAACGTCATCGATCTGACCGGGCGTTTAGAGTCCGACGGCCGCCTGACGTGGAATGTTCCGGCGGGGGACTGGACGATACTGCGCTTTGGACGCCGGAACACCGGAGCCAATACGCGCCCCGCCCCCAAACCCGGATTGGGATTGGAAAGCGACAAATTCGATCCCGCCGCGCTCGACGCCCACTTCGACGCCTTCATCGGCACGCTTCTGGATACCATCGGACCGCGCCCCGTCGATCGAACCACCGGCTGGACCATGCTGCATATCGACAGTTGGGAAATGGGTTCTCAGAATTGGACGGCGGGATTCCGGAAGATGTTTCAGCGTCGGCGTGGTTACGATCCGTTATTCTACCTGCCGGTGATGACGGGGCGCGTGATCGAGAACCTTGAAATATCCGAACGCTTCCTTTGGGACCTTCGCTTGACGGCACAGGAACTTGTCATCGAAAACCACGCTCGGCATCTGAAAGAACTCGGACATCGTCACGGTTTCGGTCTGTCCATCGAACCTTACGACATGAATCCGACTTCCGACCTCGCTCTCGGCGGTGTTGCGGATGTGCCGATGTGCGAATTCTGGTCACACGGTTACGGTTTCGACTCGGTCTTCACCTGCTTCGAGGCGGCTTCCGTCGCCCATACGAATGGCCGGAAAATCGTTGCTGCCGAATCCTTCACTGCGGGATCGAAGGAAGCGTGGAAACTCTTCCCGGCGGCGATGAAAGACCAGGGCGACTGGGCGCTGTGTACGGGGATCAATCGTTTCGCATTTCACCGTTTTGCCCACCAGCCGTGGCTGAACCGTAGGCCCGGGATGACGATGGGTCCCTACGGCGTTCATTGGGATCGAACTCAAACCTGGTGGCCGATGGTTTCCGCCTATCATCGCTATCTCGCCCGGTGTCAATTTCTCCTTCGGCAAGGCGCTCCGGTAGGGGACATAATCTATCTGATTCCCGAAGGCGCGCCTCATGTGTTTCGCCCGCCCTCTTCTGCGCTGGAAGGTCCGTTGAAGGATCGGCGTGGCTATCATTTCGACGGTTGCGAGCCACAGACGCTGATCGACAGTGCAAACGTCAATGATGGCCGGATCATTTTTCCGGGTGGCGCGTCTTACCGGCTTCTGGTTCTCCCCTCATTCGATACGATGACTCCGGCGCTATTGAGGAAGATCAAAGACCTGGTTGAATCGGGTGCAACGGTCGTCGGTTCTCCTCCAAGAAAATCGCCCAGCCTGTCGAATTATCCACAGTGCGACCGGGAGGTGCAAATTCTGGCCGCTGACTTGTGGGGAACCAAGCCGGATTCTTCAAAGATAACACGGCGCAAAATCGGCAGCGGCCTGATAGTAACAGGCAGTGAACTGAATATTAATCGTCAAGGTGAATTCCCCGAACTGTATCCTGACTATGAATTCACCGCGAATTTGCTGGGTGAAATGGGATTGCCGCCGGATTTTGAAGCGGATGCCCCGATCCGTCATATTCACCGGCGCGTTGACGATCGGGACTTCTACTTCGTCGCCAATCGGATGACGGATCGGGTAAAAACGACATGTGTCTTTCGTGTGAAGGGAAAACATCCGCAGCTGTGGGATCCGCTGACCGGCGAAATTCGTCCCTTGCCTGAGTACGAACCACGCGACGGACGTGTGTCGATTCCGATGATTTTTGAACCTCATCAGAGTTTTTTCATTGTTTTTCAAGCGAAACGAGCGCATCCGACGAGTGAGAGGAATTTTCCGGAACGAACACGCTTGGCTCAAATCGACGGCCCCTGGAATCTCACCTTCGATGAGGCGCTGGGTGGACCGACGCCTGTCATTTTTCAAACGCTTCAGGACTGGAGCCAACGATCCGAGCCAGGGATTAAATACTATTCGGGTACGGCGGTTTACAAGACGTCTTTCGATCTTCCGCAAGCATTACACCGTAACGGAGATCGCCTTTCGCTGGACCTTGGAACTGTCCACAATCTGGCGCGCGTCTTTCTGAACGGGCACGATCTCGACGTATTGTGGTGTGATCCGTGGCAAGTTGATATAACAGACGTCGTTAAAGAAAAAGCGAACCGGCTGGAAATTCATGTCGCGAATCTTTGGCCCAATCGCCTGATCGGCGATAAAAATGTTCCCCCTGAGCGGCAGATCGCATGGACGACCTGGAATCCCTATAAGCCTGACGATCCTCTGCTGCCGTCCGGACTTATGGGGCCTGTGACAGTGAATGAGATTCGTGACTAATCTTCATGCAAAATTCAATGTTTAGAATATTTTCCCTCACCCTAGCCCTCTCCCAGAGGGAGAGGGGATTGGCCACTGATATTTTTCTTTGTAATAATAAATAAGCAGAAAAGTCTTCACTATGGAGGAAGAAAATGTTATCCACTCCGTTTTTATTATTGATCGGACTTACTCTTTCGGCGCAGGAAACCAGTATTGTCTACCCGAAAGAGATCGATGACCTATTGGTCAATCCCGGAATCGGTTTCATGACATTCCAACGGTTCAACGGCGATAACCTGAACGAAGGCAAAGGCTGGACGGAAGGTCTCCCTATCGACTATCAGAAATTCGACGGCAATTTGGAAAACGAGAATCACCCCGCAACCAGCCTCGCCTATTTCCGCATCTATTGGAAATACATCGAACCGGAACGGGATAAATACCGATGGGATTTGATCGATAAAGCGCTGGCCACTGCGAAGGAACGCCAACAAACCCTTTTGCTGCGTATCGCTCCCTACGGCACGGGATCGGAGAGAGACGTTCCGGCTTGGTATCGAAAAATGGTCGGCGAGACCAAGAAACTGCCGGTTAAGAAATGGCAGGTCGATCCGGAAGATCCCCGTTACAGCCAGCATTTCGGCGGTATGATTCGCGCGCTGGGCAAACGCTATGACGGACACCCCAGCCTGGAGAGCGTGGACCTCTCCATCGTCGGCGCATGGGGAGAGGGAGCCGGATCGAATTTATTGAGCCAAAAAACGAGGGAAGCGCTGGTAGACAGTTATCTTGAATCCTTTGTCGACACCCCGCTCATCACACTGCTTACGGATGCCGAGACCAACGGTTACGCTCTCTCGAAATGTGATGTGGGTTGGCGGGTGGACTGTCTGGGTGACATGGGGGGATTCAGCCCCACCTGGTCGCACATGCGCGATCTCTACCCCCAAACCATTATCAAATTCGGGATGCATGATGCGTGGAAGAAAGCGCCGGTCAGCCTTGAAGTCTGCTGGGTGATGCAGCACTGGAAAGACCAGGGCTGGGATGTCGATTACATCATCGACCAGTCGCTTAAGTGGCATATCTCTTCCTTCAACGCCAAGTCGTCACCCGTGCCCGAGGAATGGTGGCCGCAAGTCAACCGTTGGCTCAAGAAGATGGGATACCGGTTCGTCTTGCGCCGGTTCGCTTATCCCTCGAACGTCAAACCCGGCGGGGTGCTCGCATTCGAATCGTGGTGGGAGAATCGGGGCGTGGCTCCCTGCTACCGCCGATTTCCCCTGGCACTCCGAATTAAAAACGATACACACGAATTCATTCTGACCACGAAGGCCGACATCCGCGACTGGCTGCCCGGCGATAACCTATACGATGACAAGGTTTCGGTCCCTTCCAATGTGCCGGAAGGCCAATACCGGCTGGCGATCGCGCTTCTGGATGAGAACGCTTCCTCCCCTGTAATCAAGTTGGCAATCGCTGGCATAGGGAAAGACGGCTGGTATGATATGGGTGGGATCACCGTGTCGAAATAGAAGTGAGGATGAGTATTGTCAGAATCAGGATGGTCAGGATGGAAGGATGCTCAGGATATTTTTAAAGATTTTATCGGGTAAGGCCGGGATAGTAATCCCGGTTCATCCTTGAATCCTGGATATCCTGATGGATCGGGATGGTAATCCCGGTGTTTCAGACGAAAAAATAGAAAATGATTTATTTTCATATTCAACGTACCAGACTAGGGAGATACTAAAAAATGAAAAACCAGTGGACCCTCGCACTAACGATAATTGTAATAAGTATAGCCGCACTGCCGGTCGCGGCGGCGGAACGGGATCAGGGGCCGATTCAACTCACAATCTCAACGTTGGGAAACGATTCATGGTCGGGTCGTTTATCCGAACCGAATGAAGCTAAAACGGATGGCCCATTCGCGACTTTGGCACGAGCGCGAAACGAGATTCGTTCCATCAAAAAATCTGCTTCGCTGCGAAGCCAGAGCGTGACGGTCACGGTTCGGGGTGGTCTCTATTCCCTTGAGGAACCGTTTGAGTTGGGATCTGGCGATTCCGGGACGGAAACCAGTCCCATTGTCTATACGTCGTCTCCAGGCGAAGACGTGCGCTTGACCGGAGGTACATCGCTAACCGGTTTCAAACCAGTCACCGATGACACCGCGTTGGAGCGCCTGGACATAAAAGCGCGAGGAAACATTCTGCAGACCGACTTGAAATCGCTGGGCATTACGGATTACGGCCCGCCAAACGGAGGCGGGGCTGAATTGTTCTTCGACGATCGCCCTATGATGCTGGCGCGCTGGCCGAACGAGGATTTTGTCCGCATCACCGACACTGTCGTCAAGGACGGCCATCAGATTCACGGCCATAAAGGAAGCAAGGTCGGCCAATTCAAATACGACGGCGACCGGCCAAAACGCTGGACCGAAGAAAAAGACCCGTGGCTGCATGGGTACTGGTTCTGGGACTGGTCCGATCAGCGCCAGCGGATCGAATCCATCGACACGGTGAATTCCATCATTTCTCTCGCGTCCCCCTACCATCATTATGGCTATCGCAAGGGCCAATGGTACTATGCCTTCAACATGCTGGGAGAACTGGACTCGCCAGGTGAATGGTACATCGATCGCGAACGGGGCATTCTCTATTTCTGGCCGCCGGAACCCATCGACAGCGCCCAAACCGTCCTCTCGATATTACCCAGCCTGATCGTGATGAAGGATGTCTCTTACGTCACGTTTCGGGGATTCACTCTTGAAGCATCCCGCAGCACGGGCATCATCGTAACGGGCGGGAAACGCGACCAATTTTCCGACTGTGTGATCCGAAACACCGGCGGCCAGGGGATACGCTTAACCGGCCTCGAACATAGCGTCGTGGGATGTGAACTCTATCGTACGGGAAAAGGAGGGATTTCCCTGTCCGGCGGTGATCGGACGACACTGACGTCCGGTGGTCTCTATGTCGACAACAACGAAATCCACCACTATGGCCGGATCAACCGCATGTACACGCCCGGCATTGCCCTGTCGGGAGTTGGGAACCGCGCAACACACAATCTGATTCATACTGCGCCCCACATGGCGATCCAATTCAGTGGAAACGAGCACCTGATCGAGTTCAATGAGATTCACCACGTCTGCCTGGAATCCAACGACGCGGGAGCCATCTACTCGGGACGAAACTGGACGATGCGCGGTAATACGATCCGCCACAACTACCTTCATCATATTACAGGATTCGAAGATCGAGGCTGCGTGGGCGTCTATCTCGACGACATGTTTGCCTCTGCTGCGATCGTCAGCAACGTTTTCTATAAGGTGACACGGGCGGCCTTTATTGGCGGCGGACGGGATTGCACGGTGGAGAACAACATCTTCGTGGATTGCAAACCGGCGCTTCACATCGACGCCCGCGCCCTCGGCTGGGCGGGATATCACGCCGACGACTGGATCAAGGAAGCCAACGAGAAAGGTACGCTGTTGGGAATCGCATACGACAAGCCTCCCTACAGCGTCCGCTACCCGAAATTAATCAACATTCTCAACGAAAATCCGAAAGCACCGATCGGGAACGTTATCAGACGCAATATCTCCTGGGGCGGCAAATGGGATGGAATATACAAAGCCGCCCGGCCATTTGTTACACCCGAAGATAACCTGATTGATGTCGATCCGCATTTTGTCGATCTCGAAAAACACGATTTCCGTCTGAAACCCGATTCGCCCGCGTTCAAAATCGGTTTCAAAGCGATTCCGATCGAGCGGATTGGGTTGAGAAAGTAATCGACGCATGGGCAATCCATTACGCCGGTTTTTCGTTAGGTGTTCACCCTTCACGATCGATCGATACAGCCTCTGCGGGGTCGGAGCGATCCTGCTCTGGAGCATGACCTTCGCCGTAAGCCGAAGCCTCACGGAACAGCTCGGCCCACTCACCGCCGCTGCATCCGTCTATCTAATCGGCGGACTCTTCTGCCTGGTCTACATCGTTTGCGGAAAAGATCGAATCCAGCATATCAAGAACTTGCCGCGAAGGTATCTCTGGGGCTGCGGAACGCTCTTCGTTTTATATATGCTGTTTATCTTTCTCGCCATCGGAGTCGCATCGGATCGGAATCAAGTTTTGGAGATCGGGCTGATCAACTATCTCTGGCCCGCGCTCACGATTCTGTTCTCGCTGTTTTTGTTCGATTGTAAAACCAACCTCATCCTGCTGATTCCGGGAACACTGTTCGCACTGCTGGGGATATTCCTTGCATTGACGCCGGACAGCCCTATTTCGTTAACGTCGTTATTGGCGAATATCGCAAGCAATCCGATTCCCTACGGACTCGCGATGCTTGCGGCGATTGCCTGGGCGCTTTATTCAAACGTCACTCGCCTTTGGGCATGCTCGCAAGACGGCAGCGGGGTTTCGCTGTTTATTCCCGCGACGGGTTTGATCCTGTTATTTCTTTCTTATGTCAATGGCGAAGACGGTTCATGGACGCTTCGAGCGGGCATCGAGGCGATCGCGTTAGGAAGCGCCACCGCCTTGGCCTACGTGCTTTGGGAAATCGCCATGAAAAAGGGGGATATGGTGTGGGTTGTGGCCTGTTCGTATTTTACGCCGTTTCTTTCGACGCTGTTCGGTTGTCTCTACCTGGGGATTCGAGCCGGGATTATCTTATGGCTGGGGTGTGCGTCGCTAATAATCGGTTCATTCCTGACCCGTTATGCCGTTTTCGATAAACCTTCGGAAGAACGCGTTCAATCCTAAATCCATCCCATCGAGTCATACCTTCCAACACAACATGATCGGATATGGACTCTACGACGAGCAAGCAACTTCTTGTTTTATATCTTGTATGGAATAAATATCTTTTTGAAGATTTGAGGTAAAAACTCACCAAAAGCCTGCCCTTTGTTGGCATGTGTATTAAATGGCGTTGGAGCAGTATGACATACACGAACAACATCATATGCTTTCCCATTGATAATTTCTTCTCGGATTTTCCATGTTTTCCCACTTTGCCCCGTAATGAATTTTTCTGTATTTGCCCCGAAAAAGACGATCATTTTGGGTTTAAGAATATCCAGCTCCTTGTAAAACAGACCTCACTAATTGAAACCAATCATCCATCAAAAATCCCTAAGTTTCT
>CAZSIZ010000030.1:0-1879 GCA_964606645.1 uncultured bacterium
TCAAGATGTCCAAAAAAATGGGTCGATTTAGGAGTGGATTTGCGAGGTCTGTTATGGATTCGCAGGAGCGCAATGCTTGGGATTGGATGGCTGTTGTGCCTTGCCGTCCAGAGTGAAGGAACGAACGAACTGAAATCGTATACGGATATTTCACATCGATCCCAACAAACCCATTCCGATTCGGTTAAGCCAGGGGAATACATAACCGTCGATCTGCCCGGGCTTCCCGAAGACGCAAAAAAATTGGAAATGGTTCTCATCCCGGCTGGATCGTTCACAATGGGGTCACCGAAAGGTGAAAACGGGCGTTCCAGCCGTGAGTGGCCGCCCCACCCGATCACTATCACAAAACCATTCTATCTCGGAAAATACGAATTGACCCAAGCCCAGTGGATAGCGGTCACGGGGATCATCCCGAAAACGAAACATATCGTGAAAGGGCCGAATCACCCAATTGCAAAACTCTCCTGGAATCAATGCCGGACATTCATCAAAAAATTGAACGCTCTCAAGCAGGGAACGTTCCGCCTGCCCACCGAAGCGGAATGGGAATACGCCTGCCGCGCAGGCACGGATACTCCATACTCATTCGGTGATAACTTGGACAATGCGGATCGTCACCTTTGGTGGAGTGGAAACAACAATCCCAAGGGCGCCAAGGAAGTGGGATTGAAACAGCCAAATCTCTGGGGACTGTTCGATATGCACGGAAATGTTTACGAGTGGTGTTCGGACCGGTGGGAAAAGCCTCATCAACGTGATCCTCAAACCGATCCACAAGGCCCATCAACAAAATCCCTGCACACATGGTGGACCAATCACGTCAATCGCGGCGGTAGTTTTATGAGCGATGCCGAGGAGTGCCGATCTGCATCCCGGGGCCGTGAGCAAGCCTTCGATTACCATTACTCTCTAGGCTTTCGCATTGTCAGAGAGACTTCCTGACAGGCGGGTGATATTTGAATTGCGATCGGGTTATAATGGCCGTTCTTAAAAGAGACTCCAATCGGCTGCTTTGATTGAAAATACACCGGGAGCAGCCGCCTTCTTTACGAGAATGGCCGATGAATCAAGACATCGCCCAACAGAATTTGGCGCTTCTGCAAATCCACCACCCGAACGTGGCCAAGAATCTGCTTGATTTTCTCCAACGGCAGCGGGAAGAAAAAAGACCGCCGGTCTACTGCATTGAGCAAAAGGAATCAGGCGCACCGGTCTTGCTCAAAATCGGCAGACAAACGCCAATCCATCTTCCCGACAATCACTCCCCGGACACGCAGACCCAACCGGGGACGATCCTGATCCGATCCTGTGGATTGGGATATTTACCCTGTGCATTTGCTCCCATGCTTCATCGAATCAAGTTGGCCATCATCGAGCCGGATTACGAAATCCTTTTCTGCGCATTGCAGACCACCGATTGGAGAACGCTGTTACCATCCCCGAATCTTCTGCTGCTGATCGGTGAACGAGCCGTTCAACAGGCGGTCGATCTCATTGAAACTCATGCGTCGATGCTGAAAGACGGTTACACCATTCTGCCAGGCCGAACGCTTCTTGCATCCGAACAGGCGGAGTTTGACCGGCTTGAAGCATTAGTCGCTCAAAGTCGTGAACGTTTCGGTTCCTTACCCTGTACCATCAGCGAACCAATCCCAAACCGTATCGCGATCGCCGCCGCCGAACCGCACCGGGATTTGCTGCCCGTTTTAAGCGATGAAGCCGGAGCAGTCAAGTTGGATGCGTACACCGTTTTCCGTCCAGCCGCAATCAAGCGCTGGCTGCAGACAGATGAAATGGGCGGGGAAACGCTTGGAACGCCCCTGCCGTCCTCGATCCTGACATTTTCACAAAACGTCTTTCATCCCTTTGAATGGAT
>CAZSIZ010000030.1:1889-30181 GCA_964606645.1 uncultured bacterium
AAAGAGCGGGGAATCGAACGAATTGCCTGGTGCTTCGACGATCCGTTCCGCTCGATCAGAAACGATGAATTCTACGCTTGTCTGGACAGGATTTTCTGCTTCGATCCCTATCTGACAAAACGGTTAAGCCGAGAAAGCCCTATTCCGGTGGACTATTTACCTGCCGCTGCCAGTTTCGATGAAGAACAACAGGGCCAGGCACCCCTCGGCGTTCCCGATACGATCGAACTGTCGTTCGTCGGTTCGACGGGACTGCAGCGCTTCGATGACCGCCTGCTCCACTGGATCGGCGAAAAGAACCAATCGTTCCAGACATTGAAAACGTTTATCGACGGCTATTTGCAAAAGGGTGAAAACATCCCTTATGAAGAATTACTCTCATTGAATGGTCCGATCCCCGGTGCAGAGGGCCTATCACGAATCCGCATCCTGGAAGACATAGCGACGTTCCTCGTCCGTCTCCATTATCTGTCTGTGTTACTCGATACCCCCGCGCGAATTTACGGCGATCGGGGCTGGTCGATTTCAGCGCTGACAGGAGAAATCAGCCGTTTATACCAAGGCAAACCACTGGATTACACGTGTGAAACCCCGTGGGTGTACCGGCATTCCCGCATTAACCTCAATACGTTCAACGTCCAATGCGTCGATTCACCCACTGTCCGAATCTTCGACGTGATGGCCTGCGGGGGTTTTATGTTGACCGAATACCGGCCGTTTTTAGAATCCATATTCAAAATCGGCGAAGAAATCGAGGTATTCCGAACACGTCGGGAATTACGGGATAAAGTCGATTATTACCTTTCCCATCCCGAAGAGAGAGCGAAAATCGCCCGTGCGGGACAGATTTGCGTTCTCAAGGGGCATCGATACCGTCATCGCCTCCAAGAACTATTCAATAATATAATTGAGAAATAATTGCGCTCCCTGATTGAAGCCTGGCCCGGTTTTATGGTATGGTAGAAGGAATGGAGTCTGTTCAATAGAATAATCCGTGAGAGAGGGAACCATGAAAGCGCTCGGCCTAGTGATGAAATTCGGTGTATTGGCAGCGACTATGGGCATCGCGTCAGGCACGGTGAAAGATGTCATGATGGGCGTCATGGATGGAGCCGCCGTGAACGTCGCCCACGCTCAGATGAATCAGCTGCACGGCAAACTGATGGAATTCTATCAGATTCACAACTCGTATCCGAAATCGCTACCTGAATTAAGAAATTTCATGAAGCAGGAATTCGATACACCGCTCGAAACCGTGCTCTACGATCCTTGGAAAATGGGATACAGATTCTTTACCCCGAAGGTCGAGATATTATCGTGGGGACCGGATAAAGCCCCAAACACTCGGGACGATATCGGCAAGCAATATCCACCCAATGTCAGACGGCCCAATCCGAATGTCAGGCCTGCCAATGTCAGGCGTAACCGGTGATTATACTTGAAGAAACTGACGAGTGACGACTCATGATATCGAAAGATTATTTAACGTATCATCCCAAGTTGAAGCCCCATACGTTTTCGCCCTCGGCGGATCATCCCACCGAGTTCGTACTGATTTTGGATGAAGACGGCGCCGCCCTGGGAATCACCCATACCGAGAAACGGATCATCGAACTGTTCGACGGAAGCCATTCCATGGCCGAAATCACTCAGACGATCGTCCACGACAATATCGCTCCGTTGACCGCGCTTCGACGCTTGCTATGGGATTTAGCCCGCTACGGTTTCCTGGAAGAACGCCCGTGGAAGGTTTTGGATCGGATCCCGGGTTGGGGATATTGGGGAAGCGGAGAACAAACCGGCTCCTCCTTTCGTTTCATCGCGATACTCGGTCCACTGGAAAAGTATATCGGCAAATTTCTGATTTCCCCGCTGTTCCATATCATTGCAGCAGTCGTGTTCGGTTTCAGTCTGTGGCGCGGCCGAGCGTTGTTGAGTCAAGTCAATCCGTTTCTGATCAACGATTCCGTGGCATGGGCCGTTCTCGTGGTCATGCTCTCAATTCTGAGTGGCTGTCTCATCGCTTCGTGGTTCACGGTTATGATTTTGCGTGCGATCTATCCCGCGCCGGTATCGTGTCTGGCGGACTACAAGTATGGAATTCCGCTCTTCCGGCTCGACGGCCGAAGATTACGCGCGCAGCCCTGCAGGAAGGCATTGTTCTCGGCGTTATCCCCAGTGATCGGAATTCTCTTCATTTCAGCGGTCTGTCTGTTGGCGGCCAGCGTAAGCGAAGGAGTACGCCGCGAATGGCTGTGCCATCTGGCCGGTTCGTTGTGGCTGGCAGTATTCCTGCTCACAGCTCCATGGAATTCGACGATTCTATCGCGTGAGGTCCTCCTTCGGCTCAGGGAGAACAACATCTTCCTGACAATGACCCACGCCGTCCGCAAAGCATTCCAAGCGCTGATCAGTAACAAACTTCACGGCGTGCCTCACGAAACCCTTTTCCTGGGCTGGGGAATTTGGACCGTGCTCGGTTCCATGATACTCATCCGACTGATCGCGATGGTGTTCCGCTGGGAACTCCCCATTCTGGTCAATCATTTCCTGATGGAGGAGAACCGGATCATTCTGGTCATTCTCTGTTTTGTGCTGGCAGTGGGGGCAGCGGCCGTGACCGCCTCGATCATTTCATTTTTCGTCTGGATAGGGCGGGTCATCATCCGCGAAGTACGACATCGCTATTGGCCACATAAAGACCATTTGATCATCGGCCTTGGAGTGGTCTGTTTGAGCGTACTTTTCGTCCAAATCGTGTGGGGGAACGCTCAGAACGCAATCGTCAACCAGAACACCTTGACGCTGTTCTGGGGATTGATCCTCATTTTATTCAGTATTCTCTCCTGGCGTTCGGACGGTAAAGGGATTGAGCCGTTAATCAACTTTTTCCCAATGGCATTAGGTTTATTACTCTCTCTCGGCGCGATTGGCGATATCCTGTTTTTATCTAAATCATTATCGGCTTCCACCACATCCGTGATCGAATCTAATATCTCAACCGCTCCGCATTCATTCCTTTATAATATCAGTTTATATCTCCATCATTCGATCCTGGCTCTTTTTATCGTTTATCTAATCGGTCTATGCAGTATTCTTTTTCCCCCGAACCGCGCACGGATCCGATCCATTCCGATCGTAATCCTGGCTTCTATTGCCGCACTGGCAGGTGGAATACTTTTGGCGATTTGGGTTCCGTTTCCGCAGGGAGGTTCTGGATTGACGGCACGGATATTAACCGGCGCCAATTTTACTGCCATTCTATGGGGAACGGTGTGGTGTGGATTGATCCGCAACTTTTCAACTCCGACCTTATCTCTATCGATTCTCATAATCTATATCAGTGTCTTCTGGAATTCCTCAACCGATTCCTTGTTGACGAATCAACTGCTGACCGCCCTGGGAACCGTCTACGTGCTTGGGGGATTTTTCTTGCGTGTTTCGGCATTGGTCAAAACATCGCTGGGGAGAAAACGAACGAAAAAAACGCTTTCACCCACCTCTCAATGGTTACTTCCGGACACGTGCAGCGAACTGCAGACCGCGTTAACCGAGCTCTATCACATCCCCCCAGGACTCGATCCACCCAAAGAAAGCAACATCGAAGCCATCCGTTCCTATATTCAAACCATGACATTTCTTATCGGCCCTATTGCCATGCGCGCGATCGCACAACGGTTCGCCTTGGCCTCACCGTGGTATGCCACTCAACAGTTATTCGGATTGATCCCCGTCTCTGTCAAGGTTCCAAAGCTGACAGACATGTCGCCTGAGCGAGTCGCCCAGAGTCTGAAAAAAGTCCCGACCTTTGCTCATGCCGGTGACGAAATCAAACAGATTATTTCCATCGCCCGTTTCGAACATTATCCCGCTGGAGAGACATTGATTCACCAGGGCGATAAGGAAGGCCGGATTCTGATCGTGGTGGAAGGGAAAATTTCCGTCGAGGCTGACTTGTCATTCGGTCATTCAACGCTGGCTATCTTTTCGGCGGGTGATTTCGTCGGCGAGATCGGTTTTCTCTCCGGGGCCGAACGAACCGCATCCGTCCGGGCGTTGCAAAAAACCCTGGTTCTCAGCGTAGACCGTGAAGATATCGACGATACCATGCCGAAAACGCTGGCGGCGATCCGTGAAGCGGAGCAGGGTGAATCGTGGCTTCTGGCGTTCAGCCGTGCCAATGTGTTCAACGAATTTCCCTCTTCCCTCAATGCCAGAGTCTGCCTTGAGTCGCAGCCGGTTTCGTTGGACCGGGGGCAATCACTCTGGCTTGAATCCAAGGAACTTTCGGGAAATATAGCCGTTTATCTATCGGGTAAAGGCAAGATCGACAGCAACGGTAAATCCAGACCGCTTCAGGAAGGCATGCTTCTCGGCCTTGAAGAATGTTTGTGTGAGCGTCCTCCGTGTGGCTTGGTTCGAGCAGAAGAACCATCCCGAATTCTGCTTGTCGACCGAACACTCTTTCTTGAGGCGTTGAGTGAACTGCTGACTCCAAGCCAAGTTCTGGAAGCCACCGGCGAAAAAGCACAGTTTCCACCGGACAAGGGGTAGAATTGTGGTGCAGGCATCTTGCCTGCTCTTACGTTAAATTCGCCTCCCAAGCCTGGGGGGAGAGATCAGACGCTTCAATCGGCTGACCATTAGCCAGATTTTTCGAGAAACATTGATTTGGCCGTTTATGAGAACTCAAGAGAGGAATGATCGCAGGATGCTGTCCAATTTTTACTGGGTCATCCCAGACGAAATCGCCGGGATGGCGATGCCCACGGCGGCCCGCGCCTATAACTACGTCGAAGATACGGACGCCGTCGTGAAAGATGAATTGATGCGGGAAATCGATGAGCTCAAGGAATACGGTATTGGTGGGGTTGTCTCGTTGACGGAAGAATCACTGGCGGCCAATCCCCTCACGAAAGCCGGGCTTCAATACCTCCATCTGCCGGTTCCCGATATGACGGCCCCAACCCAATCACAGATTCAGGAATTTATCCAATTCGCCCACAATCGAGTTCAACAAGGCCAAAGCGTTGTCGCTCATTGTTTCGCGGGAGCGGGCCGCACGGGAACGATGATCGCCTGTTATCTCGTCAGCAAGGGTCTTTCCCCTCAAAACGCAATCGCAACCGTCCGCCGATACCGCCCCGGCGCGATCGAAACCGCCGTCCAGGAAGACGCCGTCATCGAATTCTCCGTCCATCACTTAGAACGTGGCAAAGACCAACGTTAATCCTTCCCATAAGGAATTCTAGCAATGCGTATCGATCCATTCAGAACAATCGTTCCAGTTTTTATGCTTCTAACTCCCGTCTTCGCGTTCGGCCAGGCTCCAGGGATAAACGCACCGGAGGGCTGCGGTTCCCCGTTGCAGTGGAATGCCGAAACCGGCCCTTGGGCCGGCGGTTACAATACACGCTGCGCCATCGCGGATTTCGATCTGGACGGCGACCTCGACATCGCGGCGGATTACGCCCTGGGCGGAGGAGGCAATAACAATTATTGGGGCTTGCATCTTTACGAAAACCTCTCCCCGGAAACAAGCCGTGGTTTGCCTCTTTTCGCTTCTCCCAGACGTCTCTCATTTCACGGCCACCCCCTGGCGTACGACTGGAACCGTGACGGCAAGACAGACTTGATTGTTGAAAACCAATGGTATCGTAATCTGGGATCGTTCAAGTTTGCGGCGGGGAAAGCGATTCCCAATTGGCCGAAAGGCGTCAAAACCATCGCCGATCTCAACTCGGATGGCGTGCCCGATCTTCTAACCGCCGTTCGTCTGGAAGGCACATTCTGGCCTCCGAAAGCGGTCTGGCATCGGGATGAATCTCCCTACAATCCGCTCGGTATCTGGAAAGGCGGTGTGATGCGGGATTCGCTGCGGCTCCATTTCGGACAACGCAAAGAAAACCAATCCTTACAATGGAGCAATCGAGAAATTTTACCGGCAGGCGGCGATCCACTGGAGGTCTACGGTGGCCCGGATCCCACGCTCGCCGATTGGGACGCCGACGGAGACCTCGATCTGATGGTGGGCGCTCAAACCGAAATCATCTACTACGAAAATATGGGAACTGCCCGCAAACCCCTTTTCAGCCGGGGCCGCCCCGTTCGAGTGGGAGACCGTTACGTGCTGTCGGGAATTTTTATCCGTCCGAAAGCCTGCAAATTTGACGGGGATTCCAATCCGGACTTGCTAGTCGCTCAGGAGAACGGAGATGTTAGTTTCCTGCGATGTCTCGGACTCGATGAACACTCCGTCCCTTCCTTTGAAGATGAAGTCACCTTCGATCAAAGGAAACCCTATTTGAATGCGGGATGCCTTTCCGTCCTCTCCGTCATCGATTGGGATGCAGATGGCGACCGGGATATCATCAGCGGCAATTCCTACGGCGAGGTCTTCCTGTTCGTCAATCGCGGAAGCGAACGAAAACGCATTTTCGCTTCCAGAGAACCTCTGTGTGCGGCGGGGGAACCGATTCGGATCATTGCCGGCCCAAACGGATCGATCCAAGGACCGGGAGAAGCGCATTTCGGTTACACATGCCCCACTGCCTGTGATTGGAATGGGGATGGATGGCCCGATTTAATCCTGGCCGATATCTGGGGCAAACATACGTATTACCAGCGCGATCCGGAAACCAAACAACTGAAGCAAGGTGTCCCCATCCACGTGAAAGGCGGTCGAGTCGATTCCTATACACCCCGATGGGTTTGGCATCAGCCCCGTCAAGGCGAGCTGATCAATCAGTGGCGGTGTCAACCGGCTGTAACCGATTGGAATCACGATGAAATTCCCGATCTCATCACGCTGGACAGTGAGGGTTATCTCGCCCTTTATCCGGGAATCGAGTCGAAGGGATCGCCCGTCGTAAAACCGCCCCAGCGAGTATTCCTGCTGCCAAACGGACAACCGATCCGCATCACACCCGGCGTTGGCGGACGGGCGGGGCGGTCGAGGATCGTGATCGCCGATTGGGACGAAGACGGAGACCGGGACATCATTCGAGGCTGCACCGACGCAGGCGATCACGAAGACCCCAACTACAAAGAACACGAACGCGTCGCTATCCTCTACGAAAACAACGGCGACGACCGCCATTTCACGTTCAAGGGAAGTCTTCTCAAGGATGACGATGATGTTTCTTTCTGCGGGCACGCCACCTCACCGGCAATTGTCGATTGGGACGCCGACGGCAAACTAGACCTGCTCCTGGGCACCGAGGATGGATTAATCTACTACTTCAACAGAACCTACCTGGAAGGAAACTGAAAGCAAGGTTTAGGATCTGGGGTTTAGTGTTTCTTAGTGCATTCGTGATTCAATTGGAAATGGGGATGGTGTAATGGCGGAGGGTTTTATAACGTTCGACGCCGAACTTTTCCAGAATATCGATCAACGGCGTGTTGGTTTCGACGACAACGGACATATCCACTTCTTTGTAGCCCATCTTTTTCATGCGCTCAAAGGTTTCCAGGAAGAAGAAGGATTCGAGGCCTTTTCCCCGGTATTCGGGGAGAATTCCCATCGTGGAAATTTTGGCCCGTGTGATTTTCCTCATTCCCCACAAAATTTTTAGAAACCCGAAAGGAAAGAGACGTCCGTTCGCTCTTTTAATCGCCTGGTTCAAGTCGGGAACGGACAAGATATGAGCGACGAGTTCGTCTCCCTGTTCCGCCATGATGATCAACTCGGGTTTGACCACCGGTTTGAGTTCTTTGGCGAAAACGTCAAAGTGATTATCACTCAGCGGGATGTGGCCCCAGTTGTCTTTCCAAGCGAGATTGAAGCATTTCCCGATTTTGCTAGTGTCTTCCCAAAAGTTGTCTTTATCGGCGTCTCGAAAACGGATTCCGTTCTTACTGCGGAGGAATCGATCCCGCATTTTGTAAAGAACGGGAGGTAACACCCGGTCGGTCCTGGCATGGTAGGCATACCAATCAATCGCTTTTTGGAAACCGTAGTCGAGGAACAGATCGACATAGTAGGCCGGATTATAGGTCACTTCAAGCGGCGGATCGCTGTCGAAATCATCGATCAGTAGACCGGACTTATCGTACATCAGGAAATTCAGCGGGCCGTACATTTCTTTCATACCCTGCTGAGTCAGCCAGTTTCGAGCGGCGTCGAAAAGCGCGCGGGACACCGTGGGATCATCAATGCATTCGAAGAAACCGAAACAGCCCCGATTCTCATGGTGATATTTATTATGACAGTTATCGTAATGCGCGATGATCCGACCCACCGGTTTGCCGTTTAAGTACGCCATGAAAGGCTGGATCACACCCGTGTCGAGATAGGCGCCTTTGAGAATGAAATTCACTTGATCGGAAATGAGGGGGGGAACCCAATACGGATTATCGCGATAGATTGTCCATGCAAACCGGACGAATTTTTTGATATTTCTCCGCGTATTTTGGAGAGGAAGGATTTCAACTGAATCCATAAAAAAACTCCGGGAAGGATGCCATTGGTGGTTGTACAGACATTAACGACACAAATATAAGATAGTTCAAGGAAACAATGAGTCTACCCCATGAGGCTATATTCACGAGAGAAAACGGATTGAGAACGCGTCCGTTCGAGAATATGACAATTCGGAGTCTTCTATGTTATGATAGAATCCAAACCGATTCAGCCATTGGCAAAACTATCGGGAGGGAGAAAAGACTCATGAAAACTGAAATCGATCGAAGACGTTTCGTCCAAGGCGCGGGCGGTGCTCTGGGAGCGTGCTTGGCGTCTCAAACTCCACCGGCTTTTGGAGCGTTGGGAGCGAATGAGAAAGTGAACCTGGGATTTATCGGTGCCGGGGGAAGAAACAGTTTTCATATACGCAACTTTCAGAAAGTGGGCGGAATCAACATCCTGGCCGTTTGCGACGTTGACCGCAGCCATCTCGACAACGGGGCGGCACTGGCGGGAGGCAATGCGAAAAAATTCAAGGATTTCCGAAAGCTGCTCGATATGAAGGAGATCGACGCCGTGGTGATCGCGCCGCCGGACCATTGGCATTGCATCCCCACGATTCAGGCTTGCCAAGCCGGGAAGGACGTCTACGTCGAGAAACCGCTAGGGCAGAATATCCACGAGGGGCGGATCGCAGTAAACGCGGCACGCAAACACAATCGAATCGTTCAGATCGGCCTTCAGCAGCGCAGCGGCCCCCATTTCATCGAAGCGGCGGAGATTGTGCGGTCGGGCAAGTTGGGAAAGATCACGACGGTTCACGCTTTCAACCAATGGGATCTTCACGGCATGAGGCACAACGGACCGGAAGGAATGGGAAATCCACCCGACAGCGACCCGCCCGAAGGCGTCGATTATGATTTCTGGCTTGGACCCGCACCGAAGCGGCCGTTCAACATCAACCGCTTTCACTTCTCGTTTTACTATCATTGGGATTATTCGAGCGGCATGATGTGCGCATGGGGGGTGCATCTTTTCGATATCGTCTGGTGGGTCATGGGATCGGAACTCGAACGAGTGGCCGTATCCGGCGGACAATATTATTACAAACATAATATCGACACACCCGACACCGCCGAAGTGATTTTCGATTGCCCCGGCTACACGATGACGTACTCCATGCGCCACGCCAACGGATTCCCGCTTCACGGTGAGATGGACCACGGCCTCTATTTCTTCGGGACGGAAGGCACGCTCTTCATCAACCGCAACCAGGCCGAATACTACACGGAAAAAGATCGGAAAAATCCGCTCATCATCAAATCCCAGGGCATGGAAGAGCCACACAAACAGAAATTCCTGGAAAGCATCAAGAACCGAAAACGGACGGATTCGGATATCGAAACCGGGCATCTCTCCAGCATCCCAGGGCATCTGGCTAATATCGCCTACCGAGTGGGACGGGACATCCGCTGGGATTCGAAAAACGAGACCATTCCCGGCGACGAAGAAGCCGCGAAATTGCTGTTCCGCGAACCCCGCGCGCCTTGGTCGTACGCATAAGCACCGTGGTCGAAAGAGTCGAGTCTTTTTTCGCGCGCTCAGTCAATAATGTTGTGCTTTCGTGATTCTACCAGAATTATCCCTCCCCTCACCCCAGATCTCCCAGAGGGAGAGGGAGATAAAAGTGTGAAAAACGAGCAAGATGACTTGCGCGCTCTAAGTAGATATTTAGCTTTCTTAAGAGTATAATCTCTTTGGGAAGTTGCTGGGACTTAATGATATGAAAAGGATGGTTTAAAGCCAACCGACCAGATGGGGTGTTCACTGTGAAAGTATTGATTGCCGACGACGATTCGGTTTCTCTCAGCATGCTGGATTCCATCATGGGGGGATGGCATTACGAGACCGTTCTCGCCAATGACGGGAACGAAGCGTGGGAACGGCTGCATGAAGCAGATGCGCCTCAGCTGGTGATTCTGGATTGGATGATGCCGGGGATGGATGGAGTGGAGATTTGTCAGAAAATACGCAAGGAAGAAGCATTACAGAATATCCGCCAGAATGAGAAGGCCCAATCCCGTTATATCGTTCTTCTAACAGGACGGGATAATAAGAAAGACATCATCGAAGGTCTTGAAGCCGGAGCGAACGACTACGTCACCAAACCCTTTGATTCAGGAGAATTGCGTGCACGGATCGACGTGGGACGCCGAGTGCTTGAATTGAAATCCATGCTCGCGAAACGAATCGACGAACTTCAAGAGGCTCTTTCTCATATCAAGCAGCTTCAGGGGATTATACCGATCTGTATGTATTGTAAAAAAATCCGGGACGACCAGGAAAGTTGGGAGCGAATCGAAGAATACATTACAGAACGCTCGGACGCACAATTCAGCCATGGAGTTTGCCCCGATTGTTACGAAAGAGAATTGGCAATACTGAAAAATAAAATGCGGGATCGAGAGTCAGATCAAAGTTGAAACAGCCGATATTTTTCTCCGGCAATTCGCCAGGTATTGGCAGAACGTTCGTTATAGATAATAAAATAATATGAGGAAGAAACAATATGACAGTTCGTGAATTCATGACGGTATTATTCGTTCTAGTTTGGCTTTCGGGTTGTTCGGACAATTCGGGCGAGATAGTAGACAAATCTCCCCAATCGTCCACCCCGGTGAGTGAAGCGGCTTCAAGCAGTGCCCCTCCATCTCATCCACCCATCCCTTCCGGTCACGGTATGGCCGGGGCGTCTGGAAAAGCGACTGTGGACGGAACGACGGTTCAAGTGGGCGTGCTGGCAATGACTGTCGATCCGGCGTGGATTTCCGAACCGCCGAAAAGCGCGATGCGGGCAGCTCAGTTTCATCTGCTGCCCCCAGAGGGCGTGGAAGGTGCTGGGGAACTGGTTTTGTTTCAGGGAATCGGCGGGAGCGCGGATGCGAATATCCAGCGTTGGATCGGTCAGTTCAGTCAGCGGGAAGGTGAACCATCGGTCGAAAATAAAACCATCGGCGGATTGACCGTTCATCTACTGGATGTGAGCGGCGTCTATTCCGGTGCGATGGGGATGTCCAATGAGAGCGCTTCCCGGTCGCGCATGTTGGCCGCCGTGGTGGAAGGACACCCCACTGGCCCGTGGCATATCAAACTAACCGGCCCTGTCGAGACGCTGGCTTATTGGAAAATCGCTTTTCTGACGACGATCGAATCATTGAAAATCGTTTCGTGACCGATTGGTACGACCATTCCCTATTTCAAAAAAGTTCTCCTTATCCCCTCCGTGGCAGTTGATTTTTCTCGAAATTTTCCCTAAAAAAGAGATGGAATAGATTCCTTCAATCGATTCTTGGGTTATGGTGAAGAATGAATGAATAAAACCGAACTCATCGACCGAGTGTCAAACGAGACGGGGCTTCCTCCGACGAAAGCGCGTCAGGCGGTTGAAGCAATCATGGAAACCATCGTCCATGGCGTTCGTCGGGGGCCGGTTGTGATTCCCGATTTCGGAACTTTCTCCATTCGGAAACGGTGTGCCCGTAAAGGCTGCAATCCCCGCACGGGCGAACCGATCGATATTCCGCCTAGTACGTTCCCGGTTTTTATTCCGGGAAAAGCTCTGGTGGAACGGGTGAATCGTGGGAAAAAATAAATCAAACCTTCAGGTGTGCTGTTGATGATATATCGTACGTTGTGCCGATTGAGTATTCTCGCGTTGATTTCGTTTGCAATCGTGATGAGTTCTTTATCCGCCCTGGCTCAGGAACTCGTTCCTCTGTTTCCGGCGGAAGGCGAATCGATCCGGTTTTCCCAGCTGGTCGAGGAAGGCTTTCAATGGGCCGCTCCCGACGGAGCAGTTGCGTTTAAAATCCGGATGTCCGGCCCCGATCCGGTGTTGTCGAATATCCACTTACCGACAACCGCATCCCCCCTCAAACTCGAATCTGTATTAGAAAGTTATTTCAAACCAAGTACGAATTACCATTGGTTGGTCGAGATCACAGACGGAGCCGGGGCGGGAACCGTTTCCACGACGATCTCGTTTGCGATTACGGATCAGACCGATTTGATCCCGACGCCGACACCCATCGGCGGACCATCGACCGATCCCACCCCAGTACCGGCGGTCGGTCTGCCTCGCAATCTCTCATTCAGCCCGAATGATATGCCTGGATTTTTTGCCGATAATTTTTACATCCTGTGGGATCCGCCTACCGCTCCCAGTGGAGTGGCGTTTCTTTACGACATTCTAATTCAACACGAATACGCCACCTATCAGGACGAGAAACGGGGTTTGGAAGTGACTTCGTTTTCATATAAGACGGCTACGTTGGAAGGAATTTATTACGTTTACCTTCGCGCGCGAGTCGAAGGCGTGGGAACCAGCGAAATCGTCACCGGGCAATTCCAAGTCAAAAACCAGGCAACATTACCGACACCGACACCCGTGCCACAAAGCCCGGACATTTCGGCAAATCAGGTGGCCGACGTGCTGGATGTGGCGATGTTCGCGAAATCCTACAAACGCCGAGACGGCCAAGTGGGATTCAATCCCCGGGCCGATTTGTTCACGGACGGGATCGTCGATGCGAAGGATTTGATCCTGTTCTTTTCTCTCTATCGGAAGCGTGAGAGTGGGGTGGACGCACCCCAGTGGTTGTCAGTTGAGATTCCAGTATTGGGAGCCGATTACCAACCAACCGGTGATGAACCGATTGTGGTGAAACTACCACCGAACGAAGTGCATTTCGGTTATGCGTCCAATAGCCATGCATTGGCGGAATTATATAGAAGCATCATCACGTTTTCCGAAATGTCGGGAGTCAGCCAATATTATGTGACGGTGCGCTCCGAACTTGATTCCAATTACCTGTTGTCGTTCTATACAGAGAAAACATCGCTATTCAACGATACCGAGAACAATCAATATGTGATTATCCGTTTGGTTCCTGGAGATACACTGGTGTTTCACGTTCAAGCGGTGGGTGAGAATTTGGAATTGAGGGAGAGCAGTGAAGCGCTAAGGCTTATCATTCCGTCGCAGTAGTACTCGATAAGAAACGATTGGCGAGTATGAAGACGGAATTTTTAAATATTTTTTCCTCACCCTAGCCCTTTACGACCACTGTGTCCGCCTGTCGACACAACGCGATGCACCAGGTGACAAGGTTCAAATAGAACCGGTAAAGCACTTTCATGACGCAAAAAATTATTATCCGCATACCGAACTGGCTTGGCGATGCCGTAATGGCGTCAGACGCGATCCAAACGTTTCGAGAATGGCGCGCGGACGATCGGATCGCCTTGCTAGGCACTCCGGCGGCACTCGATGTTTACGCCACGCCGTCAAACGGATTCGAGAGGATTCCTTTCGATCGCAAAGGGAAGGATTCGGACTGGTCCGGTTTGATGAAAATGGCCGAACATCTTCGGCGGGAGCGCTTCGACGAAGGGTATTTATTGACGAATTCATTTTCCTCCGCACTGTTATTTTTAATGGGCGGTGTTCGCAAGCGGATCGGATATGCCGGGCAGTGGCGTTCGATGTTGTTGACGAAATCCGTTCAACCGTCCGAAGAGCGGATTCATCAGGCAGAGAAATACGATTACCTCCTGAATCCAAACGGGCATGGGATTCTACAGCCGGCAATCCATATTTTCCCGGAAGAGCGTGAACTGGCCCGGCAGCGATTGGAACAAAAAGATTGTCTGGGCCGGCTTCGGATCGGGATGGCCGTAGGAGCGGCGTATGGCCCAGCAAAGCGCTGGCCACCGGAGCGATTCGCCGAATTGGCCCGAAAGTGTGTGGAACGCTTCGACGCGAAGGTTCTGCTGTTCGGTTCGGAGGCGGAATTGGAACTGGCCGAATCGGTGCGGGAACAAGCGGGACCGGGGACGATCAATTTGGCGGGGGGAACCACGTTAAGAGAATTCTTTTCACTTCTGCAGCAATGCCGGGTTGTCGTTTGTAACGATTCCGGCGCGATGCACGCCGCCGCGTCACTGGGCACACCGGTTGTGGCGTTATTCGGATCGACCAATCCCGCCGTGACCGGTCCGTTGGGAGCGTCCATTCGGATCGTTCATAAAGCATTACCATGCGCGCCCTGTTTCGAGCGAACATGCCCCCTTCAACATACCGATTGCTTGCAGGCCATCACGACCGATGACGTTTTGGAACCAATCGATGCGCTGCTTCGTGACGTTCAGGAAACGATCGGCGTGGGGTAATTGCAAGAGATGGATTTAACGGTCTGTTAAACTAGGATTCCAGGTCGACGTGGACGAGATTTTGTTCGGCCGAGACGGTTTGTTTGCCGAGGGAGGATGCTTGTTCCCGATCCCATTCAATCGGGTATCGCCCGCTGAAGCAGGCCGTGCAGAATTTATCTTCGGTCCCTCCGACCGCTTTTAAGAGGCCTTCGATCGAGAGGTAGTGGATGGAATCGACTCGAAGGTGTTTCTTGATCTCCTCCAAGGTATGGGTTGCGCCGATCAATTTGCTTCGCTGGGGCGTATCGATTCCGTAGAAACATGGCTCGATCCAAACCGGTGACGAAATACGCAAGTGAATCTCCTTCGCACCGGATTTCCTCAGCATTTTGACAATCTTTCGAATGGTCGTCCCCCGCACGATCGAATCATCGACGACGACGACGCGTTTCCCTTCAAGAACCGATCCGACCGGATTGTATTTGATCTTCACTCCGAAATCGCGAATGCTTTGACTCGGTTCGATAAACGTGCGTCCGATATAGTGGCTCCGAATGACGCCTTGCTGATAGGGAAGGCCGGATTCCAAGGCGTATCCGATGGCGGCGCAAACGCTGGAGTCAGGAATGGGGATGACGACATCTCCTTCGGTGGGACATTCACGAGCCAACACACGGCCAAGGTTTTCCCGCGCGGGGTGAACGTTCTGCCCGAATACCCAACTGTCCGGACGGGAAAAATAGACGAGTTCGAAAATACATTGCGCGCATTTTTCCTCACGGGCAAAGAAATGGCTTTCGATCTGATTGTTACTGATCACGATCATCTCACCCGGTTCGACCGTGCGCACGTATTCAGCGCCCATGATGTCCAGGGCAGACGTTTCCGAGCAGAAGATGTATCCATCACCCAACTTGCCTAGTGAGAGAGGACGGACTCCAAGAGGATCGCGAAGACCGATCACGTATTGATCGTTCATAAGAACCATGGAATAGGCACCACGGAGCTGATTGAGCGATTCGGAGAGAGCGTCGATAAAGTCGGTGCGTTTGGAACGGGCCAGCAGGTGGATGAGGATTTCGCTGTCCGCCGTTGTTCGGAAGATCGATCCCTGCGATTCGAGATTGCTTCGCAGTTCCATCGTATTGATCAAGTTGCCGTTATGAGCCACCGCCAGCCAGCCCCGGTGGTACTCGCACAAAATCGGCTGAGCGTTGACGATGTCGCTGGAGCCGGTCGTTGAATACCGAACGTGGCCGATGGCCCGGTCGCCGCGTAACTGGACCAGCGTCGGTTCGTCGAATACGTCCGCGACCAATCCCATACCAATATGAGAACGGGGATGCTCACCTTCGGCAGTGACAATTCCAGCACTTTCCTGGCCCCGGTGCTGGAGGGTGTAGAGACCTAAGTACGTTAAATGGGATGCTTCCTGGATGTTGGCCAACGCAACGACGCCGCACGCTTCTCGAATGGTTTCAGTCATGGAAGAGAACCCGATATTTTATGGAATGGTTGATGCTAGACTGCTTCTCGACAATACCCTATCTATGTGAAGATTTCAACTAGATATTGTATATATTTTCAATTTATATACTGTATAATGAGGTTATCCACATCTTTTCCACAAGAAATCCAGGGAAAACATCGAAAAATCCGGTTGACAACTCCCTCTTAAGCCGATCAAGTATTAGAAAAATCGAATATTATTGGACCGGTTCGTAACGCCGGGTGCGATTTTAGCGTTCACTCAACCATCCTTTGATGATATTGGCCGTCTCTTCGGGCGAGGCGGAAGAGAATTCGCGGATGATTTCCTCCATGCGAAGCCGTTTTTGATCTTCGGCTGGAAGCGCGCCGGTGTCGTCGATGTCGTGGATGCCCAATTCGTGGCGGTTTAGTTCGCGGAGTTTCTTGGCCGGTTCGAAGACGTCATGTACTTGCTTGGGGGTGAAATTGAAATATTCGTCTTGGGTGACTTTCGTGGGTTTGAAATCGGTCCAGGCCAGCCAGTAGCCTATAAGAAAGACGAAGAAGAGTACGCATACCGGCAGGGCATAATAGATTGCTTCGGAAAATTGTACGAGTATCCCGATCATAGTTGGATCTCTCTCCGATTCCGCATTTGCGCCTTCTCTTATATTGTTGCTTTTCCTGGGCAAAGTTCAAGGAACAATCCCCAAACTGACAATATTTCTTTTACACCAACGACTGTTGAGATGGAATCTCCTCACCCGGTTTTAAGCCCATCAGCCTGCGCAGAAACCAGATCGACAGATAAATCACCGGTGTATCGAACAAAGCGATTAACACTTTGAAAAGAAAACCGTTTTCCAACAGTTTGGCAAACCGATCCCACTCGATCACCCCGGCCAAACACAAAACGAGCAGAACGGTCATCGTATCGACAAATTGAGAAACAATCGTGGAACCGTTATTTCGAAGCCAAAGATGTTTGCCTTTCGTAAGCCGTTTCCAGAAGTGGAACAGGCGGATGTCGATGAACTGGGCGATGAGATAGGCGAGCATCGAAGCCAGAACCGCCGGGGTGGCCAAGCCGAAGACCTTGCGGAACGTTTCGTCGGAAACGGGCGACCATGCCGTTTGCGGGACAGCCAGCGCCACGAGAATCAAGCCGATCACGAATAGACTCGCGATGAATCCAGAGACCACGATTTGGTCGGCGCGGCGTTTACCGTATAGTTCCGAGATGATATCGGTAACCAGAAAAGTGATGGGGTAGGGCAGGATTCCGACGGATATCTCAAAGCGGTATGAGCCAATAGGGGTGGGTAAATCCCAGAAGAAAAATTTTTGGAAGATCAGGTTGCACGCAACCAGCGATGCGATAAAGATCGCCGCACAAGCAAGAAAAATCCGTTCCTGAATGACGGGATTGGAAGCCGGGCGGTTGGAAGGCATGACATTCTCCAAATAGAAACGATCGTGTATGAATGCTACGAATGTTCGGCGTCGTAGAGGGCGGTTTGCAGATAATCGATCGCCAAGGGCAGCGAATAGCGGTCATCGCACCAGGAGGGATTGACGACCTCGTTGCGCCTCAAACCATCGATATGGCGTTGCAAGATATTCCAATGACTCATCACCCGGAAGCCGTAGGGATAGAAATACTGCGTTTTCCGGCTGGTCTTCGTGATATCGTATGAACCGTTTTCGGTAATTTTATCGTCCAGGAATTTTAAACCGCGTTCAATCGCTTCCTGGATACGCGGGTCTTCAGTATGCAGATAGAACTGTGTCAGGCAGGAGAGCGTGATGGTCTGATAGCCGATGTCGTATCCACCGTATTCAGGGAAATAGCCCTCTTCTGTCTGCTGGGAAAGTACGGTGCTAATACGCTGGGCGGCGGCGGCGAGGATTTCATCATCTTCAACGACTTCACCGCCGATTTGGAGCGCAACCGCCGAGGCGGCCATTTGGTTCGTCACAAGAAGATTCTCCCGCTTTATCAACCAGGAGGCTGCCTTGTGGATCGCGTCTTTCGGGGGCTTGCAAGAGAGAAGACGGCAGGTTTCGGAGGCGGCATAAAGAGTAAACGAGGTGACGCAGAACGAGCGCTCATAAGGCCAGTATTCGTCGAAACTACCGTCTCCACGCTGGATTTTCGTCCAATAATTCACTGCCGCTTCCGCCCAGCCGGCAATTTTGCTTTGCTGGAAGAAACGGTTGTCCGGATGGTCGTAGTGATAGAGCAAGGCCAGGAAATGGCTGGCTTCCTGAAAGCGGGCGTTGGTGAAATCCGTCTGTTTGTAGTGCCAGTAATAACGGTCGAAACACCCGTAGGCGGGCGAGGACGGATCACGGTCGCCCAAGCCCAGAAACCGGTACGCCTGTCCCAAGGCGATGGCTCCGTAAACGCCACACGAAAGTGATTGAAAATCCGGCATCGTTGTTATCCTAAAATGTCGTATTTACATTACCCTAACCTGGCGCTGATGGCCATCCGGGGCCGGTAAACTGTATACCAATATATCATACGAACCAACGTGTTATGAATCCCCAGGACCTGTTTCCGCCAAACGACGCCCCCGCTGGAGGGATAAATCACCAGGCGTACATCACCTTCGGGAAAGGTTCCGTCGTGCAGCATTTTCGCCATGCGCGAGTTGACCGAGCTGGAAAAAACGAGGTACGACCGGATACCGTGCTCCCGAATCCACGCTCTCAGCATCTGTTGGCGCTCCAACATGCTGGTGGGTTTCTTTTCAAGACTGAAGATGGTTTCCGGGGGAACGCCTGCGGTTTGAAGATCGCGTTGAATAAAATAATTGAGATGAAGTGGGGCATCGAGACCACGATATTTTTCGGGAATCCCTTCGGTGATTAAGATTTTTTCGACCGTGCCTTCCCGGACCAATTTCGCTGCGATTTCCAGGGATCCACCCAGCCCCCCGACCAGCACGGCGTCCGTTGACTGGAACGGCGTTTCGTAAACCAGAATAACCTGCAGAAGCCACGACACGGGATCGAAAATCAGCCCAATAATCATTAAAAGAAACAAGATGACTGCCAGCCGTTTGACAATGCGCCGCTTCCGTTTTGGTCTTTCCGGTTGTGAGAGATTATCCGCCTGAGGAGGATTGGCGGAATGGTGACTACCGTTGTGTGGTGAGCGGTTCATGGGCAGTTTGGTGTCCGGCACGTGGGATTCCTTTCGGATAATCGGACTCACTTGATCAGCAGTAGAATAACGTTCAATGGATTGTAGAGGCGTTTGAGTTGGTCGACAAGCATATTCAGTTTGGGTTCGATGCGAAAAAAAACCGACTTTCAGGCCGTTTCAATCGTAATATATGGGCAGAAGCGTTTGAAAGAGAAGAAGGATGCTGCTGACCGACGAACAGTTGATGCAAGAGAGTTGCCAGGGATCGCTTCCCGCGTTCGAGTTGCTGATTCAGCGCTGGAACGGACGCATGCTTGCCTATTTCTATCGCTGCTGCAATCATCGCCAGGAGTCGGAATATCTCTGCCAGGAACTCTTTTACCGCGTCTACAAGCAGCGTCAATCGTTTCGGACGGACGGCCGTTTCCAACCCTGGCTTTACCGAGTGGCGACCAATCTCATGATCGATCAAGTCGTTCGCAAAAGGAAAAAAGTCATGCAGTCGATCGACGAACGGGATGGGGAGTGCTTCAACCCCGCGCTGGTTTCCAACGAACCGATTTCACGGATGTACGCGTCGTCCGGCGAGATCGGCGAGCGGGTGGAAAGGGCGCTGGAATCGATCCCTGGTGATTTGCGTGTGGTTCTGGTCATGCGGCATTACGAAAATCTGACGTTCAAAGAGATCGCCGAGGTGCTGCAGCTGCCCGAAAGTACGATTAAAACCCGGGTGTATCGGGCACTCAGCGCGATGCGTAAAGCGCTGAAGCAAGCCGGTGTTTTCGAAGCGGATTGTTTTCAAACAGCGTGATCCGACGTAACCGGAATCAAATAGGGACTTGTATTATCGATAAGTTATTGCATTATCCCCCTCACCCTAACCCTCTCCCAGAGGGAGAGGGGACTTAAATCAAAGAGGTTTGAATCATGGAGCGGAACGAACTCGAACAGGCGATCGCCGCCGCAGTATACGGCGAAATCTCCGAAGACGAGCGGAAACAGCTGGACGAATGGCTGGACGCTCACCCAAACGACCGGGCCGAGTTCGACGAACTCGTGAAGACCCGCGCCTTGATGGATCGGGCAAGCGAGGTCGCCACCGCTGAAACGCGGATTCACGCCTCGCAGATCGTCTCGATGAACCAGCCGAAAACCGCCCGGAGAAGACGCTGGGCGATGGCTGCCGCCGCTTGTTTAGCCCTCCTGTTCTGTGTATCGCAAGGCATGGTGATTCAAGTCGGGACGATCCGCGTGGCCCTGGGACCGGCGGCGGATTCGCAGGCGCTTCGCCGCGAGATCGACCGCGAACTGGCCGCCAATTATCTCCCGGCGGTGAACGAGCTGATCGGGACGGTCGACCGGGTTCATTCCAATTGGAAAATGCTGGCGAACCGGCAGAATTCGATCGAGGACTCAATGCAGATTCTAGCCGTTATGCGGGGTGAGGACCGGCAGTTCCAGGAACGTTCCATCAAGCAGCTGGTTTCCATAATGAACCGCAACTTAGACCAGCGTCTCGGACAGATCATTTACGCCTCGATGCCGCCGGTGCTGTCTAACGAATCGAATACGAATTCAGGAATACGAATCAACAATACCAACATAAATCCACTAGAGGAGTTTAATCATGAACGGTAAAAAACGAATTTTCTTATTCATCACAGGATTCAGTATCATCCTTCTTACGGGGACTTCACCCACTACTTTTGCCCAGCAGGCAGTCGCGGAAACGAGCACTGATGCGAAAGATGCCGGTTACGGTATTGAAGTTTCTGGATATGTGAAAACTGGCGACACCATCAATCCTTTGGATTCGAGCACATTTATTACTGAAGTGTCACACCCAACGGAAAAGTCACACCTGACTGAAATCCAAAAATCCATCAAAATTCTCTGCAAGATTCTCGATCACGAATTAACCGGCACGTTGAAAGACGGCTACAGTTCAAAAAGTATCTTTTCCGAAGGCTGCCGGGGATATTGGATTCCGAATACGGGAATCTTGATTTCCCTCAATGTCGACTTTTCCGTACACCAGGAAAAAGCCGTAGAGAAAGAGAAAACAAAAAAAATTGATGAAAATGATTTGTGGGAGCGTTTCGATTCCGAGGTGTCCGGAAAAACGAACACTTACAAAGCTGTCGATGTCATTTACAAAACAAATGTCGCAAAACAATCAGGTTTCAACAAGAAAAAAGTGGATTCATTGAAAGAAACGATCGTAGAGGTTCTGGCTCAGTACGGTAATCGGTGCAAAAATACTCTAGGGCTTGAACAGAATGGCAAGATGATCGTTCTCGTCAATGGTAAAGGGGGCCGGTTTGGTCATACGATCCTTGTTACAAGTGGGAAAGATAAATTCGATGACTATTCTACTATGTATATGGATATGGAAATGAATCCAAACGATGATCCAAGTAATGTGGACGGTCGAGTTCAGCGATTGCGTACGAATTTATCCAAAAATACGCGCCATTTTGAAGAAATCCTGGCGCTTCAGGAAAAGCAGCAGCAATTGGCGAAAAGAAAACTGGATCGGTTGCTTAAACAGTTTAAATCCGGAGTGGCTTCTCAAGACCAGATCGATGAAGCCAAAAAGGAACTCACCCAGAAACAGATCGAGAGGGAAAAAGCGAAGGCACAGCTGGAAGATCAGAGAGCAGCGTTGGAAGATCAAATGCGTCAGCTCGAGGATAGCCAAAAATTGATGAAACAAGCGCAGCATCAATATCAAGAAACGATCAAGCAATATCCTGATAATCCTGTTTTTAAGCAGGTGGCACCCCCTGGTGTTGCTGCCACTCCCAAATATTATTCCTATACGAGGGGGAAAAATTTAATCGATCCGTTTGGTCGGGAAACGAATGGCGGCACAACGATGATCCTGCAAATTCCTTTCAACCGATTGCCGAAAGAAGGGGGATCGAAACAGGCGATAGAAGATCACGTGCGAATCATCACGTATTGATTCCATCATTCCATTATCAAAATTCCGGGCCGGGCGACGTATTGTTGTCCGGCCCGTTCATTTGTATTCCGCCTCTCGTTTCATCCTCCTGCAACCATAAACACTTTTTTATCCAGCGATTGGCTTTGCGTGATTAGACATAAGCACAGGCGTTCTGTTAGAATCGAAATTCAGAATTGAAATATCGCTCTAAATAAGGAACGAATCATGCGAAAAAAAACACGCTTCTCTTCAATACGCGTTTCTCTAGTACTCGTTGTTTTCCTGGCGATAGGAGACTCCCAGGCCATAGCGGGAACAGTCGATCTACCGCGATACCCCTCCATCAGCCCGGACGGCTCGGAGATCGTGTTTTCCTGGCGAGGGGATTTATGGAAAGTATCGTCCGAAGGCGGCACGGCTGCGCGGCTGACCACGCACCCAGGGGACGATCTGCGTTCGGCCTGGAGCCGCGATGGAAAACGGATCGCCTTCAATTCCAACCGCAATGGATTTCTCAACCTCTTTGTCATGAACGCCGACGGAACCGGGATCAGACAAGTAACGAAAACCGACCAGTCATGTGTCCTAACCGGTTTCGGAGTCGATGAGGATGGGAGAGAAAATCTGACTTTTTCGACAACGATAGAAGGCGATCTATACCGTTCTCCACGCCCTTATGCGATTTCCGTAGATGGGGGAGACATGAAACGGATTCACGACGCTTTCGGCGATCATCCATCCGTCCAGCCCGGTGGCAAAGCAGTAGCATTCACGCGGGGCGGGGCGAAATGGTCACGGCGGCACTACCGGGGAGCCGACCGCCGCAACGTCTGGCTATACCAGCGCCCGGACGAGACCTTTGCCCAACTGACCGAGTGGACGGGAAACGACGGCAAGGCGAAATGGGGAGACCGTGAAACGCTCTATTTCCTCTCCGACCGTAAATTCAAGTGCGTCAATCTCTACCGCATGGATGTCACCGCATCGAAGAAAACCGTCACCCGCCTCACATCGTTCAAAGAAGACGATATCCGGGATTACGACGTGTCCGCCGATGGGAAAACCACCGTGCTGCAAGTCTGGGATACGTTATACACGCTCGATTTAAGGAAAAACGATTCCGAACCCGTAGCAATTTCGATTAAAGCGGCGGAGGATGAAGCGGATAACGTCGAGTTAAAATCCATCAACCGGAAAATTTCCGAAGCGGCGCTCAGTCCCGACGGAAAAGTGATGGCTTATGTGGCTTACGGTGAGGTCTACTCGCGCCATGTCGATGATAAAAGCCCCACGCGCCGGGTAACGAATTCCCACGCCCGCGAAAAGCAGATCGCCTGGTCGCCTAACGGCCTCAAACTGTACTTCGTCAGCGACCGCACCGGCACCGATTCAATCTACAGCGCCGCCGTCACGTTGACCCGAAGCGAAGTAAAAGAGAATTTCGATTCAGCAGTCAATCCTCAAGAGGAAAAGGAATGCGAAGAAGCAGAAAAGGAAGATGACGAAGATCAAGATTGCAATAACGGTGAGGGAGATAGTGAAGAATGCAATGAGGATGACGGGGATAAAAAAGATGACGACGATGGAGAGAAAGAAGAAGACGAAGATTTACCCAAAGAACTGAATCCCAAGCGTTGGCACGATGCGATTCAATTCACTATTGAACCAGTCGTCGAAACGGATTGCAACGATCAGATGCCCAGTCCATCACCCGACGGGAAATCGCTGGCATTCAAGCGAATTGGTGACCTGATGATTCTCGATTTGGTAACCGGAAAGCTTCGCACACTGGTTTCCGGTTGGCATACAGGAATCGGTTGGAGTTGGAGTCCGGATAGTGCGCTAATTGCCTATCATCAGGCGGATCGTAATTTCAACAATGACATCTGGATTCTGCCAGCCGATGGATCGATATCCCCGGTCAATATTACCAGGCACCCCGACAACGATCGCAATCCGCGATGGTCGGCAGACGGAAAAATTCTGAGTTTCATTTCCGAAAGGCGTAATGAAGAGTATGACGTCTGGATGGTCTATTTAGACAAAAACCTGGAGACTCTGACCGCAAAAGAACGCGAAAAATATTACGAAGACGCCGCCAAAGCCGCAAAAAAAATAAAACCGCTGAAAATCGAAAATCCGAAATCGGATAAAGATGCAGACGAGAAGGAAAACGAGAAAAACGACTCAGATGACGATCCGTTCGAGGAACTCAGCCTGCATGATGCTTATCTCCGCCTGCAGCGTGTCACGACATTGAACGGCAATGAGTCCAACAGCGAAATAACTCCCGCCGGAGACCGCACTATCTTCACCGGCAGAACGGATAAACCCGGCTTATTTTCCATCAAGTGGGACGGCAAGGAATTGAAACGACTCAGCGATTCCGTCTCTGTCCAGCATTTGACGTTAACCGGCGATCGAATCGTATTCGTTTCGAGTAATCGGGCAGGGACGATTGAGCCGGAAGGCGGTTCCCCCACTAATTACGATATCGACGACACAATCCGGATCGATCTGCAGAAACAGTCCAGCCAGAAATTCCTGGAAGCCGCGCGGGTTCTCGGCGAGGTGTTCTATCACCCCACCATGAAAGACCTCGACTGGAGAGCACTGACGAAGAAATATCACGCCTTGGCAAAAAACACACGCACAGCCGACGAGTTCAACGACATCGCGAATCGGTTCCTGGGCGAACTCAACGGCTCCCATCTCGGGGTTCGCGCGCGGGATGACCGAAAAACCAGCGCGCAGGCCCAAGGCCGCCTGGGAACGCTTCACGAAAGGATCGATACAGGTTTCAAAGTAACCGGTATCGTACCCGAAACGCCTGCCGCAAAGGGTCAGATGGCGATTCAGCCCGGAGATATCATCACGGCAATCGAATCCAAACCGTTTGGCCCGATGGACACCGTGGAATCCTTTCTCGAGGGCAAAATCGGTGAAGAGACGCTCATCACGATCGAGCGCACATTGAATGATGGTGAACCTCAAACGTTAAACCTGTTCCTGACTCCAATAGACTGGGGACGCGAGAAGCAATTGAAATACAACGCCTGGCGGTTTGAAAAAGCGAGAAAAGTGGCGCAATGGTCGAACGGGCGGATCGGCTACATCCATATTCAAGCAATGAACCAGTCGTCGCTGGATGTATTCGAGCGTGATCTCTACGCCGCGGCGGGAAACAAGGACGGGCTTCTGATCGATGTCAGAAACAACGGCGGGGGGAGCACGACCGACCGAGTGCTAGCCTCGATCATGGTTCAACCCCATGCTTATACCGTTCCGCGAGGAGCCGATCCGAACATGACAACCGGTTACCCGCAGGACCGGCTCTTCATCCAGCGCTATTCACTGCCCATCAATTTGCTGTGCAATGAAAAGAGTTTCTCCAACGCGGAGATCATCTCACACGCCTTCAAAACTCTGAAACGCGGCACGCTGGTAGGCCAGGAGACCAACGGATCGGTCATCAGCACCGGCGGTATGACACTGATCGACGGGACGACTGTTCGACTGCCTTTCCGGGGGTGGTATATACCGGACGGAACCGATATGGAGAATCACGGGGCGGTTCCCCATCTTCTCGTTCCCCAAACGCCCGAAACGGAATCGGCCAACCGCGACGAACAACTCAAAGCCGCCGTCGACGACCTTCTCAAACGGCTCTAACCGTTTTTCGTTTGACGGATGTGCCAATTCAAAAACATCATTCCGTTTTCAATTATTGCGGAAAGAGTCCTTTGTCACACGTGTTTAGATGGGTAACAGGAACATGTAGGGGCAGGTCTTGTGCCTGCCCATGTTCAATCCAACCCATCATATCAATGGTGACTTGTTCCCTTGCATCTACTTCATTTCCAGATAAAAAAACCGTGCAATCCAAAACGAAGTGATGGAACAGCAAAAATCCGTACCATCCGTGATTCAAAAAAAAGAGGACCACTGAGGATCCTCTTTTTATTCGTATGGAATGATGTGAAGTGATTTTGCCGATTAGAACTCGTAACCTACTCCAAAGTAATGAACGAGATCGGCGCTTCCAGTATCGACGTACATGAAGGCATAGTCAAAGGTGAATTGTTCGTAGTGATACCCAAGACCGGCGCTGTATCCACCCACAGTAAAGGATTGGGAGACTCCGGCGGAACTGTCGTCGTAGTCGTAATCCTCGAACTGGTAACCGGCTCTTAGAAAGAGATTTTCATACACTTCGTATTCAGCGCCCAAATGAATTCCGATAAGATCTTCGTCGGTATCGTTGCCTCCGCCGTCCAGATCGAAATTATCGTAGCTAATATCCAGGGCGATCAATAGCGGGATATCTTCAACGGCCTGCCAGGCCAGACCGCCGCGAATGGACATCGAATCGGCGTCGGCATCACCCAGAGCATTGGAATCGCGCTCTCCAAGTCCGAAATAGCCATCCAGGCCCAGTGTCAGTTGTGGATGGGCGAGGTATTGCAGACCGAATTGGCCGCGAAAACCGCTGAAATCTTCATCCAGGGAGACCAGTTGAAACGGAGCGGGCCGAGTGACGTTGATATCGGTGGTTGAATCCCAATCGATATACGTCAGTTTCGTACCGAAAGCAAGATCTTCGTAACAGGCATGTGCAAACGCGACTGAAAGGATATTTCGGTCCAGGTCGCCATCCTGTTCGATCAGGCCAAGGGCCGAGGGAGCGGCTTCACTTTCGAGTTCATCGTTGCGATAGGCATATTGCAGACCGACGGTTCCCCATTCAAGCGGATAAGCGCCACCCACACCGATGCTCCAGAGCTGCGCCTCGCCTTCGACTGGAGCGTTTGGATTGAGGAAGGTCAAGTCGCTGGCAATATCCTCAATATCGCCCTCCAGCATCACAAAGGGAACTTCGAGAAAACCGAGTGCAGCCGGGTTGCCCGTTAATCCCATTTCTCCACCACTGAGGGCCGAATAAGCGCCCCCCATACCGACCGAGCGGGCCGATAGGCTGAGTTGATGGAACTTCACGCGATTGTACAGGGCATGAAAGTCGTTGCTCTGTGCCTCCGCGATTGACGGTAACATAGAAACCGCAACGAAGAGGCCAAGAGCCAAAAGGATAAGACGATGTCGCATCATATTCGTCAACCCCCAATAAGGTCTGTTTTTTCGTTCAATAATCGAAATCTATTTTACTTAGTCCGAAACAACGATACCATATTCGATATCGTAGAATCCAAGTTTACCGATGGTGTTGCCAAAGGCGGCTGGATCGTTCACGAGACCTTCCGGACCGTAAACTTCACCCAACTCGTTCATGACGTAGAAATCACCTTCAGCCACAACGAAGTCGACCGCTTGCGGACCGGTGGCCGTCTCGCGGACGGATATCGCAGTCGAAGAGAAGGCCGCGCCATCCCACGTTACGATTTCACCGGTCTGCAACAGGACGTGATAACCCGTGACATTACCTGCAGCATCAATGACCAGATCGGCAGCCACTGCTCCGGTATCGCCAGTCAGGTTAAGTCCGTAGTCTTCCGAAACGGCGGGCAGCGCAGGCACATTACCAGCCGCGAAGAATCCGCCTTGTGCGTCGAGGATGTAGTATCCCTGATTTCCAACCGCTTCCAGATCGATGGCGATCGGGAGATCCTGCAGGAAGCTGAAGCCTCCCATTTTCACTTCTTGCCTGTAGACGGTCCCTTCATAGTGAGCGTCGGTTCCGTACGACTGAACCCGTCCGTAACGGTCGAGCATCAGGTAGCCGTCACCGACCGGTTCCATATCGACCACTTCTTCAAGCATGGGACCGACAGCGGTTAAGTCTTTTCGAGCCGTTTCTGGGAAGATGTCTCCCGCACTCGTCGTCACAACACCCTTGTTATCAATAATTTCGAGGTCGATCGGGCGTCCGATCAATAGATCGATCGGGGTGATTTCCTGACCGGATTCGGAACCGCGTTCGACGAACAAGCCTTGCTGAGACAGCAGGACCAGACCGTCGCTCGGATCGATCGCGATCGGACCCATAGTCGGAGTGAGCGTAGGCGTCGGTGTCGGTGTATCCACCGGAGGCTCCGTCGGTGTCGGTGTATCTGGCGGAGCTTCTGTCGGCGTCGGTGTATCTG
>CAZSIZ010000031.1:0-12876 GCA_964606645.1 uncultured bacterium
CAGATTGTCTCGAATAAGGTGGTTGAGGCGGTCGTCAAAATGATGGTTGACGTGACCGAAGACCCTAAAGGAACCGGCCGCCGCGTACGCATCCCCGGCTTTCACATCGCAGGCAAGACCGGAACCGCACAAAAAGTCGATCCGAAAACCGGGCGATACGGATACCGTATGCGGATCGCCTCGTTCGGAGGTTTCTTCCCGGCGGAAGACCCGCAGGCCGTCATCATCGTGATGGTGGACGAGCCGAAAAAAGGAAAATATGGCGGAGAGGTGGCCGGGCCGGTTTGGAAAGCGATCGCCGAAGAACTGGTCGCGTATTGGGGTTTGAGTCCGACGAACAAAAACGATCCTTTACTCGTCCAGGCTGAAACGTCCGGTTCTGGTTCTCCAACTCGGAAGAAGAACGGGGCGCAGCCGGATTCGCTTAAGGCGTTTACGGCGTTTGGGATTACGAAATCCATGCCGATTCAGCCCATTCCACGCTGGCCGCTGGAGCCGGGCCGGATGCCTAACCTCGTCGGTTTGCCCCTTCGGGAGGCTTACGTCAGGCTGGCGGTGAATGGATTGAAGGCCGATTTTCAAGGAGCGGGCAAAGTCGTGGCGCAAGGAATTCCGGCGGGAACGCCGTTGAATGGTATAAGAACAATTGGAATGGTTCGTTGTGAATCGGTCCTCTCCGATCCGGACATTATTTCGAGTGGGGACTGGGTTGTTAATCGTTAGAGTGGTTGTCAAAAGTAGGTTCGGAATGGATCGTCATAATTTGAAAAATTCTAGACTTTTTTAGAATTTTTCAAACCACATAAACGAATTTTCTTATGATAATCGCTCTAGGTAGGATTCAGAGTTGTGGACAAATGCTGAATCCCATTTATTAAACGAGTTGGGAATAAATCTTCCTCGCATTAAGGACGGGAAGATGGTTGAGGGCAGACGAATTTTTACAGGAATCGACCGTCTCGATATCCGGGGAAAAATCCCGGAGAGCGTTCAGGCGCTCGTATGCGACTCACGCGCGGTGAAGCCGGGCGATCTGTTTGTCGCGTTGAGGGGAACGGCGGCCGACGGCCATACGTTCCTTCCCAGCGTTGAGAAGCAAGGCGCTTGCGCGGCGGTGGTCGAGTCGTGGGGCGATGTCTCTATTCCTCAAGTGCGCGTCCGCGATACGTTGGCCGCATTGCCCCGAATCGCGGCGAACTTCTACAACCATCCCGCCCGGTCTTTATGGATCGTCGGCGTCACCGGTTCCAACGGAAAAACCACCTGCACCTACCTGCTCAAACAAATCTGGAAAGCCGCCAGCCGGGCTATGGCCGTGATCGGTACGATTGAATATCGTTACGGTGACGTTCGGGCCGAGGCCCTCAATACGACTCCGATGCCTCACGACATGCAGCGTATCCTCCGCGATGTGAAAGATCGCGGGATCGACGAAACCGTGATGGAAGTCTCGTCTCATGGGCTGGCGCTGCATCGGGTAGACGGGATCGAGTTCAACGCGGCGTTGTTTACCAATCTTTCGCAAGACCACCTCGATTTCCATCAGACGATGGACGCCTACCGGGATACGAAAAAGCGCCTGTTTACGGAATTTCTCGAACCGGGCGGTATTGCCGTCATCAATATCGATGACGAAACCGGCCGCCGCTTTTGCCGTGAAATCGAAGATCGGAATATCGTGACCTACGCCATCGATCGTCAAGCAGACGTGTGTGCAAGGGATGTCGAACTGCGGATAAACGGCACGTCGTTCGTATTGGAGTTTTCCAATGGCGAATGCTTAACGATTCAAACGCGGCTCGTGGGGCGGTATAACGTGGCCAATATTCTCGGGGCGGCGGCGATGGCGTGGGCGTGTGGAGTGCCGCTGGAAAGCATTCGGCAGGGGATTGAATCGTGTGGGGCGGTTCCGGGCCGGTTGGAATCGGTTCCCAATGGAGTCGGCGCGCAAGTCGTCGTGGATTACTGCCACACTCCCGACGCACTGGAAAAATGTCTGTTGGCACTCAAAGCCGTACCGCATCAACGGATTCTCACCGTGTTCGGCTGCGGGGGAGACCGCGATTCCGGCAAGCGGCCGATGATGGGAGAAATCGCGCTGCGGCTCAGTGACCGGGCCATCGTCACGTCGGACAATCCTCGAACCGAAAATCCTCAGCAAATTCTAAACGATATTGAAACCGGGATGACGTTCGACAAAGCGCGTTATGTCGTGATCCCGGATCGTCGCGAGGCAATCAAAACCGCCGTGGACGAACTGGCGTCCGGCGACATTCTTCTCATCGCGGGCAAAGGACATGAAACCTATCAGATACTCGGGCGGAAGAAAGTGCCGTTCGACGACCGGGAATTGACCCGGAAATATCTCATCGAGGCTGGAAAGGGGGCGAACGACTGATGGCGCTGTATTTTCTGTATCCCCTTTCACTGAAATACCCCGATGCGCTGGGTGTGCTGAACGTGCTTCATTACATCACGTTCCGCGCGGCGATGGCGGCGGTTACCGCGATGGTCGTCGGAGCGTTGGTCGGTCCCTATTTCATCGCCTGGCTGCGAAAGATGAAGATCGGCCAGACGATTCGCGGCGATGGGGTGAAAGCACTCTACGACCGCCACAAAGAAAAATCGGGGACACCGACGATGGGTGGTGTGCTGATTCTGTTTTCGATTACTCTCTCCATCCTGCTTTGGGGCGATTTGACGAATCATTTGGTGTTGGCCTGTCTGACGATTACGCTCGCGTTGGGAGCGCTGGGCTTTTTGGACGACTATACCAAATTGATCCAAAAGAAATACAAAGGCGTTCGCGCCAAACAGAAATTATTCGTTCAACTGGCGATCGGTACGGCGCTGGGTTGTGCGCTGTACTTTTGGCATCCCCTGGTAACGGAGCATTCCGCCGATGTCGCCATGCCGTTTTTCAAAAATGTGTTTATTCCTTTGGGGATTCTTTATATCCCGTTCGTCGCGATCGTCATCACGTACTCGTCCAATGCGGTCAATCTCACGGACGGTCTCGATGGCCTGGCCAGCGGATGTGTGATCGTCTCGGCCCTGGCGTTTGCTGCTTTGACGTATGTCGTTGGACGAACCGACACCAGCGTCTATCTGGGAATTCAATATGTGCCTCACACCGGCGAGCTGGCGGTGTTTGCGATGGCGTTGGCCGGAGCCACGATGGCTTTTCTCTGGTACAACGCCCATCCGGCGCAGGTCTTCATGGGCGATACGGGATCGTTGGCGCTGGGCGGGGCGCTGGGAACGATGGCCGTTCTGATCAAACAGGAATTGTTACTTTTCATCGTCGGCGGTGTCTTCGTGATGGAGGCGGTGTCGGTGATTCTTCAGGTGGGATCGTTCCGGTGGAGGAAGGGCAAACGCATCTTTCTTATGGCCCCACTGCACCATCATTTTGAGATGAAAGGATGGGCGGAAACGACGATTGTCGTTCGCTTCTGGATTATGGCGGCGATCTTTGCGTTTCTGGGACTCGCGACGTTGAAACTCCGGTGATCAGACCGGAGAAACTCCGGTGTTTTTAACCGGAAAAATTCCGGTGTTCTTGGCTGGGTATCGCGAATGGGACAGGCATTGTGTTGATGGCAGAAATCGATCGAGCGATTCACGAACGGCTGGCCGCTCCCCACCCGAATTTAAACGGACTCCGTGTCCTGGTGGTGGGAATGGGAAAAAGCGGCTCGGCAGTCGTGGATTTGCTGTTACGTGAAGGGACGTGTGTGACTGCCTTCGATGCCGATCTCAGCAAAGAGACTGCGCTGCGTCAAATCTGGGAACCGCGCGGTGTGGAACTGTTGTTCGGGGAATTGAATCCAGTGGAAGGCATCGATTGTTGTGTCGTCAGTCCCGGTGTGCCCCCGTTCGGTCCACTGTTTACCTGGCTGCGGCATGAGGGTATTCCGTTACTGGGTGAGTTGGAACTGAGTTGCCGTTTCATTCAACGCCCGATTATCGCCGTGACCGGCACGAATGGGAAAACAACCGTGGTCCACATGATTGCCCATATCTTAAATGTGTGCGGGATCGATGCCGAGTTGACCGGCAACGTTGGCTATCCGGTGGCGGCTTATGCCGTCGAACACGAACGGGTTGGATCGGATCCGCTCGTGATGGAAGTGAGCAGTTACCAGTGCGAGACCTTGGAATCGTTCCGGCCCGATGTGGCGGTGATCACCAATCTCGCGCCGGATCATTTGGAGCGATACGAATCGCCCGAAGATTATTATGAAACGAAATTCCGAATAGGGATGAAACAGGCGCCTGATGAGGCACTTTGGTTAGGCCCCTTGGTTGAGGAATACTGTCCCGAATGGGTGTCGTCGAGAAAGCGGTCGTTCGGTCTTGAATTGATGCGGACCGACGGTCTCTTTTATTGCGATGGCACGGTTGTCGAACGGGATGGTGCAAAGGAAGCGCGCATTGAATGGCGCGCTTTCGATTCGGTTCCGCCGCAGACTGTGTTGAATGCCTTGGCGGCGGTGGGCGCGTCGGTTTCGTTCGGTGTGCGGACAGCCGATGCGCTTCGTGCGTTGGAATCTTTTGAGCCTTTGCCTCACCGGCTGGAGTTCGCTGGTGAGGCAAATGGCATCCGTTGTTACAACGATTCCAAAGCCACCAACGTTCACGCGCTGCAGACCGCGCTCAATTCTCTGCCGGGGCCGATACGGTTGATTGCGGGGGGGCAGGCGAAAGGAGACCGCCTCGATCCGCTCGAATCCCTGATTCGGGAGAAAGTCGCGGCGGTTTATCTGATTGGAGAGGCCGCCGAAGCATTCGCAAAAGCCTGGAGTTCACTGACGGAAACGTATCTGGAAAAATCGATCGAGGATGCCGTGAATCATGCTTTAAGAGATAGCGTTCAAGGCGATATATTGCTGTTGTCGCCCGCCTGTGCCAGCTGGGATCAGTTTGCCAATTACGCCGAGCGCGGCGATCGATTCAAGCAGGCGGTGAAGGAGTTTCAGGAATGATTCGCTCCGGATCGCTGGTGATTTATACATTGTTTGGCCTGACCATCGGGTTGGTTCTGCTGGGCGTCATTATGGTGCTCAGTGCCAGCCAGTTCGAACTGGCCAAAGATCCCAACCGTAACGTCTACCTCTACATGGGAAAACAGCTGATCTTTCTGAGCCTGGGGCTGGCGGGTATGAGTTTCTTCGCGACGCGTGATTACAACCTGTGGGAGCGTTATTCTCGATGGATTATGCTGTTTGCGATCGTTTTACTCGCCTTGGTCTTTTCACCGATTGGATATGAATCAGGCGGCGGGAGAAGGTGGATTCGAACGCCATTGACGAATTTGCAACCCTCCGATTTCACGAAAATCGCCGTGATTATTTATCTTTCGGCGGTGTGGTCCGATCGAAGGGAGCGGCTTGGCTCGTTTGTTCGAGGTGTCTTGTTTCCGATGTTGTTTGTTGGACTCGCCTTATTCCTGATCCTCCTCGAACCGGATCACAGCACGACATTCTTTATCGGGATGGTGGCGATGGTGATCTGGTTCGCCGCCGGCGGACGCATGTTGCACGTGGCTCCGGTTTTCATGGCGATGAGCGCAGGCGTTCTTGTTGCGCTCTATCACCGGCCGAATCTCTTTAAACGAATCTTCGCCTTTCTTCAGCCGGAAAATTATCCGGATAAATACTACCAAGTTCGCCAAGCGCGAACGGCTTTTGCGTATGGAGAATGGTGGGGAACCGGCTTAGGTGATGGACGTATGCAGCTGGGATCCATTCCCGATGTGCATACGGACTTTATTTTTGCGACCATGGGAGAAGAACTGGGATACGTCAAATGCGCGATCGTGCTGGGGATGTTCCTGGCCATGGTTTTGCTTGGGTATTGGATCGCCTTGAAATGCCGGAATCCATTCGGCCGGCTACTGGCGGTCGGGTGTACGAGCGCGATTGGTTTACAGGCGGCGATGAACTTAGCGGTGGTCACGGGAAGTATGCCGACCACCGGAATCTCGCTGCCGTTTATTTCGTATGGAGGTTCGTCGCTTCTGATCAGCATGTCGTTGGTCGGCCTGCTCATCAGCGTGGCGAAAGATACAGTCAGCGCGGAATCGGCGCGGGGCAGGCCGGGAAGGCGTGCCTGAGTGTCCGTGTCGTTCGGATGGAGTGCGTGTGGAACCGGAGACGCGGCAGACGAAAACGGTGGTCATCACCGGCGGAGGTACCGGCGGGCATCTGTTCCCGGCGGTTGCGGTCATGGAAGCCCTTCGCCGGGCTGCCCCAGACCTGCGGTTGGTGTTTATCGGACGAGACGCCGAACGGGACCGGGAGGAGATCGAACGCCGGGGAGTCGAATTCACCGGCTTGAAACTGGAAGGACTGAAACGAAGACTGACGGTTAAGAATGGTCGTGCCCTATGGCGATTTGCGAAAGGTGTGTGGCGTTGTCTGCGGTTGATGAGAACGATGCCCAAAGGCGTCGTGTTCGGAGTGGGCGGATATGTGTCCGCTCCGGCGATGCTGGCGGGAAAAATTCTTGGATGGAGACTGGCGCTGCACGAACAGAACACAGTACCGGGCCTAGTCAACCGCTGGATGGCAGCGTGGTGCGGCGAGGTGTTTACGACCTATAAAGCGACCGGCGATTACTTAAAAAAAGTTTCCTGCACGGTGACCGGTTTTCCGTTGCGGAAAGAGATGCTCGCCGTCCGAAAAGTAGACGCCGCTCTACAGGCGGAAAAGAAGCCTTTCGTCCTGGCGATTGGTGGAAGCCAGGGGGCGCGCAAGATTGTGGAAATGAGTGTGGCGGCATGCCGTCGCATACACGATAAAGGAATTGAATTCGATGCGCTCATTCAAACCGGCGAACGTAATTACGAATGGGCGCAAACGCTGAATCCGCCGCCGCGCGTTCGCTTGGTCCCGTTCATCCGGGAGATGGCGGAAGCGTACGACAAAGCGGATATGGTGATTGCCCGCGCCGGATCGGGATCGTTGTCCGAGATCGCTTTTTTCGGGCTGCCGTCGATTCTGATCCCGTATCCTTATGCAAGCGGGAACCACCAGCTGCTCAACGCGCGTTGTTTTGCCGAGGCTGGAGCGGCGCGGATTCTGGAAGAAGCGGCGTTATCGCCTGAGGTTTTAGAAAACGAGTTGACCGTCCTGTTGAACGATGATGAGATTCGACGTGAGATGGGGCGGAAGGCGGTGTCGCTGGCTCGTGAAGACGCGGCAGAGACCATCGCCGATCGATTATTGAATTGATTTGAAGATATTGAATTAAGGTTTGAGGGAGTACGAGTGACGTGAATTTCCCTGACGGGGCACGGCATATCCACCTGGTGGGTATCGGTGGGATTGGAGTCAGCGCGCTTGCGCCCGCGCTTTTACAGCGGGGGTATGCCGTGACGGGCTCCGATCTGGCATCGAATCCGGTCACCGATCGCCTGAAAAAACTCGGCATACCTATCTTCCACGAACACCGTGCGGAGAACGTCAAAGGTGCGTCACTCCTGGTCGTCTCCTCGGCCGTCAAAGAGACCAATCCCGAAATTCAAGCCGCCCATGAACGCGGTATTCCCGTCTGGCCACGCGCCAAAATGCTGGGGGACTTCCTGGAGGGCGGCCGCCCAATCGTCGTGACCGGTGTGCATGGAAAAACCACGGTCACTGCCATAATCGCCCAAGTTCTGGTGGATGCCGGTCTCGATCCCACGGCGTTCATCGGCGGGGATGTCGATTGGATCGGTGGAAACTCGCTTGCCGGTCATGGGGAGTGGATAGTGGCCGAAGGCGACGAGAGCGACGGATCGTTTATTCATCTCAAACCGGAGATTGCCGTCGTCAACAACATCGACGCCGACCATCTCGATTTCTACCGCGATATCGATGAAATCATTCAACAGTTCAAACACTTTCTAAAGGGTGTCCGTGAAGACGGCTGGATTCTCGCGTCTGCCGATTGCAGCCATTGTCAGACGCTGTTGAGCGGCCGCCGGACGAATGTACTGACTTATGGATTTTCTCGCGATGCGGATATTCGCGGCGCTCATTATCGAAGCACTTCCGAAGGAACGGTCTGCAACGTGACCGTGCGTGGCGAATCACTGGGAGCAATGCGGCTTCGGGTTCGAGGGGAATGCAACGCGCATAATGCGTTGGCGGCTGTGGCGGTAGGGTTTGTGCTGAACCTCTCATTCGAACAAACGGCGAACTCGCTTGGAGGCTTTCAAGGAGTTCAGCGGCGAATGGAGATCAAGGGAACCGAACGCGGCATCACCGTTATCGACGATTACGCCCATCATCCCGCCGAGATTCGCGCCACCATCGAAGCCTTGCGCGAACGGAAGGATCCACGTCTGATCGCTGTTTTCCAGCCGCACCTGTATTCCCGGACAGTGAATCTCCTGGAGGATTTCGGAAGTGCATTCCAGGGACTCGACCTGCTTGTCGTCACCGGTATTTACGCCGCGCGCGAAGATCCCCGCGAGGGCGTGACGGGAGAACTGCTGCTCGAACCGGTTCGGCGAAACGGGGTGGACGCTTATTACGTCGAAGCCTTGGAAGCGGTTCCCGAATTCCTTCTTCCCAGGATTCAGGAAGGCGATGCGGTCGTCACGCTGGGAGCGGGGGATGTATGGAAAGCGGGAGAGGCGTTACGGATTCGGCTTTCCGGTGGAGAGGAGGCACTCAGCGAATGAATTTTCTCACTCGAATCGCCGCCTCCATTGAAAGAACGGTCCGCTATCTCTGCCGTGTGATCGTGTTAGGAATATCGCTGGCCGGATTGATCCTGCTGGCCGGTGACGGGATTCGTAAGTTTTTCAGTTCGCCGGACTTCACCGTACAGCAAATCACGATTAACGGGAACGAACGGGTCGACGAACAAGAGATTTTGGCACGCGCGGGAATCGCGCCGGGAACCAATATCTGGCTAGTCGATATGAGTGATTTAGGCGAACGTCTGGAGCAGCATCCCGCGATTCTCCGTGTCGGCGTTCAGAGGATCCCTCCGCAGCGTATTCATCTGACGATCGAGGAACGGGCGCCGATCGCTTTCTATCTGAATCCCGCCGATGGAATGCTTTACGGGCTGGATGTGAACGGGGTGCTTCTGCCGCCGCCGATCGAGAATGGCTTCTCGAATGGCGTGCAGAACGAACTGGACGCCAATATCCGCCTGGTTCTTTCGTGTCCCATTTTAAGCGGGATGAAAACGATGCCCAGTCAACCGGGAGAGCGAATCAGCGACGCTCAAGTTTTAAACGGTTTGCGTTTTCTCCAATTGCTGGCCGATCGAACGCCTGAGTACTTCGAAGAAATCACCGGAGCGGAGTGGCGGGAGGACGGAAATTTCATCCTGCATCCCCGCCGCCGGATCGGGGTGATGGTGCTGCGGGATTTAGAGTCGCCCGATTTGGATAAGAAGATCGGGGCGTTTTGGCAGATGCTGGAAAAAAAGAATCTTCGGGCGGTTTATGTGGACGCCCGTTTCCCTGAAAAAGGGTTCGCCATTCGTGGCGATAACAATCAAGAATCGAAGTGGGAGCGGCTTTACCGTTCCAAGGGAACCTATTTGACATGGACGAATCAGACGATCGATGATGATGCGTGAAAACGACTATTTACTTGCGATTGATATTGGGACGACCAAGGTTTCAGCGGTCGCCGCCCGGCGTAACGAACGGCAAGTGATCGAGATTCTCGGTCACGGGATTCATCCCTGTTCGGGCCTGTCGGCGGACGGTATCGTGGATTTGGAGGAGATTGTCGCCTCGATTTCCAACGCCTGCCGTAAGGCGCTGAATCACACACCGGGGCTGGATATCCGCCGTTCGGTTGTGGGGTTGTCGGGGACGTATATTCAAAGCCAGAACACTGTTGGTTCGGTCGTGCTTTCCAAGCACGGGCGCACGGTGACCCAGGAAGATATCGGGCAGTGTATCGAGGCGGCCATCAGCAAATCCGTGCCCAAGGATTTCGATGTGATTCATCCGATCCCGCGCTGGTTCCGATTGGACGAAGCCTCGTCGATCCGCGATCCACTGGGGATGGAAGGCAGTATGCTGGAGGTGGATGTCCATCTGATTATCGGTCGGCAGTCGATTCTGAAAAACCTGAAACGCTGTGTGGTCAATGCCGGGTACATCGTGGAGGAAATCGCGAGTCCTCCCATCACGTCGAGCCTGTCCGTGCTCAACGACGAGGAGAAAAACATCGGAACCGCTCTCGTCGAACTCGGCGGTGAGACGACGTCGCTGCTGGTCTATTACGAAGGGTCGATCTATCACAGTGAGACGATCGGTATCGGCGGGGAAGACATCACGCGCGACATCAACCACTACTTCCAGACGCCATTAGAGAACGCGGAAAAATTGAAAAAGTACTCCGGCTCGGCGTGGGCGGAAAACGTGAATTCGGAGGACATGCTTGAAATCGTGCGCTTCAAAAATCGCCGCACGATTAAAGTACCGAAGAAGCGGTTGTGTGAAATTATCGAAGCGCGGGTGGAACAGATCGGCGACGAACTGATCCGATCGATGAAATCGCGCGATCTGTTAGGAATCCTGTACGGCGGACTCGTTCTGACGGGGGGAACCGCCATGCTTGACGGTATTCGTGAAAAAATTCAAACCCAAAGTCAGCGGGATACGCATATCGGTTATCCCAACGGCGTCGTGGGATATGAAGATATCGTTTCCAGTCCGGGATTCGCCACGGTCATCGGCCTTTTGCACTACGGTTTCGAGCGGCGCGACGCCCAAATGGCGGTTTTCGGCACGGGATTGACGAGTGTTTTTCGGAGGATGCTCCGATGGATGCAAGAAACGTTTTGACAACGGCAGGAGGCGAATTCCGCGAGCCTGGCAGTGGGCCGGGATGCTTGCGGGAAAGCGTTCTCCTATCGGGGACGAATCGCCTGGCGAATACCGGACATCCGACAGGAATCGTGAGCCGGATTATGAGAAGGCTGCTGTTTCATAAGCGATTTTCCGTGCGGGCGGGACCGGGATGAAGCCGTGACCAAGAAGAATTCATGACCAAGAAGAAAAAATGACAATGTGGGGATGCGTGCAAATCGAGGGATTGAGGACAAACCGGGAGGAGACGCGAAATGGGAATCGAATTCATCCAGGATCAAAATTTTGGCAATCAAGAAAATCATGAAGAAATAGAGAAAAGGAGTCAACACATGATCGAACTAGCCGAAGACATTCAGCTGGATCAGGGACGTGCTGGAGGACCGAGAATTACGGTTGTCGGTGTAGGGGGCGGTGGAAGCAACGCCGTGGATTCGATGGGCGACGGCACGCTGGAAGGGGTCGAGTTCATCGTCATCAACACCGACATTCAGGCGCTGCAGCGAGCGAGAACGGGCCGAAGGATTCATATCGGAAAAAGCATCACCAAAGGACTTGGCACCGGCGCGAACCCCGTACTGGGTGAACAGGCCGCCAATGAGGACCGGGACCTGCTTCGGCAGGAACTGGAAGGCGCGGACCTGGTTTTCATCACCGCCGGGCTGGGAGGTGGAACCGGGACCGGCGCGTCGTCCGTCATCGCCGACGTCGCGAAGGAGATCGGTGCGCTCTCGGTGGCCATCACCACGAAACCATTCGAGTTCGAGGGAACCATCCGTCGAAACCACGCGGAGAAGGGGCAGCAGATTCTGCGCAAGAAGGTCGATACGCTGATTACCGTTCCCAACCAGCGGCTCATCAATGTCGTGGATGAGAACACGACGCTGATCGAGGCCTTCAAGGTGGCCGACAGTGTGCTGAAGCAGTGCGTGCAGTCCATCGCCGATCTGATCACTCGACCGGGGCTAATCAACCTCGATTTCGCCGATATCAAAGCCATCATGGACACAGCCGGCGGCGCGGTGATGGGGGTTGGTTACGGCCGTGGAACCGAACGTGCCGACGAGGCCTTCAAACAAGCTTCCAGCAGCCCGCTGATGGAAGAGCAGGTCATCGAAGGGGCCAAGGGCATTCTGATCAACATCACGTGTGGGCAGGACATCAAACTGCTTGAAATCGACAAGTCCATCACCCGCCACGTGCGCGATAAGGCCGACGGAGACGCCAACGTCATCTTCGGGGTCGTCATCGATCCGGACATGCAGGAAGAGATGAAAGTGACGATCCTCGCCACGGGATCGAAGCAGATGGACCACCGCGATTACCCCAAACAGCGTGAAGAAGAGCGTCCCATGACACATGGGAAAAATCCCCTTAAAGCCCCGCTGCCTTATGTGAAAAAAGGATTGAGCGAGACGGTCGAGGGAGATAACGACGATTTGAACGAACTGGTGTTCGCGGAAAAAGCGGCATCGTCGGCGTTTGCCGAGCGTCCTTCTTCCCAGACGGATAATGGGAAACGACTTCCTCCGATGTCGAAATCGTTGTTCAGCAATTTGAAGAAAGAACGTTAGTTCTCTGTCACGTGTCGATTGAAGATTGATAAAACTTGTTGAGCCAAGCCCTGTGCTTGCTCAGGGATCGACCTGTGTGATGGCGTTTCAATCATTCTAGGATTTCATCGCTTAAAGCGGTTAAAGAAATCACGTCTTGGCTCCATTAGGAGTCCCAACCATGGACGGGGTGGAAACCGATCCGATTTCCACCCCATTTTTTTATTTAAATTTGAAAATTCAAGTGAGCAAGACCGCAATAGAATGTAGGGTGGGTCACGCTTTTTGACCCACCATTCCTTACTGCATTATTCCAGAACCAATTTATCCCCGACCATTTTTTGAAGCGTTCTCAATGTTTTGTCGAGTCTCTTTATGGTCGGCGCGTATTTCGGATCGTCCGCAAGGTCGGTGGTTTCCCAGGGATCTTTTTTCACGTTGAAGAGCTGAATCTTTTTCGCTTTGGGATAGCGGATCAATTTGAACTCC
>CAZSIZ010000031.1:12886-29435 GCA_964606645.1 uncultured bacterium
ACCCTCCGTTGATAGTCCCGGTATGAGCCGAAGACCGCATCGTGTAGTTTGTCCTTTTCGCCTTGGAGCAGCGGCATCAGGCTGGGAAACTCGACCGTCGGTGGAACCGGAATTCCAGCCATCTCGCAGGTCGTGGCGAACGCGCTGTGAAGATAGACCAGTGAATCGACCTTTTTTCCTTTTTCGATTCCCGGTCCGTTAAAGATCAGGGGCATCCGAACGCTGTGGTCGTATTGGTTCTGTTTGCCCATCAAGCCGTGTTGACCGACGGCGAGACCGTGGTCCGCCGAAAAGATAATAATCGTATTATCGGCTTTCCCGGACCGTTTCAGGGCGCGTAGAATGCGGCCGATTTGAGCGTCGGCGTGGGAGATAATGGCATAGTATTCCTGCAGATGAACTTTCACGTCACGTTCGGAGCGGGGGAACGGAGCGAGTTTTTCGTCTCGCAATGAATAGCGCTCGCCCTGATCGAATGGATGTTCCGGTTGATAGTTCGGTGGAATCTCGATCTCGTCGAGCGGATAGAGATCGATGAATTTTTTCGGTGACTGCCGGGGATCGTGCGGGGCGTGGAACGCGACGTACATAAAGAATGGATCGTCACTCTTAGCGGCGCTGTTTTTAAGGTAATCGACTGCCGCATCGGCCCATAATTTGCTGCTATGGATAATTTTTCCGTCCTCCCTTTCCCGCCAATGTCCTTCTCGTTTTCGATCGGAGGGACTCCACGTGTTTCCAGGCGCGGGGCGGTCGTAGGCGTCTCCATCGACCGGGGTCGAAGCGAACATCCCGCCGCCGTGCGGACCGACGTGTTCGAAACTCTTGTTGAGCGCCAGATCGCCGTTATGCCACTTGCCGGTCATAAACGTGTCGTAACCGGCTTGGGTGAGTGTTTCTCCCCAAAGCGGCACTTTGGGTTCGTCTTCCTTCCCTTTCCCGATATCCTCGCGGGCGTGGTAGATGTATCGGCCCGTGTTGAGCATTGCGCGGCTGGCAACGCACACCGCGCCCGTCCACGATCCCTGGTTGAACGTATGAGTGAACGTCACCCCGTTTTTGACGAGCCGGTCGATATTCGGTGTCTTGACGGCGGGATTGTTGAGCGCCCCGATCGAGCGGAAGGTCTGATCGTCCGTAAACAGAAACAGAAAATTCGGCTTTTCCGACTGCGCGGCATTCACAGTGGCAGGCAACGCGAAAGCGGACGCTCCACATCCCATGGTTTTCAGAAAATTACGGCGTTTCATTGACATTCTCCCCTGTAATAACGATAGACTATATTCTCATATCCTCGTTGTCGGTCAACCCAGGTTCGCTTATTTCGATCGAGTCACTGGATGATATTCCCTTTAAGGCGTATCTGAAATGCGAATGATGCCCCTGCATTCAACGAGAACTATGAGCGATTCATCTTTCCGTTTATGATAGAGCGGTTCTCAACAGTTTGTTCGTATTGATAATTCTGGAATTCAAAAACCTTAGCTTTTCAAGGTTTTTTAGAAACGCTTATCAGAACGTACTTTTGAAAAATAGTCTAACCGGGATGGAACGGAAACGTCGGGAGCGCATGAGAATGACGCAGAAAGGGCAAATTCAACACGGATTAAATGTTCTGATTTTTATCGCGATCGTGCTGTATTTGGCCTTCCTCTCTATTCCTTTCGTGACCGATGTCGGCCATATCGATAAAGCGAATACGGCCAAACGGGCCGCATCGGAAATGAAACAGATCGCCGATGCGCTCGATCGGTTTTATCGGGATCATCAACGCTATCCCCTCGCCGCCGCATCGCGTTTTATTCGCGATGCGAGTCTGCCCGATGAGAATCGCTTCCTATTTTTAACATCTCCCGTGGCGTATATCAATGCTTTTTCCGCCGATCCATTCATCGGGGATGGGTACACACAACCCTACCGGTACTATTCCGATGGCGCGAGCTGGTTTCTTCTTGCGAGTCATGGTCCGGACGGCGATTCCGACATCACAGACGATACGATCCCGAAACGCACCGATCGATCCTCATTGGGAAAACTGAAAACGTGGATATACGATCCTTCCAATGGAAACCTCAGTAATGGCGATGTTATCCACACCGGTTCTTAATAGTCTGTGAATAACCTGTGAAATATCGTCTGTATCCCACCCATAACTTCCAAGAATCTGGCCAGTTAATCATAAAAAATGATTTTTTTCAAAAAAAATGTTGACTGTGGATGATTTTTCTTGGTACAATGTTATGCTTCCGATGATACGGATAGCCGACTGGTCATTTATATAAAATAGATGAAATATTTGGAAGTCGGGCGGATATAGTGTAACCCATTGAATTTATAGTTGTTAAGGAGATGATGATAACCCATAAGAAAATTAATATAAAATTTTACTTGAAATCGAGATCATTTTTATTCAATATAGACGAAGTCTTGTATTCAGTTGGGGGGGACGCAAGTCGCCTGTTTTCAACCGTGAAGAAGTGCATCGATCCGCCTGCGATTTGCGCTTAAGTTCAATAAAGAATGAGAATTAGAGTCGTTTTCATCAGCGCACTCTATTGGGCGTGTTGAAAACGGCTCTAGTAGGGTATTTCATCGGTTGAAATACTCGAGTTATTTTGCTTGTCAGCCAGCAATGCAAGATTGTTTCAAGAAGCTGTTTGGCGGATGGCTATGTACGTATTGGGAGTCAATTGAATGATTGGATCACAGCAAGTAGCGATCAATACGAAGAAAGATGGGACAACGAAACGCCGTCGTATCTCCGCGGAAGAGATACGGCGGAGAGAACATCTCAAATCATTCATTATTCGTGAATGGGAGATCGATGAATCCATCGCTAAATCATTTGCGAAAAAACACGCGCATCTTCTCGTCGAAGATGTATCCAAATCGATCGATAACGTCGGTCGTTATTTTCAGAACCTGCATCTCCGCCATTACGGTCAAACGATCGATCAAACGGTTTTACACCGTGCTCTTAACCATACGCTACGCCGGTTTGCGCGTAGTAAAAATCCCTTATCCGAAAAGCAACTGTGTTATTTTCTCCAGCTCGCCCGTGACGAAATCGCCAGCAAGGTGACGTCATGGGCCGATCCTGGAACGATCGAAGAACGGGAAAAGGCCCTGTTTCCCTTGAAACAGGCGTTGATCTATGAAGACGACGAGGCCATGAAAAAGCGGCTGCTCTTCATCTACATGCTCTTCGTTAAAAAAGGAATGCGGTTGGCGAAACAAAAAGTTATCAAGGCCTGCACGAACGACCGGCACCTGTTTCCGCACCGCCGCGTCGTCGAGGACGCTTTGGAAACGCTTCGTGGCGCGTACGAAGCGCTGGGATTTATCGAAGGAGAATTGTTCATCACACCGGATTACATCACAACGAACTGATTCGCAAGGATAAAACGCTTTTATCATCCCCTCACAAGCGAATTCTCATTTCTACTCAATCCATGCCAGCGGTTTTATTGAATCGCATGGATCTCCAGTGATTAACAGCAGTTTGGGATCCCTTTTCCTCGATCCATGCCCGCGATTTAATGGAATAGCATTGACATCCATCGATTAACAGCGGTTTGAGTTCTCCTTTCATTTGTGCATATAGAAACGGTTGAAACGTTTCCCATGGACGAACGGTATACGCAAAGTTATCCCCTGATTGGGATAGGATGTGATCGATGCAATTCATATCCCCTGTATAAATCTTATTCTTCTTAAAATAGATCGTAGACCTTTGGGACTCATAATCCCGTTCGATTTGATATGGTTCTAAGATCTCAGATAATGTCCAATTATCCGTATTGATAATCCATTCATTGCGATACACTATTTGCTTTTTAAATGGATCTAAAAATAAATGGTCACCAAGACTTCCCGCTTTCATTCTCATTTCTTTTCGGAACCGTTCCTGTTGTGTTCCTTCATGAATGTGGATGGTTTTTAATAGATGGATTCTCGTATCGAAAAACGGGCGTTCATCGTTCTTCAATGGAACGATCGATTGATAGAGTATTTCATCTTCGTCAAACCATTCCATTGCTGGGAATTCAAGAAGATTGGAAGAAATCGGTGAAATATCCATCATCACTTCTTTGTCCAGGTCTTTGATCTCACCAGACGATAAATCCATCATCTTAATCGTGTGTGTTCTTGGGATGGATACACTACCGGATGGATCGTTCCTTTTGGAAAAGGCCAAGTGTTTGAGATCCGGTGATAACTTGACCGATTCTGGACCGTCAAACATATCTCCAAGAATCTCCTTGTCGAGTCGGACAACTTCTCTTATCTCTTGAATTTCGAAATCCAATTCTTTCAAAATGATCTCAGGAAGACGCTTATCGATCCGCATCAGCATCGCTTTTTTCCTTTCCGGCGATGTGTGCAGCAACTGAATATTGGTGTTTTCCTCAAGAAATCGAATCGTTCCCATACTTAAATCAAGGGTATATACTTTTCCTTCATTGCCATTGTTTTGAGTGGTTAACAAGAAAATCGTGTCATCCAGGCGTGAAACTTCAAGTTTTTTTCCAGAAAAAATTTTTTCTTTGTAAACAAAACTGTCCTGAGAGCTCGCGACATAAAGATCATTACGGTCTTTCATCTGCTCGATATACATCAATACCGGATATCGATCTTTCGTAATCTGAGGACATTGAACGACTTCGACTGCATTTGCCAGGTTCAGAGAAAAAACGATGGAGCAAGAATAGAATAAAAAACGATGAGTGAATTTCATTTTTTTCCTCTTTCTATCAAGACGATCGAAGAGATGAATCCTCGTTCATCCAGGATTGGCCGGATTCTCTTTATTAAACGTGATCTCTGGGAGATGGGTTTTATTTTTTTACCTGTATCAAGTCCATTGAGAAGAATAAGCGACTCGATTTGCAATCCGTTGATCTGTCAAATGTTATGATAGGTTAAGTAAATATATAGATTTAATGAAGCCAAAGTTTGGAGGATTAATTGGGAGATGATCTTTTTCTGCTTGGAGAAGGGTGTTTTATTTTGATGTAATGAATGGGTTGGATTAGGAGCAGCCGTTGGTTGCGCCGCAATTCATACACTTGTAGCACGCGCCGTTTCTCACCATGATCGCGCCGCAATCGGGGCAGGGTGGCGCATCCGCCTGCACCTCGAATGAGAAACTGGATGGATCGAGATCGTCCGTATCCTCTTGAAGAACGTCGACAGAGGCTGGCTCCGTTTTACTGTTAACCGCCACCGGTTCGTCGCGCTTGATAATCCCGACGGCTTGCTGGTCTTCTTCGGAAAGAAATTTCGAGGCCAGCCAGCGGAAAATGTAGTCCGTGATCGATTTCGCGATGGGAATCGATGGATTGCCGGTAAATCCCGCCGGTTCAAACCGGCAATGCGCGAACTTGTTGACCAATACTTTCAACGGAACGCCGTACTGCAGCGCCAAGGAGATGGCCGTCGCGAAATTGTCCATCAAACCGGAAACAACACTTCCCTCTTTGGCCATGCACAGGAAAATTTCTCCCGGCTGTTTTTCCGGATAAAGCCCGACGGTGATGTAGCCTTCGTGTCCGGCGATACTGAATTTGTGTGTGAGAGCGGAGCGTTCGTCGGGCAGCCGTTTGCGGTAAGGTTTGGGAGCCGCGTCCTGCAATGCGTCGACGAGGGAGAATTTTTCGGCGTCGCTTTTCTCATCCTTCTTGATGCTGGTGTTGAGCGGTTGGGTGCGTTTGCATCCATCCCGGTAGATTGCGACGGCCTTCAATCCAAGTTTCCAGGACTGAATATAGACTTCTTCGATGTCTTCGACCGTGGCGTCGCTGGGCATATTAACCGTTTTTGAGATGGCCCCGGAAATGAAGGGCTGAACCGCCGCCATCATACGGACATGACCCATGTAGTGAATGGATCGCGCTCCATTCTTGGGTTGGAAAGCGCAATCGAATACCGGCAAGTGTTTTTCATCCAGAAGCGCGTTCCCTTCGATGGTTTCATGCTCGTCGATCAAATCAACGATTTCTTCAACCGTTTCGGGTGAATAACCAAGCCGGGCAAGCGCTAGGGGAACAGTAGTATTGACGATCTTAAGAAATCCGCCGCCGACCAGATTCTTATATTTCACCAGCGCGATATCCGGTTCGATTCCGGTGGTATCGCAGTCCATCATGAAACCGATTGTACCCGTGGGAGCGAGTACGGTAACTTGTGCGTTCCGGAAGCCATGCCGTTTCCCTAAATCGAGGGTTTGATCCCAGACTTCGACTGAGGCATTGTATAGATTCTCGGCCACGAGATTCCGGTCAATTTCATGCGATTTCGCGCGGTGCATATCGATGACGTTCAGCATCGCATCCCGATTCTCCTTAAACGCGACGAAAGGCTCTTTTTTACTGGCGATTCTTGCGCTTTGTGCGTACGCTTCACCGCTCATGATCGAGGTGACGGCTCCGGCATACGCCCGGCCTTCATCGCTGTCGTAGGGAAGGCCATTCGCCATGAGCAAAGCTCCCAGGTTGGCATATCCCAGACCGAGCGCGCGGTAGCGATAGCTGTTATGCGCGATGGTTTCAGTGGGATAACCCGCATTATCGACGATGATTTCCTGGGCGGTGATCATCACATCGACAGAATGCTTGAAGGATTCGACATCGTAGGAACCATCCTCCTGAAGATATTTCATGAGATTGAGAGAGGACAGGTTGCAGGCCGTATCGTTTAAGAACATATATTCGGAACATGGATTGGAAGCGTTGATCCGGCCCGATACGGGACTGGTGTGCCAGCGGTTGATGGTCGTATCGAACTGCAGACCGGGATCACCGCAGACGTGCGTTCCCTCCGCGATCGCGCGCATCAGGCCGCGGGCCGAGTGGGTTTCGCACGTCTCCCCGTTCGTCACGAAGCGCGTTTTCCATTCCTGGTTTTCAAGAACGGCATCCATGAACTCGTCGGAAGCCCGAACGCTGTGATTGGCGTTTTGGAAAAAGACCGAGCCGTAGGCTTCTCCATTGAACGATCCATCGTACCCCATATCGATCAATGCCCACGCCTTCTTTTCTTCGAGGGTTTTACTCGTAATAAAATCCATGATATCGGGATGATCCACGTTGAGGATCACCATTTTCGCCGCCCGCCGGGTCTTGCCTCCCGACTTGATGACGCCGGCAAACGCATCGTAGCCCTTCATAAAAGAGACCGGGCCGGACGCCGTCCCGCCACCCTGCAGCATTTCCTTGGATGAACGGATGGGCGAAAGGTTCGATCCGGCTCCCGAACCGTATTTGAATAACATCCCTTCCGTTCTGGCCAAGGAGAGAATCGAGTCCATCGTGTCATCGACGGAATTGATAAAACAAGCCGAACACTGCGGATCCTTCTCCACCCCGACGTTGAACCATACGGGGCTGTTGAACGATGCGTGTTGATGGAGCAGCAGATAGATCAGTTCGCTGCGGAATGTTTCGCGGTCTTCTTCCGATGCAAAATACTTCTGCCGTTCGCCCCACGAAACGATGGTGTCGGCGACGCGGGAGATCAGTTGTTTGACGCTTTTCTCTCGTTGAGACGTTCCAAGAACGCCGCGAAAATACTTCGATACGACGACGTTGACCGCCAGTTGTGACCAGAATTTTGGAAATTCAACGTCTTTTTGTTCGAAGATCACTTCACCTTCTTCGCCGGTAATCACTGCGTCCCAGCGTTCCCATTCCACCTCCGAAAAGGGATCGATTCCTTTCCGAGTGTAGACACGATGAAAATGAAGTCCTTTTTTCTGTTTCAACGCGCGACTCTGTTTGTTTTCGTTCCAAGCCTTATTCTTTGTCTGATCCAGTCGATTATTTTCAACGACAGCCATCCCCTCAATCTCCTTGTAATCACATAAAAATCAATTGTTTGGTTGAATTGAGTAAAAGGTAAATACCTCAATAAATAGTGGTGAAAGACAAGATACACCCCATATATTGTGGTGTCAAGTAATAATTTTATTTTTTTTTATCTCTTCCGTTCATATTGATCCGGTGACTAAACGAATCTTTAGTATTATGAGGGAGATACAAAATAAATCGGGACCGTTGGAATTCTTGTCATCTTCGTTATTGAAAAAATGTAAAATACTGTTATAGTGTTTTTACTGGATCATTCAGATATTGAGTTATCATCAATCAATGAAACGTATTTTTAATACGCAACTTAATCACATAAGCGATAACCCAGTAACAATCGAAAAACAATGCCAACGGACAAAGCCAGAAATCAATTCGAACAAGGTCTGAACTTTTTCCATAAAGAAGATTATGAAAATGCGCTGACTTTTTTCGAAGAAGCGATTCTCGATGACCCCAGTTATTCGGAGGCACTCTATAACCTCGCATGCTGTTATTCGATGACCAAGGTTGAGGATAAGGCTTATTTATATCTATCACGAGCCGTCAACCTCAACCCTCATTGTATCGATTGGGCCAAAGACGATCGTGAATTCAACAATGTCAGAGAGAGCGATATTTTTCAAAATATCATATCCGGAGAGAAATCCGGCCCTATCGTAGAAGATGAAACTCCAGAAGAAGAAAACGAAGAAATCTCCGTAGCACCTGAACCGGAAGAAGAACCAATCCCTGAAGAAGAAGAGGAAGTGAGTGAAATCCTTCCCGAAAGTCCACCGTCGGAGCCACCCCCCAATTTAGACGATGGCACCACACCATCGCTCGCATCCGTTGAGGAGGAAGGTCTTCCACCCTGCCCACGATGTGAAGGAATCGTCAAATCGGAACGGTGCCCGCGCTTCAATCCCAAATTAGCCTTGGTCATCATTATTTCCGGGATTGTGTTCTCGGTTGGATTATTGGTGAGTTATATGGGCTTTTTAGGGATCCCGATCATCCTTTTCGGTCTCTATTGCCTTTCTCAGATCGACACCGTCTGGGTTTGTCAGAATTGCGGGGCAAGAGGTGAAGATTGCGGACAGCCTGTTTCTGAACCCATAGCAACCACCCCGTCGTCATAGAATGATGGGATGGTGTTGTGTGATTTGAGCGAATTTTCCTGTCACATAGACGACTAAAGCCTCCCTGAACAGATCCTCGCCCCGATACGAAATACTTGCAATACGGTTGTTGTTGAGAAAAGTTTGGAATCGTTCTCGTTCTTTGTTGGTGTCCAGGGGAAATATGATGACACGAACGTTTGGCCGTTTGCGAGGAGAAGCAGGAAACGTTTGCCGATCGCTTTCCTTAAAGAATTGAGAGATCTTATTGATTCCTTGAGTCAGTGATCGCTGGATCGTATCTACCGACACATCCAATATCTCCGCCAATTGCTGTTGACTGGCCCCTGTCGTGAGCAGAAGTAAGATGCAATCGCGTGATATCCCTTTCAATTTTCGTTGGGCCACGGATCGAACGCGTTCGATTTGACGCCGCGTTTCTTCGTTCGATGTCTGGTCGGCATGATCCAGAAGTTCTCTGAGTTGAATGGGATTTGGAATTGCGTTTAACACCGATGGTGCATAAAGAATCTCACGATAATCCGGTTCGACGGTGATGTCTTTCAATAACTCTTCCCACTCTTCCGGCTGCTTTTCTTGGTATGTTCGCGAATTCTTTTTCATCTGAACGACTCCTGGCAGGTGGAATTGCCGGATAGAAGCAGAATGTTCTTCAATTCTCTTCGCCGGCCATAAGCATGAATTGTTATTCCGCAAAAGACATGCCAAAAGCTGTACATTTGTTCAGTATTATGGGATTTCGGTGGGCTGCACCGTAATAGAGAAATCTTTTCGCAGGAGATTCGATCGTAAAAATAGTGTGTACCGTTTTCAGGTTAATAAACTAACCTAAGGGAAAGCAGCGGTTCAAAAGAATGTGGATGATGGGGTGAGTGAGATAAGAAAATAGCAAGGTTAAAAGAATACAAATAACTGTAAAGCGCGTTTCGTTTTGTTTCCCATAGAAACTGATGAGAACAGCCGCAAAAATACCGGTCGGGGCGCCCGATTCGACGATCAATACTCGCTGCAGTGTCACGTTGTCCATCCCCATTAGAAGCGTGACCGCCATCGCCAAGACCGGAGAAACCACCAATCGGAAAGCAAGGCAAGCGGCTAATCCTGGAATTAAAACCGAATACTCACTCAACTGAGTGAAGTAGAAATACTTTCCAAAAATCACGCCTAAAAGAAGCAGTGTCAGAGGAACGGCGGCGTTGTGAAAGAAATCGATCGAGCCGAGAATATTATAGGGGAGTTCGGTTTTGGCCGTCGCGAGAATCAGTCCGGCCAACAGGGCATAGAGAAGGGGAGTCTTCAAGATGAGGGACACATTTTTCGATAAGCGCGAATACCCGCCGGAGAGATAGATTCCCAATAACGCCAGAATAGCGAGTTGATAGAAGAAAAGGGTATTGGCGGACTGTGCGGCTTCGACCGGATTGCCCGTCCAAGATGGAATTTGTCTTAATCCGGCATTCCCGACGATCAAAATATTGATTAGATAGAGGCATTGAATGTGCGGAGAAAGTTCCAGATATTGAAGGAATTTTCCCGCCAGCAAATAGAGAATCGCGGTATGAAATAATACGAAAAAGAAGACAAAACTGAATTGGCTGGTTTCCGGCGATTGCCCCAACGCCTGACGAAAAATGAGAGCGGGAATAAAAATAAAAAGGCAAACCGCTGCGACGGAGCGTTCGTCAAACCGTTCGATACACCGCACGAGAATCAATCCAATTGCAATGACGGCAATCGGAAAAATCATTTTCAAGAGAGATGAGGCAGCGAGTACGATCACCTTTTCGGACCTGACATTCGGGAATTTGAACAGCTTTCAATCAGAACCATACCATATAATCCCGGCGAAGAAAACGGAAGAGATGAGTGTTTGTCGGGTGCATGTCATAGAAGTGGGTAAAAAGTGGTGTTTCTTTTTTTTGTGCTATAATCAGACAGTAACGCAACTGTCTGATTTGGAGGGAAATCCAATACCATCACTGAAGCATTACGAAGAAGAACGAGACGCTTTGCTGAAAGAAATTCAGACGATTGGGGATATGCGCCGTGGAACGTTAATCGAACGATACATCCCCTGTGGTCGAAAAGGATGTCGTTGCACTCGACCAGGAAATAAAGGACACGGGCCCAAATATTCTTTGACCTACAAAGTCGAGGGAAAAACAATCACCGAATATATTCGGACCGACCAGGTCAAGCAAGTCCGAGAGCAAGTGGCCAATCATCAACGTTTTCGAACCCTTTACCGGAAGTTGGTTGAGGTCAATGAGAAGATTTGCCGTCTCCGGTTCGATCGAGAATACCGGAGCCTTTGGAAAAGACCTTTACGCCGAAGTGCGCCGCCGTGGATTGTCTCGAGCGAACCTTCAAATTGTTCTTGGGGATGGGGCGCTTTGGATTTGGGAATTGGCGAATGAACATTTTCCCCATGTCGTTCAAATCATCGATCTCGATCATGCCCGGGAATACTTATGGGAAGTGGGCCGTTCTTTTCCACCAAACCCGTCGGTTCCGGGACCGGGCTGGGATTGTCTCTCTCGTATGGTATCATCGAACAGCATCATGGAACGCTCGACGTTGAAAGCGATGAAGGTCAAGGAACCACGTTTCGCGTCACCCTTCCAATCGAAAGAGAAAAAACGGTTTAGAAGGCCTCTCTCATCAATGTGAAATCAGAAAGCGCTTTGACATTGACTGCATAAAAAAAGAATGGAGCCGCCAATACGATGAAAACGATTCACGCCCGGAATTTCGTTATACTCAGCCTTCTCGCGATTCACTTGGCTGGGTGCGCTCATACACCCTCGCTCCAAACGTCTCACGGGACCAGCGAAGCCGTCGTTCAACGCCAATTGGACGCTTACAACGCCCGCGATATCGACGCCTTTCTCGATACCTACAGCCCGTCCATACAGATATACAACCACCCGGACACGATTCGCTTTTCCGGACTCGATCAAATGCGAACGAGGTATTCATCCCTGTTCGACAACACCCCGAATCTGCATTGCGATCTCGTGAACCGAATCGTTCTGGGGAACACCGTGATCGATCAAGAGCGGGTGACCGGTTTCGATCACGGACGAATCGTTCGGGCCGTGGCTGTCTACGAAGTGGAAAAGGGCCTGATCCAACGGGTTTGGTTTATCCGCCCTGAAATGAAAAGCGAAAGTTCCCAGTAACGTCCACCCAGATTCGTTTCGCTGCCCCCATAGACGGGACCGGGCTGGGATTATCGTTCTCGTATGGTATGATCGAATAACATCTCGAAAGAGAAGAACCGGTCGAGGAGGCCTCTCTCATGAATGTGAAATCAGGAAACGCTTTTACATTGATCGAACTTCTGATCGTCGTCGCCATCATCGGGATTTTGGCGGCGATCGCCGTTCCGAATTTTCTGAACGCACAAATCCGCGCGAAGGTCGCCAAAACCGAGGGCGAGATGCAGTCTTTTGTCACCGCTTGCGAGATGTACCGAATCGATCATGGACGGTATTTCCCTCACGCCGGTTTTCCCGCGGTCATTCATGCGCCCTGGCAGAACAAGTATCTGACGACTCCCATCGCCTACTTCTCGACCCAACCCCGTGACCTCTTTCAAGACGTGGTCAATCCCGATACAGCCGCCTGGGGATTGACGTTCGGCATGTATCACATGGAGACCATCTTTATGCCGGACGGATCGTTTTACGCGGGCGGAGCGATGGATCCCAGCAAACGGGTTCCCAACAATCCCTCGGACGTGGCCCGGGGTTTTGCCGGCAAGCCTCATTCCTACGAACTGTGGAGTATCGGTCCCAACCAGAAACTGGACTACAACGTTTCGGGAAGCAATATCCAGGGATTCATCTACTACCGCCCCAGCAACGGTTCAAGCAGTGCAGGGGATATCGTCTGGATCCGCCCGTAGCAAAGTAGGGTGATGGGTTTTTTGTCTGAATCGGGATACTCAGGATTAAAAGATGATCAGGATGAAAACACTTTTTTAATTATGTAAAGGATACACCCTGATAACTGACAACTGATAATCCTGCTCGGTTCCAACTCTGTCGGTGCAGGAGGCCCTTCTTATGAATGAGAAATCGGGAAGCGCTTTTACGTTAATCGAACTCCTGATCGTCGTCGCCATCATCGGGATTCTGGCGGCGATCGCGGTTCCGAATTTTCTGAACGCCCAGATGCGTTCGAAGATCGCCCGTGGATACGCGGATATGCGCGCACTCTCCACGGCGATTCACACCAACCGTCTCGAAAGAAACGTGCTTCTCGTCGACTGCTGGGATGACGATACGGAATGGGGGATGAATCGGATCGACGACGTCTTCAACAGTGTCGGCCATCGTGTTGGAGGGCGGCGTTCCCACATCCACGTTTTTTCACCTCTGACCACTCCGGTTGCTTACATGACCTCGGTTCCATCCGATCCATTCGCCGGTTTCGACCGAAAGAAACCGACGGCCGCAGTCGTAGGGGATTATTGGAACACCAGTGCGTATGGGTACGCGGACAACGATCCGGAAGGGGCGGGCAACGATCATGGCGTGCTCTCCTATACGCCTGAAAACGCTCCTCAATTCGGCTTGCGCGCGTTGAAAACCGATGAATTTATGCTCGTCGGAATTGGGCCGGATGGAAAGTTCGGTGCCGGAGAATCGACCACAGCCAGTCTCGGTTACGCCTTTCCTTACGATGTCACGAACGGCCTGAAGAGTCTCGGCGATATCGTCCTGCGGGATTGACAGGCATCAGGGCCCAAAGCGGTGAATATCGCCACGGCTCTGGGTTCCGTTGGAAGGATCGTAAACCAGGAAAATGTTCGGACCGGGCACGAAGATTGTCACACCCGATTCGGCGCTCAGTGACCCGCTGTCGCCGTCCATGATTCGATCCGGCCCCCGCGATATAATCCACCATTTGTAGTTCGCAGGCATTTCCTGCCCTTTCCATCGCTGCATGGCCCCGGGGCGGAAGAACTTTTGACGCGGCCCGTTGGGAAGCGTCGGATCGAAATAGCCGTAGCGGAATCCCGCCTGCCCGTCCTGATCCACCCGCACCTGGAACGGATCGTCGACCGATTCCGGACTGGTGAGATACGCGACGGGGGTGCTCAGCGCGTTGAAATAGCGTGGGCTGGTATGGCCACCCCATTGGCCGTAAGGCATGTAAGCGTTTTGATCCAGATAGTACATTTCAATCGCCGTGGAGAGCGTTCGAAAATCACCTTCCACACGCGAGACTTTGGCGCGTACCTGGGCGTTGAGAAAATTGGGCACGGCGATCGCGGCCAGTATCCCGATGATGGCGACGACGATCAGAAGTTCGATCAACGTAAACGCGCAACATTCTTCTCGTCCATCCATTTGCATTCTCCTCCCGCCAATCGAAGTGTCCAAATAATCCTTTTTACGCTTGTCATTTCGCTGCAGACTGCGATTGAAAATTCGCCGACATCCGTTTGGCGATACGGCGCGTAAATTCGTAAGGATTTTTCCTGGCCTTCTCCACTGCCTTCCGAACGGATGGATTATCCACGCCCGATAATTCCAGCGCGCGGATGGCGTGCATCCCAGTAATCAGGTTGTCGTTTTCGATCTCATCGATAAGCGCTCCAGCGTACTTCGTGCCTTCTCCCAACCGGCACAGGGCCAGCGCGGCGGCGACTCGAATCGGCGCGGACGATTCGGTCACTTTTTTAGATAGCGGTAAGATGGCCGCCTTGTCACCGAGAACGCCAAGCCCCGTCGCCGCCCAGTAGCGGATCGCCGGTTCCTTCGATTTCAGCGCCGCATTCAGCGCTTTGACGTCTCCCCGGTCCGATGCTGTGATCGTTCGGAGGATGTTACAGGTTAGATTCTTGTTTTCCTCTTGTTGAAGAATGCCGTATTTATTGCCGCATGACTTGCCCTTCTCTTCCGCGATCGGTTCCGGGATCAGCCCCAAATCGCGGCTTTGAATCATCCAGTCAACCAGTTCCCCGCGCAGCTTCGCCAGCCGGTTTTTATGTTCGGGCCGTTCGGCGAGGTTGATCGTTTCATAAGGATCGGTCTCCAAATCGTATAATTCTTCAACGGGACGTGTTGGATTGAAAACGCGATTTTGAAGTAAGTTCAAGCGTCCTTCACGGTGTAGTTTCCTCATCGTCTGAGTGATTGCCTTACCGTCTTTATACTTGTTTGATTGCGCGTGCGGTAAAAACGGTATGAAATTGCGAATGTATTTATACCGGCTTGTTCGGACGCAGCGAATGATATCCACGGTTTCGTCACACCGGTCGCGCGCGCTGAAAACCATCTCGCGGGGTTGATAATCCTTGGCGAATATATCCACGCCTTGGACGTGTTCGGGGATCGGAATATCCGCCAACGCCAGCGATGCCGCCGCGATATCGATCTGAAGCACGAGGTCTTTTCGCACCTGGCCGGAATTTTCACCATCGGGAAAACGCACGATCAGCGGAACCCGGATGCCATCCTCATACAGGAATTGTTTGCCCCGAACGTGACTGATGCCGTGATCCGTCCAGAAAAAAACGACCGTGTTTTCCAGGACTCCGGCTTCTTTCAGGTTTTTTAAAATTTCCCCCACTTCGACATCGATTTGAACCCACGAGTTCAAATAATCCGCCCAATCTTCGCGAAGCGTGGGGTGATCGGGATAGTAGGGAGGCAATTCGACGCTGGACGGTTTCGTCGCATGTTTCTTCGCGCCGCGATTCTTCCCGCCTTTAAGCATAATCTGCGCGAAGAACGGCTTACCGTCCGGGGTTTGTCGCCAATTCGCGCCGTCGTAGGCCGAATTCGGCCAGATAAAGTTATAGTCCGTCTTACCCGGTTTCTCACAGGATGGACCGCTTCCAAGCGTCACGTAATATCCGGCTTCACGAAACATTTCGGGAATCAGTTTGACGGGCAGGCGGTAACTGTCGTAAAACGCCTGGTTTCCGCCCGCTTTGCCTCGATCGCCCTGGCTACGGTGATTGTGCGCGCCGAGGGTGGTCTGATGCATCCCCGTCACCATCGCCGAACGGCACGGCGAACAGACCGGACAGGTTACGAACGCCGCGTCGAATCGAACGCCGTCATCCGCCATCGCGTCGAGATGGGGCGTTTGGATCGTTTTCTCTCCATAGCAGCCGAGATGAGCGGAAGCGTCTTCCGCGAGAATCCACATGATGTTGGGGCGTGTTTCCCCTTCTTCCGCGATGGAGGTTCCGGGCAGCGCCGCTGCGGAAACGGCCGTTCCCAATCCTTGAAGAAATTTCCGTCGGTCCAGATTCGTTTCCATTTCGATCGTCCTTTCCAATTTTGCAGACATTATCTTTTTTCTATTGTATAAAGTCCAGTCCGCTCCCGCCGATATTAGGATTGGAAGAAACTGAATTCTGGTCAGGATATCTCTTGTTTCTTCCATGATAAACGGCCCAATTCCCGAAATCGATTGGGGGAGAACCCCAATCGATGCTTTTCAATTCGATCTTATCCGTTTCTATCAGGTTGAATCATAATTTCATTAAACACCGATTTTCGCGTTGGTTTAACCGTCATAGAAATATAAGAATCTCAA
>CAZSIZ010000032.1:0-29140 GCA_964606645.1 uncultured bacterium
AACGCCTCACTACCTACATCTCGTTTCGGAATCAAAGCGCGTTCTTTCCCCGGACGAAACCGTGATTTCTAAGTTGAAATCGATGGTCGCCGAAGCGATGGCGATGTTCGGCACAGCGCACGATTACGACTATCACTTTCTCCTGGTCCTGAGCGACAACATGCCCTTCATCGGATTGGAGCACAAGAAATCGAGCCTCAACGCGGTCAGTGAAAATGGCCTGGAAGACGAAAATAAATTGGTAACGACCGCCCATCTCCTGACGCACGAATACGGCCACCGATGGTGCGGCAAGTATCACCGTCCGCAGGGAATGGACACGCCGAATTACAACACACCAAAAGACCTTCGCCTACTCTGGGTCTATGAAGGTTTGGACCAGTATATCGGCGTGGTGTTGACAGCCCGCGCCGGTCTTTTCGCGACAAAAAGCCAAACGTCTTTCGAGGGCGGGCTGCGAGACGGCTGGGTCGGGGTAGGAAAAACGATGCTCTCGTTGATGCGACAGAAAGGAAGGCGTTCGATCAGCCTGGAAGACACCGCGTCATCGTCGTATCTGCGCCGTCAACGAAGCCGGTATTGGTCCGGCTTGAATCGACGGCAGGATTACTATTTCGAAGGCGCGCTGCTCTGGTACGAAATCGATACGATTCTGCGTGAAAAAACTGAGTCCAAAATCAGCCTGGATGATTTCATCCGCCGGTTCCTGGGCCGCTACGACCGCGCTAAACCGCTTATATGCTATACGGAACAAGACGTGATTGACACGCTCAACGAGTTCGTCCCTTATGATTGGAAAACGTTGATCGAGGACCGTGTGCGCGGGCTGCATTCTGAGTTGCCTCTCGACGTGCTCGACCGTTTGGGCTACCGGATCGCCTATTCCAGCCAACCGACGGATTACGATAAAGATCCCTCCCGGACAGCACTGGGAATGACTGTCTCCACGAACGGAACGATCTCCACGATCGATCCAGACGGACCGGCGGACCGTGCCGGCCTGCGTGAAGACGCGAAAATCGTGGGAATCGATCATCGAAAATTCAGTTTCAACGCCCTGAAAGACGCCATCGCCGACAGCATCGCAAAACGGATGATCGAACTGCTTCTGCTCGAAGGGGACGAGTTCGTCAAAGTTGAAATCGAATACGATGACGGTCCGAAATACATGGATATCGTTCGAAATGACAAGCCGGATGTTCTATCCGACATTTTCACCCCACAGGTCCACGATTAAACGTATGACGGACATCACTAACTTTGATTGCGATCTTCGCCTAGTTTTATGTAAGGCGGATTCAACTCTCAAGTGCAATTTTAGTGATGATCGTAAATTCACTCAAAGAATAACTCATTAGGCGTGGATGTAGGTTTCCCACTCCAGGCCGGGGACGTCGAATAGGTCGTCTTCGCCTTCGCGAAGAATACGAATGTCGTTAAACCGGCAGAAACGTTTGAGATCGCGGGTATGGTCGCCATAGAAGATCACACGGTGTAATCCGCATGAATAATTTTCGAGGATTTTCTCTGCGTTATCCACTTTCGTAGTGATCTTTGTGCGGCATCCCCGGTCTACATCCGGATTATCGATGATTTTACCAGTGGAAAACAGCATGATATCCGAACCGATCAGCCTCGCCATCGATATTTCCTGTCCCAGTCTCATCTTAACCTGGAGCGATGCGCCTTGGGCGTCCTCCAAATGATTTCGTATGATATAGGGACACTGTTCGCCTTCAGGTCCGTCCATCTTGATCGCCGAAACACAGTGAGCGTGGATGACGGTGTTATTGGAGAGATCGACGACTGGATCTGAGATGAATCCCGGTTTGCCGGTCAGATATTGGAAGATAAGATGCGTCACCGATGATTTCAGGTCGGCCTCGCAAATTCCTCCAAGACCCATCCCGTTCAGGCGGGAGAAACCGAGGCAGGGATATGCCATGCCTTGCTGCATCAGTCCCAGCCCCAGGCAGCTAATCGTAATCAGGTCCGCTTTTTCCGCCTCCAGTATTTTGAGCAATGTCAGGTACATCCGGGAAGAGTCGATAATCTCTTGTTTCGTCGGTTCAATGATCTTTTCCGCTTCCCGAATCCATCTCTCCGCGTCAGCCATAGCCTCATCCTGACCAATCGATTTATACATATTGGACAGTTCTTGGTAGGGGATGTTTTTGATTTCCGTACCGAATTTCTCTTTGATGATTTTGACGTAATTGGAGTCGGGTTTGTTGGCGTCCATGAAAAGAATTTTGGTTTCCTTCATCCGGTGGATCGCTCGGAAGGGGCGGATTGCGATAGCTAAATCGGCGAAATCGCCACTGGGATAGACGTCGATCTTCTTGCCCTGTTTTTGCAGGGGGGCGATGATGTGCCATTCATGACCGGCGTAAGGGGGTGAGAAAAGCGTGACGGGCACGTTCAGTTCCAGGAGTTTGATCAGCATCGGCCCAATCCCCAAACTAAGGTGTACCACTAATATCCCGTCGACATCCTTGAATTTCGCCATGACATCGGGTAACTCGCGCTCGTATGAAACGATGCCACCCTCCACGAATTCGATATCTTTCAACGCAGGCTCCAACTTACCGAACTCGGCTTCGATGCGCCGAACCTCGTCGTCGAGATCCAACGTCGCTTTCGGCCATCCTGGCTTAAAGCATCCCAGATATATTTTCCCAATCCGGACTTTCGACATCCCTTTTCGCATCGGCAATGCGGCTTTTACGGATTCGGCGCTGACCGGGCGCATGAGAGAACTTAGACAGATCGAACTCACTGCGGCACCACCCAAGAACTCCCGGCGTTTGAATCCCTTATCCATGATCGTTTCCTTATATTAGATAATTTGAATAAAGATTCATCTTGAACGTATCACGGATTGAATGGGGGCGATATGGCAGGGAAGTTATTCTTTTTCGGGGATGCGAATGCGAATGTCCCGGAAGTCCACACGGTCGGTTGGGCCGTGAGCCTGGAGTGCAATAAATCCTCGCCGATAGTCCGTATTCGTGCAATCAACTACGGTTTCGCCATTGACTTGAATCTGGATCGTTGAGCCGATCGCCGAGACGGTCATCTCAAACCATTCTCCGTCTTCCGTCAGGAGTTTGGACGCGAGCTGACGGTCGTAGAGGCTTCCCGTGCAATTACCGGAATCGTGATGATCCACTTGTGCTTCATAACCAACGGGCCAGGGCCGGAATCCAAAACCGGGGTGATCGGCGCGAAAGAAAATACCACTGTTTCCCTTTCGACTGACCCGCACTCGGCAGGTTAGAATGAAATCATCGAACGTTTCGCATCGGGTGGCGAGATAGCCGATGCCACGGCGGACCGTTAAGACACCATCATCGACGGTCCAGCGCCCAAAACCGTGGACGGCCCAGCCGGAGAGGTCTCGGCCGTTGAAAAGATCGAACTGCGAACCGGGAACTCGCCGGTCGGCGAATTGCTGAATCCGCTCCTCGAAGGACAGGTTTCGTCGAGGGAACGTAGCACACATCTTCAGGGAACACGTCAGGAGAAGAATTCCGGCGATTCCGATCGAGAGCCATGTTTTTTTCTGGGGGAAATTCCACGGCACGATTGCGAATTCCTCATGGTTTATTTGCTTTTTTTGCTAAAAACACGGTGGTATTTTACTCTTGAAACGTTCGTATCACTACTGTCATATCACGCTTGAAATGACGGGGCGGATTGAATGTGGGCAGGCACAAGGCCAGGTTTGCGTGTTGCTACGATCGAGAAAAAAAATCTCGCCTCCTTTATATTTGACTCTCATTGATAACGGGTTAAAATCGCAATAGATGCTTTTGCGTTTTCGGTGTTCCAGTCAGAAGCGAAGCATCGACGAACGAACCTGTATGATGGAGAAATCAGTATGAGAACGGCAATTCTGATCGACGGGGCCTTTTTTCTTAAAAGATTCCCGATTGTTTATCGAAACGACGATTCAAAAGATTCGGCAGCCGTCGTGGACCGGATGTACGAAATGTGCCTGGAGCATGTTTATCCCCATAACTGTGAACGCTTTGAATACGATCTGTTTCGTATCTATTTCTACGATTGCGTGCCCTATCAGGAACGATCGATCTATCGACCCATATCCAAGGATCTTTTCGATTTCACTCAAAGCCAGGGCGCGAAATTCCGCTTGGATTTACATAAAAAAATCAAGAAAAAACGAAAAGTCGCGCTGCGTCTGGGGAAACTGAAAATCAATTATCACTCACCCTGGAAAATCCACCCCAAAGTATTGGAATCCATATTGAATCAGAAAAAGAATTTAGATGATTTGATCGATGGAGATTTTCAGCTGGACATCCAGCAAAAGGGCGTCGATATGGAGATCGGTCTCGATATCGCTTCCCTGGCGTATAAACGATTAGTCGACAAGATCATTCTCGTTGCCGGGGATAGCGATTTCGTTCCAGCGGCGAAATTCGCGCGGATTGAAGGGATCGATTTCGTCCTGGATCCGATGTGGAACTATATCCACGATGATTTATTCGAACATATCGATGGCCTGGATTCAAAATGCCCCAGGCCGACGGAATGGAAATCCTTCAACGAATAGTTGTCTGTTGTCAGTCTTCAGTTGAATTTAGAATTTTTCCTTTGTGACTGCTTTGCGATCGATTGAGACTGATGCCTTTCGGATCGATGAGGGAATGGCTATACACACCGAAAAGATGTGCCACTTGACCGCCTTCCTATCCGCCGATAGGTTTTATGGTTCACACACGGCCCATAGACTATTAAAAACTGGATCGATTTTCACATTATGAAACTCCCCTATTCCTGGCTGCAAGCGTTGGTCAAAGGACTTCCCTCCCCTGAAGAACTGGGAGAGCGGATGACGATGGCCGGTTTCGAGTTGGAAGAAGTCTCCTCGCCCGGTGAGGAAATTCGCGATGTCGTCATCGGGAAAATATTGAAGTCCGGCCCTCACCCCAACGCGGATAAACTGACGTTGAATACTGTCACCGACGGCTCGAAAGAATACGCGATCGTTTGCGGGGCGTCGAATATGAAAGAAGGCGATTGCATCGCTCTTGCAAAAACCGGAACCATTCTGCCCGGGAACTTTAAGATCGAAGGACGTAAAATCCGTGGCGAGAAGTCGGAAGGGATGATGTGCTCGCTGCGGGAACTGCGGTTGGGTGAGGATCATTCAGGGATCGTCACTCTGCCTGCGGATACACCCTTGGGCGGACGGTATATCGATCTCATCGGCCTGAACGAAGTGGTGTTCGATTTCAATGTGACTCCGAACCGTCCCGACGCATTGAGCGCCCTCGGACTCGCCCGCGAAGCCGCCGCGCTTTGCGGGAGCACGGTCGAAATGCCCGATTGCTCACCGGTTCCGCCGGATATCAAGCCGGATTTCGTTCCCTCCGTGACACTGGAAGACGAGGAACTCTGCCCCCGGTATACCGCGCTTGTTATCAAAGATGTGAAAGTGGGTGCATCACCGGAATGGCTGGTGAAACGGCTGGAGGCCTGCGGCGTACGCAGCGTTAACAACGTCGTTGATGCGACCAACCTGGTCCTGATGGAACTGGGGCAGCCCCTGCACGCCTTCGATCTGGATCAGCTCAACGAACAACGCATCGTCGTGCGGCGCGGACGCGCGGGAGAGCGCCTCGTTTCCATCGATGGAGACGAGCGGCAATTAGACGAAGAGATGCTCGTCATCGCCGATGCGAAAAAACCTGTCGCCATCGCCGGTGTCATGGGCGGCCTTGAAAGCGAAGTTGGAAATGATTCCACCTCGATTCTGCTGGAAAGCGCCTTCTTCCATCCGCCTTCCATTCGGCGCACATCGAAGAGATTGGCGCTTCCATCCGAAGCGTCTTACCGGTTTGAACGAGGGGTTGATTTCGAGATGGTAATTCCCGCTTCGTACCGATGCGCCCGGCTGATTTGTGAATTGACGGGCGGGCGCGTAGCCGGACAGATGGGGATCGCCGATTCGAGCAACACCGAACACATTCAATCGCTTCAAGAACGGACGATGTCCTTGCGTTTCGCTTATTGCGACCGGCTGTTGGGGCAATCCCTGGATCACGAGGAGATCGAGAGCATATTCAATTCGGTGCATCTCACCGTCGAGAATCGGGATTCGGAAACGATCACAGTACGGATTCCATCTTTCCGACAGGACATTACGCGGGAAGCCGATCTGGTGGAGGAAGTTGCGCGGTGTCACGGTTTTGGGGAATTTACTCCCACTGTGCCTAAATCGCCGGTGCAAGCGCCCGAAGCGCAGGAAATCGATCGCCAGATGCTAGGATCGATCCGGCGCTACTTGACGGCAGAAGGTCTCGACGAAGCGGTGACATACAGTTTTACGGATGTCGAATCGTTGAAACAGTTCTCTTCCAGCGAACTGGATTTTGAATGCGCAAAGGCGACGATACAGAACCCGATCAATACGGCGGAAGCGACCATGCGCACATCGCTGCTGCCTTCGCTGCTTCAGTGCGCGCGGCGAAACGTGGCTCACGGCAATTCGGATTTCGGGCTTTTTGAAATCGGGCGAATCTATCCCGCCTTGAAAGACGAGATCGATGAGCGGCAAACACTCAGCGCCGTCATCGTAGGGAATCCCCATAAGAATTGGCGCGACCCCAAATCGGAGTTGGACTTCTTCGAGATCAAAGGGCTGGTGGAAGAGGTGCTTCAGATCGGTTCGCTGCGGCGCTACCGGCTGATTCCAGGGCCGGAGTGGCTTCATCCCAAACGGGGCGCGTTCGTTCAGGCCGGGAAGAAACCGCTGGGATTTTTCGGTGAACTCAATCCCGCTCTGACCGAGCAGTACGAATTGACCGGGCGGGTGCTGGTATTGGAGATCGACCTCCACTCGTTGACAACATTCTTCCGGGCTGGAACGACGGCTTATAAACCATTCTCCACGTTTCCTTCCATCAAACGGGATCTGGCGCTTCTTATTCCTCTGGGAGCCACCGCCAAGAAAGTGGAAGATTGTATTCGGCAGGAAAGCGGAGACCTCCTAGAAGAATTGGAATTATTTGATTATTATCAAGGTAAGCAAGTCGCGGATGGGGCGGTCAGCGCCGGATTCCGGATGACCTACCGTTCCGCCGAAGGTACGCTGAAAGAAGGGACGGTCGATACGATCGTCGATAAAATTCTTGCCCGACTGGAAAAGCAGTTGGGTGTCGACATTCGATCGTAATCAGTTGTCAGTAATTAGTTATCAGTAGGGTGGGCTCAAAGCGCAGCGTAGCCCACCATACATTCTACTTAAGTAGGATTATCAGTTATTACATAAATGGATTGAGGTTATAAAATGAGTCAAGAACATTTAATGGATATTCTGGAATCGCTGGACAAGCGGGTTGAGGGACTCGTCGCGAAAGTGACTCAATATAAAACCGAACGCGACCGGTTGAAAAACGAGTTGGACGACGTAAAGAAAGAACACGAGACCCTCGCCAAGGCGAAAGAGGAACTCGCGGCCCAACTTTCGGAAGGCGGCGAAATCCGCTCCAAATTGAAGGAACGGGTTCAAGCCATTCTCGAAAAGATCGATCGCCTCGAATAAACCACACCGCAACGCGGGGAAGGAGCCGGACAGATGGCCAAAGATTCGGAAGTCATCTCCGTCGATATTCTTGGAACCACGCTTCAATTGCGGGGAGGCGACGACCCGGAAAAGGTTCGAAGAGTATGTAGTTACGTGCGTGATTGCGTTGAAAAAGTCACCGATCAGGCTCCCACGATGCCGTCCGTCAAAGCCGCGCTCTATGCGGCGATCAACATCGCGGACGATCTGCTCGAACAGACAGAGCAGATGGGATCGACCATCGAAACCGCATCCGAAAAAGCCTACAAAATCCTCGACAAGACCGGCCATATCGATACCTGATCCACGCCGGCGAACAGGGTGACGTTTTGAGAATCCTCTCTCTCAATTACGAATTTCCTCCCATCGGCGGCGGCGGCGGTAACGCGCATAAACATCTTCTGAAAGAATTTGCCCGCTTCGACGATCTTCAAACCACCTTGATTACCACGACGATGGAACCTGAAGTGTATCATGAATCCTATTCGGATAACGTGAATATCTATTTTCTTCCACTGCCCAAACGCGAACGGCTTTACTGGCGGCGCTCGGAGGTATTGCGCTACTTGCTGGTCCATCACGGATTTCTGGGAAAATATCTTAGCCGTGAGTCATTCGATCTCTGTCATGCGTTCTTTGGATTTCCAACGGGGCTGCTGGCGTATCTGCATCGATCCCGCTTTCCCTATATCGTCTCCGTTCGCGGGTCGGATGTGCCGGGGTACAACAAGCGCTTTTCATTGGATTACATGCTGCTGCGCCCAGTTCTGAAACGAATTTACGCCACCGCCGGGGCCGTGACTGCAAACAGTCGAGGTTTGTGTGACCTTTATGAACGGCAGTTTCCCGGCTTCAAGGCGGACGTGATTCCTAACGGGGTCGATACGGAGACTTTCGCCCCGCAAGAGAAAATACCTCGCGATGATTTCCAACTGGTGACGACTGCGCGGCTGATTCCCCGCAAAGGAATCAATCTGCTGATTCGAGCGTGCCGTCGTATTTCACAGGAAAATATTCCCATTCAATGTCATATCATCGGCGACGGGCCGGAAGAAGATTCGCTAAAAAAACTGGCGAATTCATTGGATATGTCATCACAAATTGTTTTTCATGGAGCCATGCCGAAAGACCGTGTGGCGGCGTTTCTTCCCCAGTGCGACGCGTTTGTGCTTCCGTCGTACGCCGAAGGAATGTCCAACGCCGCTTTGGAAGCGATGGCCTGCGGGCTTCCCCTGATGCTGACGGACACGGGCGGGAGCCGGGAACTCGTTGACGAGAATGGAGCCGTCGTGCAGACCGGGAATGATGAAGCACTGGCCGTACAGCTGATTGAATGGCTCTCTCATCCCGATTCGATGCGGGAAATGGGGAAACGATCCAGGGAACGTTCGTTCGATTTTTCCTGGAAGCAAACCGCCAGCCAGTACCGGGACCTCTACCAGCGCGTTTTGGAGAAAACCTCATAGCCATGAATGTATACGATTGGGTGAAAAAGCGGGATCGGACCATCGCCGATCTCACCGCGCGGGACGAGATTTATTTCAGTCTTTCCCCGTCGCGCTGGAGCCTCTTCAGCACCCTTCGACCGATGATGCGGAAGTATCTGCGCGGGCGATGTCTGGACGCGGGAGCGGGGCGGATGGCCTACGCCGCCAACGTTGAAGATCGGACCGATGAGTATCTTCCGATGGATCTCATTCCACGCCCCGGTCTTCGGCTCGCCGGGTCCGTTTTGGATATTCCGCTTCGGGATGGGTCGCTGGATTCGATCCTGTGCTCGCAGGTGCTGGAGCATGTGCCCGATCCCGAACGCGCGCTTCGTGAACTTTTCCGATGCTTGAAACCGGGAGGGACACTGCTCGTCAGCGTTCCCCATCTCGCCTATCTGCACAACGAACCGCACGATTACATCCGGCTGACCAAGCACGGCCTGCGCGTGTTTTTAGAACGGGCCGGATTTACGGTATTGGAGACTGTTCCCGCCGGTGGAGGGCTTTCGTTTCTGGGGCACATTCCCGCGATGCTCGTCAAAGCTATATTTCTGCCGATTCCTGGGATCAACCGTCTCGTGATCCGTCTTAACTCGGTCTATTCGAAAATCGTGGTCTGGATCGACAACCGGGTGGAGACCCGAAAACTGTTCGCTTTGAACTTCATCGCCGCCGCCCGCAAACCGGATGAGGATTTTCATTATGAATGACGCAAAATCAGAGTCCAACGGTTCCACGCCCGAAGCGGCTTGCGATCGAACCGAACCGATTGGCCTCGCCGACGTTCTCATTGCCGCCGCGCTCTCGCTGGCGATTTTTCTTCTCCTTCTTCTGGACCTGAGTGCACCGGGGATTACCTGGGACGAAGGCGCGCCTAATATTCCCGACGCGAAACGCCAGGCGGCCTGGTTTGTGGGAGTGTCCGGTTTCGATGGTCCTTTTTCTCAAGTGACGATCGATCGTTATTGGAAATCCGAGTCCGATCATCCCTCACTGCCGAAAACCGTGGCGGCGCTTTCCTATCTCCTCTTTTCAGGCGTCGTCGATGAGATTACGGCGCTGAGAATTCCGTCGGCGTTAAATTTTTCACTGCTGATCGCTTCGATCTTCTTATTTCTACGGATATGGCTGTCGAGAGTGCCTGCACTGGCAGGAGCAATTTCTCTGGCGCTGATGCCGCGCATTTTCGGACACGCGCATATCTACAGCCTCGATGTACCGATCATGTGCTGGTGGTTCTGGGCGGCGGCGACGGGTTTTCTGGTCTTTCACGGGAGACTGAAACCGGTGTGGTTCGGCGTGGCTTACGGGCTTGCGTTTACGACGAAACTCCATGCCGTGTTCCTGCCGTTTCCCCTGCTGGCCTGGGCGGTGATCCTGCTGGCGACGTCGTATCGGCATCAGAGGGAATATTGGGTTCGTCTGCTGAAAGCGATCGCCAGCGCGGTGGTATTAACACCGATAATCTACATCGGACTTCAACCCTGGCTGTGGCATCTAACCTGGACACGAATCGATCAACGGTTTTTCGAGTACGCCTCCAAGAGCCCGATCCCGCTCTACTATCTGGGAACGCTCTACACGAGCACCAAACCCTGGCATTACCCGCTGGTGATGATTCTTTTCACCGTACCGCCGTTTATTCTGTTTCTTGTTTCGGTCGGCCTGCTCGATTCGCCAGTTTTATCAAAAGGAAAAAAGCGGGTATATGGACTGGGTGTTTATCTGTTTCTGCTTTTGCATTTTCTGACACCGCTATCGATCATTCTGCTGCCCTTGGCGGATGCCTACGACGGCTGCCGACTGTTCTTGCCGTGTTTTCCGTTCCTGGCCTGCCTGGCCGGGTTTGGGTACGATGCGGCCCAGCGAAAACTTCGCCTGAGAATGCACGGGATTGCGCTCCATCTGCTGCTGTGTTCGATACTGATTGTGCCGTCTGCTACGACTTACTGGAAAATTCGCCCTCACTACCTGGCGTATTACAATGAATTGCCGGGGGGGATCGACGGGGCGTGGAAACACGGCATGGAGACGGTCTACTGGTGCGATTCACTCACACGCGATTTTTTGGAGACCATCGATCGAACCGTGCCCGAAGGGAAGACGATCAAACCATCCAGTATGTCGTTTTTCGTCGCGGAGTATTACCGGCAGCGGGGATGGCTTCGTCCCGAAATCAGTGATCCGGCGGACTATTATCTGCTGCAATGCCGACAGGGGATGTTCAGCCGAAACGAACATTTTCTCTATTATCGGCGTGAACCGGTGGCGACGGTTGAAGTGGGTGGCGTTCCTTTGTTCGCTCTCTATGAAAATCCGAATGCCGTTGAGTAAGTGCTGGATTGAACAGCGGGCTGGGCATGCACAGGGGCCTGCCCCTACTTGTTCCTGTTTCCCTTTTAAGTACGTGTGATAGAGCACTAAGAATTTACTATTCCGGGGCGGAAGGATTTCTCTACGATTCGGTCGAAGCGTTCGGGGGGATGCAGGGTATGAAGGGTGTCCCGGACAAATCGATGAGCACGTTTTTCTATCGTGTTATTCAAGCCGAACAAGTTGTGAAACCACGTGCGGTCGATCTCGAACAGCCCATTCATCTCCAGATGAAAGTAGAAGCGGTAGGCGGCATGGAGGTAATACCAGGGACCGTAATAGCCGACCTGCTGCTGTGACATTAGATTGAGCCAATCCTCCATCGGACGATAACGATAAATCGTGATGACGGGTGGTTCGAGTTGATAGTCGGAAAAGATCAGAGGCCGTTGGGGATAGCCTTCGATCTCACGGATATCGAGCGTGACGCCTTGCGATTCGATCCATTCGATCAGACTGTCAGGGATTTGGAGATCCCGGTCGTAAGGTAACTGCATGATTAGAGCGGTTTTCAAAAGTATCGTCGGATTAAATGCGTTACGACTTGTAAAATCCCGTGCTTTGTCGGGATTTTACAAACGCCATTACGCGCGTATTTCTGAATATCAGTCTAACTGGATTCGTCCGGTTCGAGCGTTTCTCCGCTATTGGCTTTGGGGATTTCCTTTCCGACGTGGCTGATTTCCTTGAAGGAGACACCCATGACAATCAAACAGACGAAACCCAGAACGATTACCACGGGAACCTGTGACAACCACATCATCATCGCCGCCGCCGAAGCAACCGTCTTCTCTACTCCAAACGTCGAAACCAGCATCAGTTGAACCGCCCATTGATAAACGCCAATATAACCCGGCAGTTGCGGAAACATCACGGCAAGACAAAGCCCCAACATGATAAACAACGCCCCCATCATCCCAACACTATGAATATCGAAAGCCCATAAAATCAGTAACTCACTGAACGCAATCGATACCCATAACACCATCGTCCAGACGAGGCAGTAAAAGAACGCTTTGGGATTACGGAAGGTACTCGCACCTTTCTCGAAGGCCTCGATCGCTTTTAGGAGTTTGCTTGAAACCGAGGCCGGCAATGGTTTGAATAAACGTTCCGCGACACGCAGGCTCCAATCCGGAGCATAAGTCATGACAGCGATTGCGAAAAACATCACGAGGAACATGAGCAGCCCAAGCAGCCCGAATTTTTTAATAAATTCCCGTGGATCGGTTTCGGTATCCGCGTTGAGTACCGCGTTCTCGATCATGGCCCCGTCTGTCGCCAAGTTGGGTGTGGGAAACGGAAAGAGATATAACAAGAATACCAGAATCAAAAGCAGACCCATCAGATCGAAAATTCGCTCGACGACGATTGTAGCTAAAGCGGTTGGAAACGGGTGGGGCGTATAGCGCCAGACCAGAAACGGACGGATCAACTCACCCATGCGAGCGGGCAAGACGCCGTTTCCCATGAACCCGATCCCCGCGATGAGAAACAGTTTGTTCACGGAAACCCAAGGCTTCCCTAAAAACCACTGCCAGCGATACGCCCGGATCAAAATCGATCCAATCGATAATAAGGAAGCCAGGAAGATATAGAAATAATCGGCTCCGGCCATGGACGACCAAACGGCTTTCCAGTCCAGCTCTTTCGCGAAGAAATAGAGGCATACCGACGCAAACAGAACGGCAATGATGAATTGAATTTTACGTGATTTCATAGAACCTAATCTCTGTAGTTGTCAGTTGTCAGCAACCGCAGGATGGGTCATGTTTTTCGACCCATCGGATTAACAAAACCCTAAACCCTAGACCCTAAACCCTTGTCAGTTTTCATCTTTATTAAACGAACGAGACGCCTCTTCGTATACGCGGGAAATTGGGATATCGCTTTCCCTGTGGATGCGGAGGCAATCCCCGTATTCGGGTGTAAAGCGTTTTTCGATTCCTTGGCCCCAGCAGACTTTACCTTGAACCGGCCCCCACGGGGTTGAAACTTGACACGCTTTCCGCTGCAGGATCACCCGGCTGCAATCGTAGAAGCGCACGCCGATGGTGGTGCTGTTTTGCAGGATAATGGGGATGATTTTTTCCTTCAAGGCGGGAGGTACGATGGTTGAAAGTTGAGTGGCCGGACGGTTTCGCTTCATCGTCAGGGGCGACATCGTCACGTCCAGCGCACCCGCCTCGAACAGGCGTTCCATTAACGGTTCGAAGAACTCCGGATTCATGTCGTCGATATTGCATTCGATGATGGTGACGCTGTTGGTGTCTCCGTCGGCTTCACCCAGGAAAACACGAAGCATGCCCGGAAGATCGTCTGGATCGCGGGCGCCCGCGCCGTAGCCCACGCCTTCCAACTTCATCGCGGGCAAGGGGGAAGAACCTTCCGTTAATACTCGCAGTATCGACGCGCCCGTGGGAGTGACCATCTCGAAAGAGCGGCCGGTGGAATAGAGGTCGAATCCAGTTAACATACGAGCGGTGGCCGGGACGGGGACGGGGATGGTTCCATGCCGGGTGTGAGCGAATCCCTCCCCGACGTGGATTTTGGAACAGTAACAGCGATCCACTCCCAACAGGTGAATCCCCATCATGACCGCGCTGATATCGATAATGGCGTCGAAACTGCCGACCTCGTGGAAATGGATTTTATCGTAGGGTTTGCCGTGAACCTGTCCTTCCGACTCGGCCAACACCGTAAACGCCGCTTCGATACGGTCCCTCACCGCTCCAGGCCAGGAGACCCGGTCGACGATGGCGAGCACATCGGAAAGGGTTCGGTGGACGTGAGGTTCTTCATCGACGATAACGTCCACTTTGGTTCCGGACAGCACTCCCCGATCGACCCGCTTCCATTGCAGATCGAAACCGGGAACGTTCAATGGGGTCAGCAAAGCTTTCACCTCATCCATCGGACAACCCGCATCGGCTAATGCGCCGAGACACATATCGCCGCTGATCCCGGCAAATACGTCGAAATAGATAACCTTCATGGTGATTCTTTCGGTCTTTTTATGATGAAACGAGACCATATCATAGTGGGACTTAGTTCGCGATCCAATAGGGATTCAAGAATTGAAGGCGAATTCCCGTCTAGACTGATATTCAACAATACGTTCGTAATGACGTTTATCAAATCCCGATAAAGCACGGGATTTAACAAGTCGTAACGAATTCAATCCGATGATACTTTTGAAAACCACTCTAACCGTTCAATCCATTTCCGAGTAAAGTAGAATGAGAATGAATGACGAGCATTATATTGAAGCAGGGAGAGGATTCGATGGATTTTCAATTTCACACACCAACCCGGCTGATCGTGGGCTGCGGGAAATCGGCCGAAGTCGGAGAGATCGCTTCGATACGGGGAACGAAAGCACTAACGGTCGTCGGAGAAAGTATTCAAAAAAATAGTCTATTAAAGCACATTTTCGAGTCGCTGACCTCCAATCAACTGAGCATGGTTGAATATTTCAAACCGGTAGGCGAACCGACGCTGGAAATGGTAGACGAAGCCGCAACCATCGCCATAAAGGAAAATTGCGATTTCGTCGTCTCGATCGGCGGCGGCTCGACCGTGGATCTGGGAAAAGCCGTCTCCGGATTGATTACGAACGAGGGGAGCATCATCGACTATCTGGAAGGAGTCGGCACGGGGAAAATCGTACTCAATCCGTCTGTTCCTCATATTGCGATCCCCACCACGGCGGGGGCCGGGGCGGAAATGACCCGAAACGCGGTGATTCGCTCTCAAACGTTGAAATTTAAGAGAAGTTTCCGCAGTCCTTATTTATATCCTGTTGCCGCTATTCTGGACGCATCGCTCTGCGTCAGTCTGCCGCCGAAACAGACCGCCTACAGTGGGATGGACGCCATCACCCAGTTGGTTGAATCGTATCTCTGCTCTAAAGCCACTCCCATGACGGACGCTTTGGCGCTTTATGGTTTGGATCTGGCTTTCGCGTCGATTCGAAAGGTTTATCATAACGGTTCCGATCTTCCGCATCGCGAAAAGATGCTGCTGGCCAGCGCCATTAGCGGGGTGTGCCTCGCCAATGCCGGGCTGGGCATGGCGCATGGATTTGCCTCTGGGCTGGGGGCTGCCTGCGACGTTCCTCACGGGGAAGTCTGCGCCATTCTGCTGCCCCACGCGCTGAAGTTCAATCGTCAGTCCAGCCTGGATAAACTCGCTCGTCTGGGCCGGATATTCACGGACGATGCCTCTCTGAAACCGGACGACTACGCCGATCTGTTTATTGAAGAAATCGATAAAATGAACGAGGAATTCAACATTCCTTCCGATTTAAAATCACTGAATATAGCCAACGAGGATTTATCTACGATTGTGAAAATGTCGATGGGGAACAGCATGTCCGGAAATCCGATCGAGATTACCCCCGAAATCGCTGAAACATTTTTTGAAACATTAATATGAAAATCAGGTGGACCGGCTGGATCGAATGGGCTTTTCTGGCCGTGCTGGCGGTGCGGCCTTCGCTGGACGTTCTGACGGACGTTCGGTTCGATTCGGGACCGATGCGGATCAATGCGGCGGCACTGGTCGGCTTTTTCCTGCTCGCTACGGGTTTTGCATGGCTGATCGGTATCGGCAAAGACGAACGCCGGCACATTTTCACTTATCCATTTACGATCCTTCTTCTGCTCTGGGTATGCCTTCTGCTGCCTTGGGGGCTTTTTTCACCTGAACTGAACGGCGCACCCCGCACCGTGGCTACCAGGGAATGGATTCGCCTGCTGACTGTGATTCCCCTGTTCACGGTGCTTTTTCATCTCACTCGCCGAGAAGGTGCGGGACGCCTTCTTGGATCGCTGTTCGTTTCGCTCTGCATACCCGCGCTGTTCGGGATTTATCAATGGCTGTTTCATCAGGGCGCGATCATTCAGGGCGCGCACCGAATCCAGGGAACCTTCGATCATCCCAATCCCTTTTCCTTCTATTTAGTTCTTACGATCGGTTTAACCCTATGGAAAATCCGATGGACGGATCGACGGATTCCGTGGTGCGCGCTGCTTGTTCTGGAAATGGGATTGCTCGGAGCGACTTTCAGTTTTACTGGGGCGGGGATGTTCGGGGTGATGATCGTCGTGTTCGCGCTGGGAGAAAGCCACCGCCGGAGAAAAATCGCGTTGGCTCTAATCGTCGTCTTTACCCTGCTGTTTCTCGCGACGCCAACCGGACGCCAGCGAATCATAACCGTCACTCAATGGGACAACTTGGACGAAATCGAACGCACGGGGAGAGAGACATCCTCGATGGTGTGGCGGCTGCTCAACTGGCGATTTCTCGTTCGCACCTGGAAACACCAACCGTGGCTGGGTTATGGGCTGAACAGTTCACCCACCGTCAATCCCAACCGAAAGTTCAATCGAACCGGACCGGGACAAGATCCCCATAACGATTACGTGCGCTTCCTGATCGACACGGGAATTATCGGCGAGGCGATGTGGCTGGGATTGTTGACCGCGATCGGACTTTCACTTCGCAGGGCCTATCGGACGGCCTCGACGCCGGAGTGCCGTCATTTCGTGTTGACGGCGGGTGCGCTCTATGCAGCGTGGCTGGCGGGATCGTTCAACGACAATCTGATCGCGGCGACTGCCTATCAGTATTCGCTCTGGGCCGTCTTCGCGGCGGCAATGGGATGGAGCGCGATGAAGTCTCCACCCAGTGATAACGCCGAAGGGATTCTTCAATGAGCGTGCGGCTGGTAACCGTTCATCCCTTCGATCCGTGGGGAAGCAAAATCGGCGGGATCGAGTCGATCGTACGCTCCACACTCAAATACGCCCCCGATGATTTTCTGCTTGAAATGGTAGGCGTCGCTGAGGATGAAAACGACTGGCAATTCCACCACTGGAACCGCCGCCGATTCGAGGGCCGGGAAATCGCGTTTTATCCTTTATTCACCGAACCTCGTCCGAACGAGCGGAAAACGGTTCCTCTTTTTCTTCGCTTTCCATGGGCGCTGCGCCGTGCGGGTCTGGATTTCAGCGACGCGATCGTGATCTATCACCGGATCGAACCTTTGGCGTTCGCGAACATCCCCTCCGAAACAAACATTCTCTGCATCCACGGCGATCCCAGGGAAATCACCGGCGCACGTTCCGAAGTGAAATGGAAATACATACCCTGGCTCTACCGAATGGCTGAGGCGCGCGCCATTCGCCGGGCGCGGCATGTATTCTGTGTCGAACGGCGTGGACTCGACTATCTGGAGAAGCGTTATTCGGCACCGGATCGAACGTTTTCGTTTCTTCCCACCTGGTATCGCAGCGATATTTATCATCCCGGCAACCGGCAGGATAACAGCGTCAAACGTTCCGAGTTTATCCATCGGCTCGGATTGATGGAATCGTCTCCACGGTTTGTTCTGTTCGCCGGGCGGTGGGAACAGCAGAAGAATCCCCTTTTGGCAATCGACACGTTTGCATTGGTTGCGAATGAACACGCAAACTGCCACTTACTCCTCGTTGGGGCGGGAAGTCTAACAGAAGCGATGGAAAGACGTGTTTTAGAATTGGAATTAACAAGCCGGATTCATTTTCTTGGGACGATGGAACCGATTCGATTGGCGGATGCGATGAGATGCAGCGATGTGATGCTGGTCACATCGGAATTCGAGGGGATGCCGGTACTGATTCTGGAGGCGCAGGCCTGCGGACTTCCCGTCGTGACTACGGATTCGGGTGAAGCCGGTTCGATCGTGCGGGACGGCGTTACCGGGCGGATCTTGCCTGTACATGATGCCGAACCGCTGGCACGGGCGGTTTTGGATACGCTCAGTACCCCCGGTTTATACTATGGGAAAGTCTGCACCGATGCCGTAAAACCGTATCGGCCCGAAGCGATTCTCCCAGCGTTCTTCGAGACGTTGAAGCAGGATCAAGAAATCCGTTATTTGTAGCGCAGGCTTTCAGGCTGCTTCGTTAAGTAATCATGCAGGCTGGAAGCCTGCGCTACAACTAGGCGGGCGTGTCGATGCTGGGGTCGAATTTTTCGAAGGCCCATGCGATGTACGGGAGGATGGCCAATCCACAGAGCGTAAGCAATATCCAAATCACTACGAAAAAAATACTCCACAATTTTCCAGAGAATACAAACGTCGCAAAGCCTATTCCAAGAATCGCTCCGAATATTGCGAACAGGATGATGAATTTCATGAAGAAAACGATCATGATCCGGCCGAAACCTTGGAAATCTCCGTGCTGGGATAATTCCAGGCGGGAAGGAAATAACAGGAAAAATAAATTTTCCAATCCGAAAAGCAGCAGATTGAACGACGGAGCGAGCATCATTCCCGAAAATAAAAAATAACGGTTTTTCTCGACGCCAAAGAGTAAACCACCAAATAGGATGAACTCTAAAAGAGTTACAAATATCACCGGCGTTAATATCTGCCCGACCGTAATTTGAATCGAACCGATCGGCATCATTTTCAACCAATCCATCCGGTCCAGGTCGCTGCGAAAATCGAAGGGGAACCATTGGGTGAAGAAGATACTGTTCATGGCGACGATCAGCAGGAGGAAAGGGGTCGCTTCGTCGGATATTCCTTTTATAATCAAGATCGGGACGAATCCGACACTTAAGCCAAGCAACAGGAACATAATCCCTTTCGCGCTTCGAAAGGCCGTGGTTATCTGCCGCCATAGAATCGGACCGATTCCCCCCATCCAGGGCAAGACCGGCAGACTGTGCTTTGCCGTTTTCCTGCCCGAACCGATTATCACCCCGCCGGAGTGTCGCATCTGTTTCATCTTGGCGTAGGTTTTCTCAGAGACAGAGAGCGACGTTTCCAGATAATTCGCATCTAAAAGAATCACGATTAAAAAGAAGATTATAATGATCCCGGCGGCAGCCGACGCCCAAAAAAACAAATCCGGGAAAATCGTTTTCGCCATTATCGCATTTCCGAACGTGTCGAAGGGAGCGAGTACGATACAACCGATCCAGGAATCGCGAATGGCTTGAGCGAGAAGCAAAGGAGTCCAGAAGAGCGCCCAGTCGATCGTTCTCCATAAAACAACCGCCAGAACGAGAACGGCGGTCGTTAAAAAGTATTTTCGGAATTGAGTGTATGCGTGTTTAAGGACGGTCAGCCGGAGAAAGGCCGCGGTGATGCTGAATAAATGAATGAAAATCAGACACAAGAAAATCCCCGTGAAACACGCCATCCAATGATAGGAAAAACGCATGATAAAGATGGAGATAAACAGGGCCATGAATAGGATACTCACCACACTATTGAAGAGTTTGAATAACAGCAGTTCTCTGCGTTTAAACGGGCCGGGGAAAAGAAATTCCGTTTCACCCGGCGTGAAAGAAACGGCTTTGGAACTAATTTCTGTTACCAGAACGGAGAGGCAGAGCAATAACAATCCGAACGGAAGAAACGACTCGATATAGGGCGCGACCTTCAAGTGGCTGTCAGGAAACCTGAACATCAGAAAAATTTGAGGACCTATCCCTATCGTCATTATGAAAAATCCAATGAGGGAATACAGGAATCCACGCAGCGTTTTCAACCCGCGCAGTATGAACTGGATCTTGCTTTGGTATCGAATCTTGATTAATAATGGAAGCGCTGGATGGATCATATTTTAAGCCGGTGCGTCGACACTGGGATCGTATTTTTCAAATGCCCACGCGATATACGGGAGGATGGCGATTCCGCAACAGGTCAACAGTGTCCAGGTAATCACAACGAAAACGGCGATATGTTTGCCTAAAAAGTAGTAACCGCCGTAACCCATTCCGATAATACTGCCCAAGCAGCCTCCAATGACCAGGAATTTCAAGAAGAGAACCACCATGATTCTTCCGAAACCGTGAAAATCGCCTGGGGCTGCTTTGACGATTCGGATAGGAAACAGCAGGAAAATCAAGTTTTCCAATCCGAAAAGCAAGAGGTTGTACGAAGGGACGAGCGCCATGGCAATGAATAAGAGTACCCGGTTTTCATCCACTCCGAACGAGAGGCCTCCGAACAGGCATAGTTCCAGAAACGAGACCATGATAACCGGGGTGAAGACCTGACCGATCGTAATGGGCATCGAACCGGCAGGGATCATTTTCAACCAGTCCATGCGGTCGATATCGCTGCGAAAATCGAAGGGGAACCATTGCGTGAAGAAAATGCTGTAAATACCAGTGATAATGAGTACCGTCGGGACGGCTGAATCAGATACACCCTTCATTATCATCATCGGCCCAAGTGCACAGCATATCACAACCAACAGAACCAGCATGCCCTTCGCGTTTCGTATAGCGCTGGTCAGCTGCCGCCAGAGAATCGGGCCTGCGCCGTTAAGCCAGGGCAGCATAGGAAGACTCCATGTCGCCTTTTTTATTGATGAAACAAGCGGGGAGCCTCCGCGTCTCATGCGCTGCTGCTTGGCATAGGTTTTCTCCGAGACAGCCAACGAGGTTTCCAAGTAATTGGCATCCAACTTGAAGACTGTGATGAGAAGAAGCAGATCGATTCCAACAGCGACCGAACACCATAACAATAGATCGAAGGAAAACGATTTCGCTACGATAATTCGCGCGAAGACATCGAATGGGGCGAGAACGATCGTGCCGAACCAAGTCTCTCGAATCGCCTCGGCCAGAACCAATGGTTTTCCGGCGACGATCTGATCCCACGCAAACGTCCAATCGACACCTTTCCACACGCCAAAAAACAGAAATAATCCGAGGACGGTCAAAACTCTTTTTCGTGAAGGCGTATAGGCGCTTTCGAGAAGGAGCAGCCTCAAAAAAGCCACGGTCATGCTGAAAAAATGGACGAAAAGCAAGGTCAGGAGAATGCCTAAATAACACACCAGCCAGCTATGGGTAAAACGCATGGTGAAAATCGAAATGAACGCCGCGATGAAAAGCAGGTTCTTCGTGCTGGTGATGATTTTGTATTTCAACAGATCCCGCCGCTTAAAGGGTCCGGGAAAGAGAAACTCCGTCTCGCCGGGAGTAAAGGAAATGACCTTTGACCCGGCTTCGATCAACTCGTTGACGAGAGCCATGAGACAAAGGAACAACAGTCCGAAAGGCATAAAAGCGTTGATATAGGGAGCGGCCTTCTCAGAGGCGTTCGACGAAAACGCCATGAATATCTGTGGCCCCAGCCATAAAGAGAATACGACGATCCCCACCAGGAAATACAGCCTGCCCCGCCAGGTTTTCAAGCTGCGGATCGCCCGGCGGATTTGGCTTTTGCCTTGCATTTTGATCAGGAACGGAAGCGCTGGATGGATCATTATTTCCTCAAACAGGTGTGTCGACGCTGGGGTCGAATTTCTCATAAGCCCACGCGATGTATGGAAGCAAGGCCAGTCCGGCGACGGTCAACAGCGTCCATGCGATCGCAATGAAAACGGCGATATGCTTGCCTAATAAGTAGTAGCCGCCGTATCCGATTCCGATAAGGCTGGCTACGGCTCCACCGATGATGAAGAATTTCAAGAAGTAAACGACAATCGCTCGTCCGAACTCATAGAAATCACCGGAACTAGTGTTGTCCATGCGTTTGGGGAAAAGCAGGAAGATCAAATTCTCCAATCCGTAAATTAACAGGTTGAATGAGGGAACGAGTGCCATTCCAATCAGTATCAGCTTCCAGTTTTGGTACAATCCGGACATCAAGCCTCCAAGCAACAACAGTTCTTCAAGAAGCGACACGATCAAAACCGGGGTTAAAACTTGACCGATGGAGATAGGGATCGAACCGGCAGGGATCATTTTCAACCAGTCCATCCGGTCGAGATCGCCGCGAAAGTCGAAAGGAAACTTGTGAGTGCATAAAAGGCTGATCGCTAACGTTAAGGCGAGAACGAATGGAATCTTCTCATCAGATTCTCCTTGCGCGATCGTTATGCCAATGCCTAAGCAAAACAAGAAAATCAGAAAGCCCGCCGCGCTTCGTATGGCGGTGATCGATTGCCGCCAGAGAATGGGGCCTGTCCCCCAAAGCCAGGGGAACGACGGAAGACTCCATTCAGCCGTTTTTTTCGTTGAACCGATCGCGGCATCCCCACCGCGTTTCATTCGCTGTTGTTCGGCATAAGTTTTTTCCGAGACGGACAAAGCCGTTTCCAAGTAATTGGCGTCCAGGCCGATGACGGTAATGAGAAAAAATAGATTGATTCCGGCGGCGGCTGATGCCCATAGCAGTAAATCCGGGAAAAACGATTTCGCCATGATAGTTCGCACGAAGACATCGAAAGGCGCGAGGATGATACTGCCGATCCAGGTGTTTCGAACCGCCTCCGTCAGGACTAACGGTTCTCCCGCATGTATCTGTTCCAACGCGAATGGCCAGTCGATCCCTTTCCATAAACCAAGAACCAGAAGGAATCCCAGAGCGATCAATACGGATTTTCGGGAAAGTGTATAAGCGCGTTCGAGAAGGGTCAGCCGTAATAAAGCCATAGCCATGCTGAATAAATGAATAAAAAGCAGGGTGAAGAAAATACCATAAAACACGCTAGCCAGATCGGGGTTAAACGCATCGCGAAAATCGAAATAAGCAGCGATAGCAAAAAAATCTTTTGCGTGCTATTCCTGATTTTGTATATCAGCAGTTCCCACCGCTTGAAGGGGCCGGGAAAAAGAAATTCTGTCTCGGCAAGGGTAAAAGAGATCGTTTTTGATCCGGTTTCGATCATCTCGGTTACGAGAGAAATTAAACAAAGGAACAACAATCCGAAAGGCATAAAGGCGTTGATATAGGGAGCGGCCGCCTCAGAGGTGTTTGCCGAAAATCCCCTGACGATCTGTGGCACCAGCCAGGAAGCGATTATCGCGACTGCAACCAGGGAGTACAGCTTGCCCCGCCACGTTTTCAGGCTGCGGAGCGCTTGGCGGTTTTTGCCCTTGCTTTGCGTTTTGATCAGGAACAGAAGCGCTGGATGAATTATCATTTTATTATACTGGTGTGTCGATGCTGGGATCGAATTTTTCAAACGCCCACGCGATGTATGGAAGCAAGGCCAGTCCGGAGACGGTCAACAGCGTCCAGGTTATCGCAGTGAAAACAGCCAAATTCTCCCCGCATAATAAATAGCCGCCAAAGCCGATTCCGATAATTCCGGCCAGGATTCCGACGAGGGAGATGTATTTCATGAAATAAGTGACCATGATTCTTCCGACATCATACAAATCGCCGGAACTGGATTCGACGATCCGTATAGGGAAAAGCAGGAAGATCAAGTTTTCCAATCCAAAAAGCAAAAAGTTGAATGAGGGAACGAGCACCATTCCGATGAATAAAAGCGAGCGGTTTTTCTCCACACAGAATAACAAGCCTCCGAACAGAAGCAGTTCCAGCAGCGACACGATTAAAACCGGAATTAATACTTGACCGATAACCGTCGGCATCGAGCCGATGGGGATCATTTTCAACCAATCCATCCGGTCGATATCGCTGCGGAAGTCGAACGGCATCCACTGAGTCAAGATGATACTGTTCATGGCAAAAACGATTAACAGAAATGGGGTCGCTTCACTGAGAATACCTTGCGCAAACAAGATAAATCCACACAGGCCACTTACAGCCGATGACAGGATCAGGATGTCTTTTGAATTTCGAACGGCACCGACCAGCTGCCGCCATAAATTTGGGCCGATACCGCCCATCCAGGATAATGCCGGCAGGCTGTATGCCGCTGTTTTTTGGCCCGTCCCGGCCATCACGCCATAGCCGCTTTTCGTCAGTTGTGTCTTGGCATATTTTTTCTCGGCGGCGTTCATGCTGGATTCCAAGTAATTGGTATCCAGGCGGATGACGGCAAAAAAGAGACATAGATCGATTCCAGCGGCGACCGACGCCCAAAACAATAACTCAGGGAAATACGATTTCGCCATGACGATACGAACGAAGAAATCGATGGGTGTGAGGAGGATCGCGCCGGTCCATGTCTCCCGAATCGCCAGGGGAAAGGCGAGAGGATCGATCAGAATGGCCTGCACCGACGGCCAGCCGGTTCCTTTCCATAAACCCAGAATAAGAAAGAACCAGAAGGCGTACAAGACGACTTTTCTGAATGACACATCGATGCGTTCGAGTACGGTCATCTGAACAAAGGCGACGGTCATTCTCAATAGAATGAGGAAAAACAAGGTCAAGGCGATTCCGATAAAACCGGCCAGCCATAAAGGTGTAAACGGTAATAATATAATCGAAACGACCGCCGAAATAATGACAACCTGAATCGTCTCAGCCATGATTTTGTAAATCAGCAGTTCACGCCGCGCAAAGGGTCCGGGAAAGAGAAACTCCGTCTCACCGGGAGTAAACGCGATCGCTTTGGAACTCACGTTGGTTAAAAGGGTGAACAGACAGACGAACAGCAGTCCGAAGGGTAGAAAAGCGTCGAAATAAGGTGTAGCCGCCTCCAGGGACTTCGCGTCCGACAGCACCCATAAAATCAGCATCACCATCCAGGGAATGACAATGAGCGATCCAACCAGTAAATAGATTATCCCCCGCCACGTTTTCAGGCTGCGGAGTGCGTTCCGGACTCTGCTTTTGTACTGGATTTCGTACAGTATCGGAAGCGCGGGATGGATCATGCGTCATTTTCCTTATGGCCGTTCGGCACGTGATTGCCTTCGGTGGCACGGAAGAAGACTTCCTCAAGGGAGGCATCGCCTTCCATCGCATCGAATTCACGCCGGGCTTCATCGACACTACCGAAGAAAAGGCGTTTCCCATGGTGGAGAATCAACAAGTGGGAACACAAATCCTCAACCAGCGAGAGCAGATGCGAGCTGATAATCACGGCGGCTCCGGATTTCGCCCGCTCGGCGATCGACGATTTCAGCGTTCTGATCCCTCGCGGATCGAGTCCGGTCAGCGGCTCGTCGAAGAGAATGATTCGGGGATCGTGCAGGTAGGCGCAGCAGATCGCCACCTTCTGACGCATTCCCCGCGAGAGTTCCATCGCGATGGTGTCCCGCTTCTCCTCCAACTCGAACGCGTTGAGGAGTTCGTTGGCTTTCGTCTCGTAATCGTCGACCCGGTAGGCGGAGGCGATGAATTTCAGGTGTTCCCAGATCGTTAGCGTATCGAACAGTTTGGGATCATCGGGCACGTAGGCCAGTTGCTGCTTGGCGGGAACGGGATCCTCCTGCACGTCGTAACCGGCCACCGACAATTCACCGAGCGTCGGGGTGATAATCCCGCAGATCGCCCGAAGCGTGGTCGTTTTGCCCGCCCCGTTGGGACCGACCAGGCCGAGGACGTTACCGGCGCGGACCTCGAAACTGAGACCTTCCACCGCCACTGTCTCTCGATACTGTTTGTGGTAGTTATGGACGTGGATGAGAAGATTGTCGCCTGAATGTTCGGATTCGGTCTCCAACGTGTTATGATTGTTCATTCCGTTTCGCTCCCATGCAATGCCGTTTTACCCGATCACAGCATTCGTCTTGATTAACGCAGTCAGACATGATTGTATTACAAAATGCCTCTACTGACTAATACGAGAGAGCGAACTGAAACTTTTAAAAATAATATGGGAAAATACCCACTGAAATAAGGAGATACGTTTATGGAACTTTCACTTTTCGATCAAGCAACATTCATTACCTATCTGGTAATCGTCATCGGCGTGTCGCTGTTCAAGTCGCGTAAGCAGGTCTCTTCGGAAGATTATTTCCTGGCGGGCCGGAATCTGACGTGGTGGCTGATCGGGATCTCGCTCATCGCCGCCAATATTTCCACCGAGCATTTCGTCGGTATGTCCGGGCAAGGTTTTTCGATGGGACTTGCGATCGCCAGTTACGAGTGGATCGCCGCGATCACGATGGTTTTCGTGGCGCTGATTCTACTGCCGAAGTTCCTGAAATGCGGGATTTACACGATTCCCGAGTTTTTGGAATACCGCTACAGCCCCGCCCCCCGCGCCATCATGGCGTTTTATATGATGGTGGCTTATGTGGTCGTAGCGATGGCGGCGGTGTTATATTCCAGCGCGTTGGCGTTGACGACGATATTCGATTTCGATCTAACTCACGTGGTATGGGCGATCGGTCTATTGGCGGGCTTGTACACCGTATGGGGCGGATTGAAAGCGGTGGTATGGGCTGACCTGCTGCATGGAATCGCTTTGCTGGCCGGCGGCGCAATCCTGACTGTGATCGGCTTCCAGGCGGTCGGCGGAGTCAGCAGTTTCTTCGAACATAACGCAGACAAACTGCATACCCTGCTTCCCGCCGACCATCCCGAGATGCCGTGGACGATCATGCTGGGCGGGATATGGATACCGAACTTGTTCTATTGGGGTTTGAATCAGTTTATCACTCAGAAAACCCTCGGCGCGAAAAGCCTGAGAGAAGGCCAGCGCGGGGTGCTGTTCGCGGCCTGTATCAAGTTGATCATTCCCTTCATTATTATTTTCCCAGGCATTATGGCCTACCAGTTATATGCCAACGATATTGCAAACGGCGATCAGGCTTATCCCTATATGATGAAGATGCTGCTTCCCAGCGGTTTGGTTGGAATCATGTTCGCGGCCCTATTCGGCGCGGTTATGAGTTCGATCGACTCCATGCTCAACTCCGCCTCCACGATCTTCACGATGGATTTATACAAGCAGCACATCAATAAAAACGCTTCGCCCAAATCGCTGGTGTTCATGGGGCGCTGCGCGACCCTGGTCTTCGTCATTATCGCCTGTCTGTGGGCACCTCGTCTGGGATCGTTCGGTGAGGGTATCTTTATGTATATCCAGAAATTCTGGGGATTCATTTCTCCCGGCGTGTTTACGGTCTTCCTCTTTGGACTGGTCGTGAAACGCGCACCGTCCATCGCCGCTTCCGGGGCGCTGCTGCTCAATATCCCGATTTACGGGGCCTTGATTTATTTCTTCCCGGACATGGCGTTCCTCAATGCGATGGTCGTCACGGTCGGCATCCTGACCGCGTATATGATCGTGATGACGGTTCTTCAGCCACTGTCGGAACCGAAACAACTGCCCACGCAAGAAGGCATGGACCTGACCACCGATTCATCGATCAAGATTATGGGCGCGGTCGTGATTACTCTGACTGTCATTCTCTACTACATTTTCCGTTAAATTGTCCACTGTTAGAATGTAACGACGCCCCGGAAAATTCCTTCCGGGGCGTTGTTCTTCATGCGTGGTGAAATGGAATTTTGCAGCGATTGAGTTCGTTCTGTTATCGATACCCAGAATTGACCGAAAAACCACACACAAAGAGACCACAAAAACCCGAAGTCGAACCGGATGGAAAGCCAAAAGGTGTGTGATTATGGGGGATTAGGTGATTCTGTGCGCGTCACGGTGACCGTTACGGTGACGGCTTCACCCCTAAACCATTTTCGTGTACAGTTCTTTATCTCCGGCGCAGATAGATTTTTTGTTTTTGAACATTGTTTATGGGATTGTTAGTCGATAGAACTAACTGTATTGATTCGTCCGTCAACCGCAAAGTGTTCGCTCTGGCGGCACATTTTATATTTTCCCCGAAGTTCCCAACAGGAACTATGTTGCATGATACGTGGAGATAATGTGATGTTAAAAAATCCCTATAACCACATCGGAAGCCTTTTAGCAAGTTCAAAACTGGAAGAATTGCGTCAAGGATTGGAACTGGTAAGGCGAGAAATCTCCAAGGTGGGTTCTACCGAAGCGAAGCCGTTGCTAGAAATGGTTTCGACTATTTTTTACATTGATCCTCTGGATCAGCCGGATATGGTGCCCATACTCGACGAAGCGGTCAGTCTCGTTGTCGGCTTCGGGGAATGGATCATCCCCATTTTGCTGAAAGAACTGGATACCGCCGATCTAAAAGCGCAGTTAGCGATTAGCCATGCTTTAGGCCGTATCGGTGCCGATGCGATCGAGCCGCTTATGACCGAATACCAAGAATCGAGCGATCCGAAATGCCGTGTGTTTATCCTGTATGCGATGGGTAAGATCAAATCGCCGAAGATCGTACAGGTCGCTCAATTGGCTCTTGAAGCGGCTCGATCCCCGGACCTTGAGTTGCAAGATACTGCCATCCGGGCGATTGGGAAATTTGTTGAATCCATTCCACCCCCGGATCTGTCAGACGATCTAAAAGCAGCTTTTATCGATACATTACGCAACAATCTTGCCGATCCAATGCCGAAGATTCGCGCCAAAGCGATACGCAGTTTTGGGAAACTGGCAAAGTACGGACATCTCAATTCCACCGAACGTGATAATCTCAAGGCGCTATGCCAGCTCTTATTGGGTGTCGATGAGAATTTCGACTGGGATCGAGCCTACATTGTTCGCAGAGAAGCCCAGGAAGCGCTTGAGTATACCTAAATGGCGACTCGCCGATGGGATTACCCTAGCGGCAGGAACTACGGCATTCACATCATCTCTTCTGTATCCCTCGAAAAAAATCAGGTGAAGCAGAACATTGACTGTATTGGACAGCTTGTTTTATTATCTCCAAATCCCAGTTCTGGGCCACTTGGCTATTCCTTCAATATCGGCAGTTTCACAGTGAATGATATTCTTACGCCCTCTTGAAAGTCTACGCCGAACACGCGACGTAGTACAATGGAGTTTCCCTGAGATAGGATTCATCTGGCTCGTGGTAAAAGCACTATGACCGAAAATGGCGGTTGGATTTATCCAACGATGGCAGCATAGAGAGAATT